>NZ_DATMGG010000052.1:0-16830 GCF_035555815.1 Sphingomonas sp.
CGACACCACGACCGAGGCCGAACTGATCGCGCTGGTCGACGCGCTGAATGACAGCGACGCGGTCGACGGCATCCTCGTCCAGCTGCCGCTGCCGGCGCATATTCGCGAGAGCGTGGTGCTGACCCGGATCAGCCCGGACAAGGACGTCGACGGCTTTCACCCGGTCAATGCCGGGCGGCTGGCGACCGGATTGCCGGGGTTCGTGCCGTGCACGCCGCTTGGCTGCCTGATGCTGCTCGAGGAGGAGCTGGGCGACCTGAGCGGGCGGGAGGCGGTGGTGATCGGGCGCTCCAACATCGTCGGCAAGCCGATGGCGGCGCTGCTGACCGCGAAGAGCGCGACGGTGACGCTGGCGCATTCGCGCACCCGCGATCTGGCCGGCCATGTCGCGCGGGCTGACATCGTCGTCGCGGCGGTCGGGCGGGCGCGCTTCGTCAAGGGCGAATGGCTCAAACCCGGCGCCACCGTGATCGACGTTGGCATCAACCGCCTCGACGAGGGGCTGGTCGGCGATGTCGATTTCGACGGTGCGGCGTCGGTCGCCGGGGCGATCACGCCGGTGCCGGGCGGCGTCGGGCCGATGACGATCGCGGTGCTGCTGCGCAACACCGTCGTCGCCGCGCACCGCAACGCCGGCGTCGCGCTTGCCGAGGACGCGATTTGATCGAGCTGTACCTGTCGGCGCTGATCACCTTTCTGGTGGTGATCGATCCGCCCGGCTGCGCGCCGATCTACGCCGGGCTGACCAGCGGCGCGACCGCGGCGCATTCCCGCGCGATGGCGATCCGCGCGGTGGGAGTGGCGACGCTGATCCTGCTGGTGTTCGCGCTGTTCGGCGAGCAGCTGCTGCGCTCGCTCGGCATCGGGCTGGACGCGTTCCGCATCGCCGGCGGGCTGATGCTGTTCCTGATCGCGATCGACATGGTGTTCGAACGCCGCACCCAGCGGCGCGAGGATCGCGCGCAAAAGGTGGCGGAAACGCCGGAGATCGAGGACGTGTCGATCTTTCCGATGGCGATGCCGATGATCGCAGGGCCGGGATCGATCGCGTCGGTGATGCTGCTGATGTCGCAGAACCAGGGGCTGGCGCGATCGGCGGTGGTGATCGGCGCGATGCTGACCGTGCTGGCGCTGACGCTGGCGGCGCTGCTGGCGGCCGGACCGATCATGCGGTTCCTGGGCGCCAAGATCGAGGCGGTCATCACCCGCCTGCTCGGCGTGCTGCTCGCGGCGCTGGCGACCCAGTTCGTGATCGACGGATTGCGCGCCAGCTTTGCCTAGCGCGCGCTAATAGTCGATCCGCCACAGCCGGAAGGGCGTGCCCCTGGGGAGCGGCACCGGGACGAGCCATTTCGGCACCTGATTGGCGGCGAGCTGGCTATAGAAGCCGCCCGGTGCCCGCGCGCGGTACAGCGTCGTCTCAGCCATGTTCGGGCACACCAGCAGCAGCCGCGCGCCATGGCGCTTCGCGATCGCGCGGAATTCGTCGGCGCCGCGGGTAAAGGCGTGGTGGACGTCCAGGATCGCGTCACCGTTGCGGTGATACGGCCCGGCGATCGCCGAATGATGCGTCAGCGCGATGAGGCGCGGACCAAGATCGACATGGGTGAATATGGTGGTGGGCGCCAGCGGTTCGAGCGGGCGCATCGCCGGAATGCTGGTGCAGCGCGCACCGGCGCGGCTGACGATCTGGGTGCGCTTGTCCGGCCGGTCGATCGGCAGGAAGCGGATCGCGAGCCCGGCGAACAGGCCGGAGATCAGCAGGAACCCCGCGACCGACCCGATCACGCGCACCGCGATCCAGCGATGGCCGAGCAGCCACGGCAGCACCACCCACGCCAGCGCGGTCGCGCCGATCACGCCGATCAGCTGCGCCGCCGGGCCGGCACGCACCTGCCACAGCAGCATCGCCGCGGCGAAGGCGACGAACAGGGCGACCGGCACCCAGCCGGAGAAGCGATCGCTGCCGCGCGCACGCCAGGTGGCGACGATCGCGCCGATCAGCCCGGCGATCGGCAGCGCCGCGATCGGCAGCGCCGCGCGCAGCGGATGTTTGTAGATCGGCTTGGCCTCGCGCACGTTGTCGAGCCAGGTACGCGCGAGTTCGGGCGACACGTTTTCAGGTCGGCCGAGGCATTGCGGAAAGGCATGGGCGAACGCCGCGACGACGACCGCGCCCGCGCCCGCCGCCAGCGCCAGCCGCGCGGGCCGGCTGGTCGGGCTGATCCACGACAGGACGAACAGCAGCGCACCGCCGCCGACCATCACCGACAGCCACACCGGGGTCAGCGCGTCGCAGCGCATCGCCATATTGTCATAGGATGCAAAGGCGGCGAAACCGATCGCGCTGCCCCCGCCCAGCGTCGCCGCATAGGCCGCCAGCCGCCGTGCCTCCTCCCGGTCCCACACCCAGCGCAGCGTGACGATCGCGCCGGCCATCGCGGCATAGGGCAGCATCTCCAGCCCGATCGTCAGCGAGATCGCGGTGGCGACGCCGACGATGGCGCCGCCACGCGCGCGGCGCGGATCGGCCAGGCCGGCGACGGTGACGCTCAGCATCGCCAGCTGCCAGCCGTGGTGGTCGACCCGCATCGGCACGTACATCTGCATCGTCGCGGCGGCGCCGAGCAGGATGATCGTCGACAGGATGTAGGCCGCGGGCGCCACCAGCCGGCGGACGGTGAACGCCAGCCCCGCCATCGTCACCGCCAGCGGCAGCAGCGGCGCGATGCCGCATGCCCAGCGTTCCGCCCAGGCGGTACCGAGGAACGGCTTGAGGAGCAGGATCAGCCCGGCGATCGGCAGATCGACCAACCGTGACCAGTGGATGTTGAACCCGCCCGGCGGGTCGAGCCGGTACTGGCGCAGGTCGTACCAGCCCTGCCCGGCGAGCAGCCCGCGCACCTGCATCAGCCGCATGTTGTCGTCGGTGTCGCCCAGCGTCAGCCAGGTGATGTTGGCCCAGCGCTGCCAGATGTACCACAGCGCGATCAGCCCCCAGGCGATCAGGGTCAGGCTCAGCCAGCGGCGTTCGATCGCCAGCTCGAAACGCGACGGGGCCGTCGGGGTGGCCGGGCTATCGTTCAATTCCGCTTCCCTCTTCGGCGGCTTGGGGATAGTGCGCGCCTGCACATACCGCTCGTCCTGAGCGTGTCGAAGGACCGTCTTTCTTCGGTTCGGCACGAAAAGGAAAGGGCGGGGCTTCGACAGGCTCAGCCCGAACGGGTCTTTGGGATAGCACGTGGTTTCCAGGGCACTCGATCACCTCAACGCCAATACGACATTGGGCCAGCTGGTGCGCTATGCGATCACCGGCGGCGGTGTGACGCTGATCGGCGCCGGCATCTACACCGCTCTGGTACTGGCCACGGCGATCCATCCGCAGGCGGCGATGTTCCTCGCCTATGTCGTGTGCGTCGCGATCGGCTATGTCATCCACAGCCGCTGGAGCTTTCGCGGCCACGGCACTCGCGACAACCCCGGCCGCACGACGCTGCGCTTCGTGGTCGCCAGCCTGATCAGCTACGCCCTCAACGCGTTCTGGACATGGCTGTGCACGTCGGCGCTGGGGCTGCCCGACTGGACGCCGGTGCTACCCTTGCTGTTCGTCACGCCGCTGGCGATGTTCGCGATCAATCGCAACTGGGTGTTCGGCTGATATGGCCAGGATCGTCTGATGGACCGAATCGTCTATGACCGCATGGCGGCGCATGATTCGACGCATTGGTGGTATCGTGCGCGCCGCGACATCCTGGCCGACTATCTGACCCGCTATGGCGCGCTGCCGGGCGACGCGCGGGTGCTGGAGATCGGCTGCGGCACCGGCCACAACCTGCCGATGCTGGGCGCGTTCGGGGAGGTCGACGCGATCGAGATCGATCCGGCCGCGCGCGATATCGCCAGCCAGCGGCTGGGCAAGCCGGTGGGCGAGGCGCCGCTGCCCGAACTGACCGGGGTGGCGCCGGCCAGCTATGATCTGATCGCGGTGCTCGACGTGGTCGAGCATATCGACGACGACATCGGCGCGCTGAAGGGGATGGCGGCGCGGCTGAAGCCGGGCGGGCGCATCCTGATCACCGTCCCCGCGCACCAGTGGATGTGGAGCGCGCACGACGTCGTCAACCACCACAAGCGCCGCTATTCAAAGGCGAGCCTGGATGCCGCGATCCGCGCGGCCGGGCTGACCCACAACGGCCTGCGCTATTTCAATTCGCTGCTGTTCCCGGCGGCGGTCGGCGCGCGGGCGTTCGGGCGGCTGACCGGCAAGGACGACAGCGACGATTCGCCGCCGGCAAAGCCACTCAATGCGTTGTTCGAGCGGGTGTTCGGGTTGGAACGCCACCTGCTCGGCCGCGTGCCGCTGCCGCCGGGGCTGTCGATCATCACGCTGGCGTCCAAGTCCCGCTGATCAATCCGCCCCGTTGGTGAGATTGGTGTCGCGAGCGACCACATCCTCCGCGCGGTAGCCCAGCGTCGCGCGGCCCTGCACCGGCCCCGCGACGTCGGCGACCAGGTACAGCGGCCGCCGCTTCGATTCGACGTAGAGCCGGCCCAGATACTCGCCGATCATCCCCAGCACGAACATCTGCACCGACCCCAGGAACAGCACGACCAGCATCGTCGATGTCCAGCCCTGCACCGTCTTGCCCATGAAGAAGCTGGCGACGACATAGAGCAGCACGATCGCCGTCACCCCGGTCAGCGCCAGCCCGACATGGCTGGCGAAGCGCAAGGGCGCGGTGGAAAAGCCGGTGACCGCGTCCAGCGCGAAGCGGATCATCTTGCCCAGCGGATATTTGGTCTCGCCCGCCAGCCGCTCGGCGCGGTCATAGACGAAGGGCACCTGCCTGAACCCGATCCACGCCACCATCCCGCGGATGAAGCGCGCCTGTTCGGGCAGCGACAGCAGCGCGTCGAGCGCACGCCGGCTCATCAGCCGGAAATCACCGGTGTCGAGCGGAATCGGCGTATCGGTGATGCGATCGAGCATCCGGTAGAAGATCGCGGCGGTCAGCTTCTTGAACAGGGTCTCGCCTTCGCGCTTGCGGCGCACGGCATAGACCACATCGGCCTGTTGCGCGATCATCGTCGCGCGCATGTCGGCCAACAGTTCGGGCGGGTCCTGCAGATCGGCGTCGATGATCAGGATCTGCTCGCCCGCGCACAGGTCGAGCCCGGCGGTCAGCGCGAGCTGGTGGCCGTGGTTGCGCGACAGGTTGATCGCGACAAGGCGCGGATCGGTCGCCGCGATCCGCTGCATCACCGCCCAGCTCGCGTCCTTTGATCCGTCGTTGACCAGCACGATCTCATGATCGTCACCCACCGCCGCGCGCGCCGCCGCCGATACGCGGGCGTGGAGCGCGTCGAGGCACCCCTCCTCGTTATAGCAGGGGACGACCACGGACAGTTTCGGGCGCGATGGGCTCTTCGGCATGGCCGCGGCATTTAGCGGCTTGCGACGCCCGCGTCACGCGGTCTCGCGGGGCACCGCGCCGCTCCGCGTGAGCGGCGAATCGCCCCGCCGCCCATGCGCCGATGCTCGCCCATTGCCGCGCATTCGACCAGTCGCCGAGCCACAGCGGATTGACGCCGCGCCGCGCCGCTTCTAACGGCTCCATGCAAATGAGAGTCACTCGCGTTAGCGGAAAGGGTTGAGATGACGATACGGTCGAGCTGGATGATCGGGGGGTGCGTCGCGGCGATCGTGCTGGCGGGCCCGGCGTTTGCGCAGGCGTCGGGCGGACCCAATGCCGGCGACGCGATCAACGGCGGCAACGACCAGGACCAGACCATCACCGTCACCGCCGCGCGGATGCCGGTCGCGGTGGAGGACGCCCCGGCGACGGTGACCGTGATCGATGCCGAAAGGATCGCCGACGAACTGGCCACCAACATCAAGGATCTGGTGCGGTTTGAGCCGGGGATCAGCGTCACCCGCCAGCCGGTGCGCTTCGGCGCGGCGCTCGGCACCACCGGCCGCGCGGGCAATGAGGGGTTCAACATTCGCGGCATCGGCGGCAACCGCGTGCTGATGCAGGTCGACGGCGTGCGCGTGCCCGACGGCTTCAGCTTTGGCGCGCAGTCGACCGGGCGCGGCGACTATGTCGACATCGGGCTGGTCAAGTCGGTCGAGATCCTGCGCGGCCCCGCCTCCGCACTGTACGGCAGCGACGGTCTGGCCGGCGCGGTCAGTTTCACCACCGCCGACCCCGCCGACTTCCTGACCGGCGGCAAGTCGATCGGCGGGGTCGCCCGCGCCGCCTATGCCAGCGCGAGCAACGAATTCTCCGAGACCGCGATCGTCGCGGGGCGCAGCGGCAACTGGTCGGCGATGGCGGCCTATACCCGCCGCGATTTCCACGAGCTGGACAACAAGGGCACCAGCGACGTCACCGGATCGTTGCGCACCACGCCCAATCCGCAGGACGGCCATTCCAACGCCGCGCTGGGGCGGATCGTCTATCAGGCCGGCGGCCACCGCTTCCGCCTGACCGGCGAATATCTCGACAATTACCTCGCCAGCGACGTGCTGTCGGGCCTCAGCTCGACCGTCGAGTTGTTGCAGGGCCGCGACACCGGCGAGCGCAAGCGCGTCGCGTTCGACTGGACATGGGACGGCGCTGGCCTGATCCAGTTCGCCCGGCTGGCCGCCTATTGGCAGGATGCCGACGACGTCCAGTTCACCGACGAAGACCGCACCCCGGCCGCCGATCGCGAACGGCTCAACACGTTCGAGAATCGCGTCTACGGCGGGTCGGGCGAGTTGCGGCTCGGGTTCGAGACCGGCGGGCTGCGCCACCGGCTGGTGTTCGGCGGCGACATCAGCTCGACCCGCCAGCAGGGCCTGCGCGACGGCGTCGTGCCCCCGGCGGGCGAGACCTATCCGACCCGCGCCTTCCCGGTCACCAACTACATGCTCGCCGGCCTGTTCGTCGCCGACGAGGTCACCGCCGGGCCGCTGACGCTCTATCCGGCGCTGCGCTTCGACGCCTATGATCTCGACCCGACCGACGATCCGCTGCTGCCGACCTTCGCCCCGGCCAAGCAGCACGGATCGCGATTGTCGCCGAAGATCGGCGCCGTGCTCAAGCTGACCCCGCAGGTGCGGCTGTTCGCCAACTATGCCCAGGGCTTCAAGGCGCCCGAGCCGAGCCAGGTGAACAATTTCTTCGAAAATCCGCCGGTCGGCTACATCAGCATCCCCAACCCCAACCTGCGCCCCGAACGCAGCGAAAGCTATGAGGGCGGCGCCCGTTTCACCAGCGACCTCGTCTCGGTCGACCTGACCGGCTTCCAAGCCAATTATTCGAACTTCATCGAGCAGGTGGAAACCACCGGGCTGCCGTTCCCCAGCCCGGCGACGCCGTGGATCTATCAGTGGGTCAACCTTGGCCGCGTTCGCGTTAGCGGCGCGGAGGCGCGGATCGTCGCGCGTCCCGCGCCGGGCGTGAATGTGTCGGTCGCCGCGTCCTATTCGATCGGCGACGAGATCGATTCGACCGGCGCGAAGTCCCCGCTCGAATCGATCGATCCGTTCAAATTGGTGACGGGCCTCGGCTATGACGCGCCCGGCCGCGCGTTCGGCGGGCGGCTGAGCATGACCTATGTCGGCGAGAAGGAACAGCACCGCACCGCCAGCACCTTTCGCGGCGACGAACGCTTCATCCTCGATCTGACCGCCTATGCCCGCATCACCCCGGCGGTGACGCTGCGCGGCGGCGTGTTCAACATCACCGACCAGAAATACTGGCTGTGGAGCGACATTCGCGGCCTGTCCTCGACCTCCCCGGTCAAGGACGCCTATACGCAGCCGGGCCGTAACGGTAGCGTGTCGCTCAGCATTCGTTTTTGATGGAGTCGCTAATGACCCGCACTCTCACCGCCGTCGCCCTCCTGCTGGCCGCGACCGCCGCGACGCCGGCGCTGGCCGACGGCCCGGTCAAGCCGCGCGCCGCCGCCGCCGAAACCGCGTCGTTCGAGGCCGATCGCCGCGACATCCTGGCGATGGCCGGCGATTACAAGGTCCGCTTCGACATGCGCGAGACCACGCCGTGGCAAGCGGATTACACGCCGATCCCCGACCACGTCGCCGGCGGGCACGAAGCGGTGCGCGTGATCGAGGATACCGGCCGCGTCATCCGGCTCCAGCACCTGCTGGTGGTCGATGCCGGCGGCAAGCCGATGGTGATCAAGCACTGGCGGCAGGACTGGGAATATGAGCCGGCGCGGGTGCTGGTCTACACCGATCGCGATACCTGGACCTGGGAAGCGGTGCCGGCGGCAATGCGTGCGGGTCGTTGGTCGCAGACGGTCTATCAGGTCGACGATTCGCCGCGCTACGGCGGCTGGGGCCAGTGGACGACCGAGGGCGGCGTGCGGCGCTGGCGCTCGAACTGGACGTGGCGCCCGCTCGCCCGCCGCGATGCGGTGCGCGGGCCGGTCTATGACCGCTATCTCGGCATCAACCGCCATCAGCCGACCCCGACCGGCTGGATCCACTGGCAGGACAATACCAAGATGGGCGACAAGGACAGCAAGCTGGTGCCGTTCGTCCAGGAATCGGTACTCAACACCTACACCCGCGACGGCGGCTTCAACGTGAAGGCGGCGGATGATTACTGGGCGGCGACCAAGGGCTATTGGGCGGCGATCCGGGCGGAATGGACGCGGATCGCCGATGCCAAGGGCGGCATCCGCATCACTGAGGAGGCCGATCACGGCACCGTCATCAGCGGCCGGGTGCTCGAGATCGCCGACGAGATCCAGCAGGGCAAGACCAGCGAGGCCAAGGCGATCGCCACGGCCAAGGCGCTGATCGACCAGGGGACGCGGGCGGCGAACTGAGCGGCTGATCCCTTGCCTCTGCCGCCATCGCGGCGCAGGCTGGGATCCATATTCAAGCAGGGCAACGCTCGTTGCCCCGAATCCCGGCCGGCGCCGGGGGGACGGTAAATCGCCGAGCGCCGGCCCCGGCTACAGCAGCAGATCCTGCGCGGTGACGGGCCCGATCGCGCCGCCGCCGCGCCGGCGCGCCAGCTCGGTCTGGGCGGTGAAGCGGATGTCCTCGTCGCGGTCGGTCAGGAATCCGAACAGCGATTCATTGTCGATCTCGCGCCATTCCCGGCCGCGATCGGGGCCATAGCGGACGCGCGGCAGCAGGCCCGGTTCCTTCGACCATTGGATCAGATCGGCGACCGGGGCTTCGTTGAGCATGTCGCGCAGGTGAAAGGCGGTGACATAGGCGTCGGGAAAGGCGCGGTGCGCCGGCAGGCCGCGTTCGTGCTCCATCCCCTGTGGCCGCCGCCAGTAGCGGAGCATCTGGTTGGAGAAGCCCGGTGATTCGGGCCATAGCCGCAGCGCGCATTTCCACGTGCAGATCCAGTCGGCACCATGGGTCAGCGATGCGGTGCAGAACTGCTCCTCGAAACTGGCGCGGTGCGCGGCGAGCGCGATCCGGCGCGGCCACGGGTCGAGCACCGGGCGCGCGACGTCGTGCCAGTAACGCGCGTCGGCGACATCCTCGTCGCGGATGTGGTGGACTGCCATCGTCACTGGCGGGATCGGGCGGCCCGGGTTGACCAGGATGCTGCCGCCCTCGCCGTACAGATCCCAGCGCCCGTCCGCGCCCAGCGCCACGTCCTGCCATCCGACCTCGCACACCGCATGGGTCGGCGGCGCGTTGCCGGTGGTTTCAAGATCGATGACGCGGATGATGGAGGGGGGTGGGGGCATCGCCGCTATGTGGAGCGCAATCCCCGGCGACGCCAGAAGAGATGTGCCCGCGAGACCGCGAAGCAAGAAGGAACCGAGGGTTCGCGCGGAAGCGGAGAACGCGGAGGGTTTCGCCTCTGCCGTCCGCCTTGAGACCTTCCGCCACCGGTAGCCGCGGGTGCGAAGGCCGCTGGTGCAGCGGCCCTCACCTCCAAACCATCCCCTCTGCGTTCTCTGCGCCTCTGCGCGAAAAAAAGCCTAGCGTCTTCGCGGCTGCGCCTGAGCCCTCTTCCCCGTCAATGTGCCGCCTGGGGCCCGCGCTTCAGCCCGCTCGCGGCGAGTTGCGCGTCGATCTGCGCCAGCAGCCGGTCGAGCGCCTCGGCCGACTTCGCCTCGGCCCGGGCGACCAGCACGTCCTGGGTGTTCGACGCGCGCAGCAGCCACCAGCCGTCGGGCGTGGTCACCCGCGCGCCGTCGGTGCGGTTGACGTCGGCGCCCTCGGCCTCCAGCCGGGCGAGCACCTCGTCGATCACCGCGAACTTGCGGCTCTCGTCGACCTGGAAGCGCATTTCCGGTGTGTTGACGAACGCGGGCATGTTTCCGCGAATCTCGGTCAGCGATTTGCCGATCATGTGCACCGCTCGGATCAGGCGGACGGCGGCATATTGCGCGTCGTCGAACCCGTAATAATCGTGCGCGAAGAAGATGTGGCCGCTCATCTCGCCGGCCAGCGGCGCGCCGGTCTCCTTCATCTTGGTCTTGATCAGGCTGTGACCGGTCTTCCACATCACCGGCTCGCCGCCCAGCTCCGCGATTCGGTCGAACAGCATCTGCGATGCCTTGACGTCGGCGATGATCGTCGCGCCGGGCAGCTCACGCAGCACAGGCTCCGCCAATATGGAGAGAAGCTGATCGCCCCAGATCACCCGGCCCTGGCCGTCGATCGCGCCGATCCGGTCGCCATCGCCGTCGAAAGCCACGCCGAAATCGAGGCTTTTCTCCGCGACCAGTCGTTTCAGGTCGGCGAGGTTCTTCTCCTCGGTAGGATCGGGATGATGATTGGGAAAATGGCCGTCCACATCGGTGAAGATCGTGTGATGCTCACCAGGGAGCAGCTTCACCAGCTTTTCGATCACCGGGCCGGCGGCGCCGTTGCCCGCATCCCAGCCGACGCGGTAGGCGCCGCCAGCATAGCCGGCGAACAGGCGGCCGACGTAGTCATCGACGATGTCGGCGTCGGTGACGCTGCCCGCCCCCTCGTCCCAGTCGCCCGCCTCGGCCATCCGGCCAAGCAGCTGGATATCGTCGCCAAAGAACGGCCGGTGCTGCAATACCATCTTGAAGCCATTGTACTCGGCGGGATTATGGCTGCCGGTTATCTGTACGCCGCCGTCCACCTCTAGCGTCGCCTCGGCGTAGTAGAGCATCGGCGTCGGCCCCATGCCAACGCGCACCACATCGACACCGCTCGCCGTCAGACCGGCGATCAGCGCGGTCTCCAGCTCGGGAGAGGAGGTGCGCCCGTCGCGGCCCACCGCGACGCGGGTGCCGCCAGCGCGGCGCACGGCGGTGGCGAAGCCGCGGCCGATCGCGGTGGCATCGGCCGTGCCCAGCGTCTGGCCGACGATGCCGCGGATATCATATTCGCGCAGCGAGGTGGGATCGAAACGATGCGTCATGGAACCTCCGGAAGATACCCTCGCCTAAAGCGCGAGCGCGGCGGAAGTTGCAAGCGGGACGCGCGCGTCAGCCCAGCCGGCGCAGCAGGACGTCGCGCGCCGCGTTGATCCGGCCGGTCAACTCCGCCGATCCGCCGCGATCGGGGTGGACCGCGCCGACCAGCCGGCGGTGCGCGGCGCGGACATCGTCGGCGGTGGCGGTGTCGGGGATCCCAAGGATCGCCCGCGCCTCCGCCACATCGGGCAGCGGTTTCTTTGCGGGTTTGCGCAGATACCACCAGATCGCGCCGACGATCAGGGCGACGATGACGACCTTGGTCACAGCCGGCGGCCGGTCACGCGGCGAACAACGGCAGCGCGGGTTCGGGCAGCGCCAGCGCGGTCATCATCTCGCGCAGTTCCTGCCGCGCGGCGACGTGCGACAGCCCCATCGCGCCGAATTCGCGCGAATCGAGCATGGTCAGCCCCTGCGGGAACATCTCGCGATAGATCACGCGCTCGCTCAGCCCGGGAATCGCGCGGAAACCGACGCGCTTGGACAATTGATCGATCGCCTCGGAAACGCGGCGCATGTTGCGCGCCTCGATATGCTGGAGCCGGTTGCGCAGCACCACCCAGTCGATCGTCGCGCCATCGGCCTTGGCGCGGTGCTTGCGCGTTTCCCAGATCAGCTCCGAATAGAAGCTGGGGCGGGTGACCTTGAACGTATCGGGATCGACCTGCCCGATCAGGTCGAAATCGACGAAGCTGTCGTTCATCGGCGTGACCAGGGTATCGGCGTTGGTCACCGCCAGCCGCGCGAAGCGATCGTCGCGGCCGGGGGTGTCGATCACCAGGAAATCGACGTCGGAGCTCAGCCGTTCCAGCGATTCCTGGAACCGGTCCATGCTCTCGCCGTCGTGAGTCTCGTGGAGCGGTGTCGGCAGTTCGTGGCCGGTGCGCCGCGCGGTGGCGGCGCGATTGTCGAAATAGCGGCCCATCGTGCGCTGGCGGTGATCGAGATCGAGCGCGGCGACGCGCGATCCGCGCGCGGCGAGGCCGATCGCGACGTGCACCGCCGTCGTCGATTTTCCGGTCCCGCCCTTTTCATTGGCAAAGACGATGACATGCACCCCACCCGTTCCGTCCGCCAAGACGCACACTTCCTTTGCTTGATCGCTGCCCACGCCCTCCATAGAAGGCCGCGCTCTGTTGCTTTATCGAAGGCCCCAACCCCGTGCAAACCATCCGTCACCTCGCTGAGCTTCGTCCCGCGACGGGGGCGTTCCGTGCCGCGGGCGAGTCGATCGCGCTGGTCCCGACCATGGGCGCGCTGCATGCCGGCCACCTTGCGCTCGTCACCGAGGCGAAGCGGCTGGCGAAGCGGGTGGCGGTGTCGATCTTCGTCAACCCGAAGCAGTTCGGGCCGAACGAGGATCTCGACAAATATCCCCGGCGCGAGGCCGCCGACGCGCGGATGCTGACCGAGGCGGGGGTCGACCTGCTGTGGACGCCCGGCGTGGACGAGATGTATCCCGCCGGCTTCGCCAGCAATATTTCCGTCGGCGGGGTCAGCGAAGGGCTCGACGGCGCGGCGCGGCCCGGCCATTTCGATGGGGTGGCGACGGTGGTCGCCAAGCTGTTCAACCAGGTCCGCCCCGATATCGCGCTGTTCGGCGAAAAGGATTTCCAGCAGCTCGCGGTGATCCGGCGGATTGCGGCCGACCTCGATACCGGGATCGAGATCGTCGGGGTGCCGACCCAGCGCGACGACGACGGGCTCGCGCTGTCGTCGCGCAACGCCTATTTGCTGCCCGAGGATCGCGTCGCCGCCGTCGCCCTGCCCCGCGCGCTGGGCGCGGCAGCCAAGGCGATCGGCGATGGCGGGGCGTTCGCGCCGGCGCTGACGGCGGCGCGCGATGCGCTGGCGGCGGCGGGGTTCGCGATCGACTATGTCGAACTGGTCGACGCGGAGACGCTGGGCGCGCCGGACGCCGCGCGGCCGATGCGCCTGCTCGCCGCCGCGCGAATCGGCGGCACCCGGCTGATCGACAACATCGCGGTCGCGGTCAACGAACAGGGTTAATCGTGTTAACCATTTGGTGACACCGTGTCGTCAGAACTGTGATCGGAGGAATGGATCACAGAGGGACGAAACATGGGCACGAGTTTGAAGAATGCGGTATTTCTGGTCGAATCCAGACTCCGCGACGCGGCGCGCGGCAGCGTGCAGGCGTACTACGAACTGGGCATGGTGTTTTCGAGCGGAGCCGAGGGCGCCGACGTCGACCTGATTGAGGCGCACAAATGGTTCAACCTGGCGGCGATGCGCGGCAACGCGCGCGCGCAGGAATGCCGGGCCGAAGTCGCGGAAGACATGTCGGCGCGCGAGATCGCGGCGGCGCAGAAGGCGGCCCGCGCGTGGCTGCAACGCTCGGCGATCCGCGCCGCCGCCTGACCCCTTTCACGCTCTTCGCCGTCTCGCGCGGCGCGCGGCCCCCATCCTAGAACAGCAGCGGCCCGCCCAGGTCCAGCACCGGCTTCGCACCGACATGCTCGACCCGTCGCTTGCCGTCCGCGCCCAGGCGATAGAAGCGCAGGCTGTCGCGCCCCTCGTCGATCTCTTCCAGCAGGCGCGCACGCAGCTGTGCCCATTGCGCGGGGTCGACCTCGCATTCGAACACTGAATTCTGGACCCGCTGGCCCAGGTCGAGGCACGCTCTGGCCACCCGCCGCAGCCGCCGACGCCCGGCGGCATCCTGCGTGTTCACGTCATAGGTGACCAGGATCAGCATCGGTCATTTCCAGATGAACGGAGGATAACCGTCGAGGTCGCCGCGCAGGTGGCGCGATAGCAGCAGCGCCTGGACGTGGGGCACCAGCCCCATCGGCATGGACTCGCCCAGAAAGGGATGGCGCAGGTCGCGCTTCTTGCGCTCCTGCCACGCCATCAGCGTCGTCTTTCGGCCGTCGTCGGTCAACGACACCGCGCCGCCTTCGTCGATGGTGAAATCGCGCGCCTTTAGCTGGCCACGATTGATCAGCGTCAGCGCCAGGCGGTCGGCAAGGACCGGGCGCAATTCCTCCATGAGGTCGAGCGCGAGGCTGGCCCGCCCCGGACGATCCGCGTGCAGAAAGCCGACCTGCGGATCGAACCCCGTGCTCTCCAGCGCCGAGCGGCAATCATGGCCGAGCATCGCGTAGAGAAAGGAGAGCAAGGCGTTGACCCGATCGAGCGGCGGCCGTCGCGAGCGCCCGCGAAACGCAAACGCGGCACGATCGCCCTGGATCATCGCGTCAAAGGCACCGAAATAGGCGACCGCGGCGTCGCCCTCGTGCCCGCGCAGCGTCGCGATATCGTCGGCTGCGGCGGCGCGGCGGGCCATATGGCCGAGGCGCGCCTCCGCCGTTTCGATCGCCGTGCGGGCCGCATCGTCCATCTTCGCACCGTGATCGCGCAGCGCGCGGCGCAGGACGGTGCGCTGGTTGGCCGCCTTGGCCGTGACGATCCCGCGCACGATCGGCACCGCGCGCGCGGCGTCATCGGCCGTGCGGTGCTGCGCGCGCCGCAGGAGGACATTGCCCGTGCGCGGCCCCTCCACCCGCGCGAGGAACCGGCCGTGCGGCGTCAGGAACGACAGCGCGATGCCCGACTCGGCGCAGGCCGCCATCAGCGCGGGCGAGGCGCCGGGCCGGGCAAAGCTCACCACGCCGCCGATCATGTGCAGCGGCGCCCGGCCGCGCTCGGCGCCGTCCACTTCGACCACGATGTTCTGCCCGTCCTTGCGCAGCCAGGCGTCCTCACTGGTGACGTAGATGGTGTTGAGGTGACGGCGCATGATCCTCAGTCCCCCGTTCAGTCGGCCAGTTGCCCGGCCAGCCACCGCTGCACCGACGGCGGCCTTTCCAGCCGCTTCGGGCGGCAGTGATCGGCGAGCGAGCAGTGTTTGCACGCGGGCATGGCGTGCGGCGGCGGCGTGCGGCTTTCGGCGATCATCGCCCGCACCTGTGCGGCGATCTCCACGGTCAGCGCGCGCAGCGTCGAATCGAACCCGACCGCGACTCGTTTCCGGGTCTGGGCATAGAACAGCGCGCCCTCCGGCACGCTCTGGCCGAACATCTCCTCAAGGCACAGCGCCTGGGCGCACAACTGGACTTCGTCGGCGCGATGCGCCTTGGGCCGGCCGCGCTTGTATTCGACGGGATAGGGCACCGGGACGCTGTCGGAAAACTCGACGGCGTCCGCCTTGCCGATGAGGCCGTGCGCGAGCGATCGCAGGGCGATGCCCCGCACCGTCCGCACCCCGCGCCTGCGATCGGGGCGCCCGCCGTCGACCCGCTCGTGCAGGATGCGGCCCTCGGCGGTGGCGCCGTCCTCCTGCCAGATCCGCTCGACATGGATCAGCGCGCACTGGCGCGGGCAGAACAGGTAATGTTGCAGTGCCGACACCGGCACCAGCGCATCCTCGACGGCGGGGTCTGGCGGCGGCGCCAACGTCATAGCCGCATTTCATCGAGCGGAGGGTATCGGACCGGCAAACGCTGCACCAGAAAAGGCAGATCGCGGAGTTCGGCTGCTCCCAACGCGCAGTCGAAAAGCGCTTCGCGCTCGCAATATCCAGCGCCCAGCTTGATATAGCGCCGCAGCACCATCAGCGGCGGGAAGACGCCGCGTCGCTCGTACCATAGAAGCAGGTCGACGCCCGATTTGGCGCTGTTGCAGCGACCGCAGGCCAGCACCAGATTCGCCCCCTCGTCACCACCGCCTCTGATCCGGGGAATCAGGTGATCCATCGTCAGCCGTTCGGTGTTCGCGCAATAGGCACAGGCGCGATCCGCCAGCATCTTCAGGCGCTCGTCGTCATAGAGCGACCCGATGGACATCCTGCCTGAGCGAAGGCCGCTGAACAGCCGTGCACGGATGATATGGTCGGTTCGAATATATTCGATCCGCCCCGCCGACAGCGCTGCATGGGCTCGCGCCAGATTGGCGTAGCTCCAGGCGATCTGGTCGAACACCGTCATGATCGGCGGGGTCGCCATCCCCGCTCACCGCTCGATGATTTCCACACCATCGGGCAGCCCCTCACGGTCGACGGTCACCTGGTAATCCCCCCATTTGCGCGCGGGCGGCAGATTGTCGGTACCGGCGCTGCCGATCTCATAGACCGATCCCTGATGCACCCGCTGCGTCGTCACGCGATCGAACAGCGACTGCGCCTGCGCATTGCCCAGCGCGCTCTGGTGGCGGAACAGGATCAGCTTGCGCTTGGCCATCTCACCGCGCGCGGCCGAACGGTCGAGGTCGAACATGTTGTCGAGCGCCTGCCAAAGCAGTTCGAGGTCGTCCTCGGAAAAGCCGGTGCCCTTGACCGGATGCGACGCGAGCGGCGCGGAGACGAAGCCGTGGGCGCGGTAGAGACCGTAGGGCACGATATGCTTGCGCCCCATCGTGCGGCCG
>NZ_DATMGG010000053.1:0-5587 GCF_035555815.1 Sphingomonas sp.
GCCGATGCGGTTCATCGCGATCGACAGCGTCTGATGCGCCTCCGGCGACAGCGCGCCCAGCGACATGCCGGGGGTAACGAACCGCTTGCGGATCTCGGTGATCGCCTCGACCGAATCGATCGCGACGCCCTCGTGCGGGTAATTGAACTCGAGCAGGTCGCGCAGATACACCGGCGGCAGGTCGCGCACGCCGCGCGCGAATTGCAGATAGGTCGAATAGCTGTCGCTCGCCACCGCCGACTGGAGCAGGTGCATCAGCTGCGCCGAATAGGCGTGGACCTCGCCGCCATGGCGCTGGCGATAGAATCCGCCGATCGGCAGCGTGGCCACCCCTTCGTCGAACGCCGCGTCGTGGCGCAGCCGCGCGCTGAGATCGAGCGAGGCGTAACCCTCGCCCGAAATCTTGGCCGGCATCCCCGGAAACAGATCGTTGACCAGCGCGCGGCTCAGCCCGACCGCCTCGAAATTATAACCGCCGCGATAGCTGGAGATCACCGCGATCCCCATCTTCGACATGATCTTGAGCAAGCCTTCGTCGATCGCGGTGCGGTGGCGTTCCAGGCACTGATCAAGCGTCAGGTCGCCGAACAGTCCGCGCGCGTGGCGATCGGCGATGGCCGCTTCGGCGAGGTAGGCGTTCACCGTGGTTGCGCCGACCCCGATCAGCACCGCGTAATAGTGGGTATCCAGGCATTCGGCGGTGCGGACGTTGACCGACGCATAGCTGCGCAAACCCCGGCGGACGAGGTGCGTGTGCACGGCCGCCGCCGCCAGCACGCCGGCGACCGCGATGCGATCCGCGCCGACCGCCTCGTCGGTCAGGAACAGCTCGCTCTTGCCCTGGCGCACCGCCTGTTCGGCCTGCGCGCGGATGTTGGCGATCGCGGCGCGCAGTCCTTCCGTCGCGCCGTCACTGGCGGGGAAGGTGCAGTCGATCACCGCGGCGCGCGCGCCGAAATGCCCCTTCAGCCGATCCCAGTCGTCCGAGGTCAGCACCGGCGATTCGAGCACCAGCACCTTGCCCGGCGCGCCCTGCGTGTCGAGGATGTTGGCGAGATTGCCGAACCGCGTCTTGAGCGACATCACGTGGCGTTCCCGCAGGCTGTCGATCGGCGGGTTGGTGACCTGGCTGAAATTCTGGCGGAAGAACTGGCTGATCAGGCGGGGCTTGTCCGAAATCACCGCCAGCGGCGTGTCGTCGCCCATCGAACCGATCGCTTCCTTGGCGCCCTCGATCATCGGCGACAGGATCAGCTCCATGTCCTCCAGCGTCTGGCCCGCCGCGACCTGGCGGCGCGTCAGTTCGGCGCGGTCGAAACGCAGCGGCGCGGTGGCGGGCACCGGCAAGTCCTCGACGGTCAGGAATTCGCCGATCATCGCGCCGTAATCGGCCTCGGCGGCGATGCGGTCCTTGACCGCGCGGTCGTGGAGCAGCTCGCCCTGGTCGAGATCGACCGCGATCATCTGGCCGGGGCCAAGCCGCCCCTTCTCCACCACGGTCGATTCGGGAACCGCCACCATCCCGGTCTCGGAACCGACGATCAGCAGCCCGTCGCTGGTCAGCGTGTAGCGCAGCGGGCGCAGCGCGTTGCGGTCCATGCCCGCCACCACCCAGCGGCCGTCGGTCATCGCCAGCGCCGCCGGGCCGTCCCACGGCTCCATCACGCTGGCGAGATATTTGTACATCTGGAGGTGGGCGAGCGGCATCTCGTCCTTCGGCGCCCACGCCTCCGGGATCAGCATCAGCTTGGCGGTCGGCGCGTCGCGGCCCGACCGGCAGATCGCCTCGAACACCGCGTCCAGCGCGGCGGTATCCGACGCGCCGGCCGGGATCACCGGCTTGATATCCTCGCTGCGCTCACCGAACGCGATGCTCGCCATCTTGATCTCGTGGCTCAGCATCCAGTTCTTGTTGCCGCGGATCGTGTTGATCTCGCCGTTGTGCGCCAGGCAGCGGAACGGCTGGGCCAGCCACCATTGCGGAAAGGTGTTGGTCGAATAACGCTGGTGAAAGATCGCGACCCGGCTCTCGAACCGCTCGTCCTTCAGGTCCGGGTAGAATTCGCTCAGCGATTCCGCCAGGAACAGCCCCTTGTAGATGATCGAGCGGCACGACAGCGAACAGACGTAGAATCCGTTGATCTGCGCCGCGATCACCCGCCGTTCGATCCGGCGGCGGACCAGGTACAGCGTCTTTTCGAACTCGGCGGCATCCTGATCGTCGGGCAGCGGGCCGGCGATCATGATCTGCTCGATCTCGGGCCGGGTCGCCTGCGCCTTTTGCCCGATCACGCTGACGTCGACCGGCACCTGCCGCCAGCCATAGATGGTGTAGCCGGCGTCGATGATCTCGCTCTCGACGATCGTGCGGCACGCTTCCTGCGCGCCGAGATCGGTGCGCGGGAGGAAAATCATGCCGACCGCCAGCCGGTTCGGCAGCACGCGGTGGCCCGACGCGACGACCGCGTCGTCAAAGAATTTGGCGGGCAGGTCGACGTGGATGCCGGCGCCGTCGCCGGTCTTGCCGTCGGCATCGACCGCGCCGCGGTGCCACACCGCCTTCAGCGCGTCGATCGCGGCGGCGACGACGCGGCGCGACGGCACGCCGTCGGTGGTGGCGACCAGCCCGACGCCGCAGGCGTCGCTCTCGAACTCGGGGCGGTACATGCCCTCGCGGGCAAGGCGGAGGCGTTCGGTTTCCACGGTCATGTCCTGGGTGACTCCGGCTGGGGCGGGGCCCCTTCCAATTTCTCGATCGCCTTGGGGATGGCTTCCATGCCGACCTCGAGGCCGATCCGCTCGCCGACCTTGCTCAGCGTCTGCTGGAGCTCGGGCTGAAGCTTGAGCAGCTTCGCGCCCGCCGGCGACCGATAAAAGGCGACCAGATCGCGCAGCTCGGCCTCGGTGAACCTCTCGGCATAGGCCTTGGCCAGTTCGGTGGCGACGCGGGGATAGCGGTCGCGGAAGCCGAGCATCACCTCCTCGGCGATGACGCCCTTGATGTGCGCGCGCCCGGCCTCGCTCGCCAGCGAGGCGCGCAACTCGACGCTGGCCGCGCCCGAATTGGCGATCGCGGCGGCGATGTTCTCGGTCATCAGCGGCATGATCGAGGTGAACGTCAGATCGAGCTGTTGATCGATCCCGAGCAGCCCGACCAGTTCGGCGGCGAGCGCCGGACCCGCCGGCGCGGCCGTCGTCGCCGCCGGGGGCGGCGCGTCCTGCACCGCACCGGGTGTGGCGGCGGCGAGCAGGAGGGCGAGGGCGGCCGTCATCATGCCGCCACCTCCGCTTTCGCCTTGGCCTTCAGATACTGGTGCATTCGTGCGCTGACGTCCCGCCCGTCACGGATCGCCCACACCACCAGGCTGGCGCCGCGCACGATGTCGCCGGCGGCGAACACCCCGTCCAGGCTGGTCATCATGCTTTTGTTGTCGGTGCGCAGCGTCCCCCAGCGGGTCACGCCCAGTTCGGGCGCGCCGAACAGCCGGGGCAGGTCCTCCGCGTCGAAACCGAGCGCCTTGATCACCAGATCGGCCTCCAGCCGGAAATCGCTGCCTGGATCGGGCTCCGGCGCGCGGCGGCCGCTGGCGTCGGGGGCGCCCAGCCGCATCTTCTCGACCCGCACCGCGCTGACGCGGCCCTGTTCGCGTGCATCGGCCTCGAACGCCTGCGGGGCGGACAGCCAGACGAACTCGACGCCTTCCTCCTCCGCATTGGCGACCTCGCGCTGCGACCCCGGCATGTTGGCGCGATCGCGGCGATAGAGGCACTTCACCGACGCCGCGCCCTGGCGGATCGCGGTGCGGACGCAATCCATCGCGGTGTCGCCGCCGCCGATCACCACGACATGCTTGCCGACCGCATCCAGGCTGCCGTCATCGAACGCCGGCACCGCGTCGCCAAAGCCCTTGCGGTTCGACGCGGTCAGATAGTCGAGCGCCTCTACCACGCCGCCGCTGCCGATGCCCGGCGCCTTGATTGCCCGCGCCTTGTACACCCCGGTCGCCACCAGCAGCGCGTCGTGGCGCTTGCGCAGCTCCTCCAGCGTCGCGTCGCGGCCGACCGCGAATCCTTCGTGGAACACGATGCCGCCCTCACGCAGCCGCTCGACGCGGCGCATCACCACCGGCTTCTCCAGCTTGAAGCCGGGGATGCCATAGGTCAGCAGCCCGCCCATCCGGTCGTGCCGGTCATAGACGTGGACGTCGTAACCGTGGCCGCGCAGATATTCCGCGGCCGCCAGCCCGGCCGGGCCGGCGCCGATGATGCCGACCGACTGGCCGCGCGCCGGGCCGACCGCGACCGGCTCGACCCAGCCTTCCGCCCAGGCGGTGTCGGTGATGAACTTCTCGACGGAGCCGATCGTCACCGCGCCGTGGCCGGAGAATTCGATCACGCAATTGCCCTCGCACAGCCGGTCCTGCGGACAGATGCGGCCGCAGATCTCGGGCATGGTCGAGGTGGCGTTGCTCAGCTCATAGGCCTCGCGCAGCCGCCCCTCGGCGGTCAGTCGCAGCCAGTCGGGTATGTGGTTGTGCAGCGGGCAGTGCACCGAGCAATAGGGCACACCGCATTGCGAGCAGCGCCCGGCCTGATCCTCCGCGGTCGGCGGTGCATAGCGCTCTGCGATCTCGCGGAAATCCTCCGCCCGCAACGACGGGTCGCGCTTGGCCGGATAGGCCTGCTCGCGTGTCACGAATTGGAGAAGCTTTTCATTCGCCATGAATCGACCTTTCGAGGCGCGTTACCGCGAAAGATCGCATCAATTACAGAGGAAATCGCACTTTAGGTCAGTATATCAGACCTAAATCCCGCAAAATAATTCTCTCACGCAGCCTAGTTGCGACAGGTTCGCAATAATTATGTCAGCTTTAATGTCCTATCTCATCTGAAGCCATACCAGCGCGGCTGTGCCGGCGACGATTCGGTACCAGGCGAACGGGGCGAAGCCGCGCCGGGCGACGATCCCGACAAACCACCGGATCACCAGCAGCGCGACGACGAACGACACGACAAACCCGATCGCGATCTGGCTCCAGCCGGTCCCGCCCAGGCTCTCGTGGTTCTTGTAGAGATCATAGGCGGAGGCGGCGAGCATCGTCGGCACCGCCAGAAAGAAGCTGAATTCGGCGGCGGTCTTGCGTTCGACGCCCAGCCCGAGCGCGCCCATGATCGTCGCGCCCGACCGGCTGACCCCGGGAATCATCGACAGGCACTGGACCAGCCCGATGCCCAGCGCGGTGTGCCAGCCCATCTCCTCGATCGTGCGGATGCGCGGCGCCTTGACCCATCGCTCGATCGCCAGGATCGCGACGCCGCCGACGATCAGCGCCACCGCGACGATCGTCGGGCTTTCCAGCATCGCCTTGACCGCCTTGTAGACGATGATCCCGACCACGGCGGACGGCAGGAACGCCAGCAACAGGTTGCGTACGAAGATCAGCGCACCGCGATCGGCGCGCAACAGCCCGGCCGCGACATCCCAAAACCGCCGCCAGTACAGCACCACCACCGCCAGGATCGCGCCGAGCTGGATGACGATGTCGAACGTGCCGGCGCCCTCGCCCTGAAAGCCGAGCAGCGCGCC
>NZ_DATMGG010000054.1:0-5868 GCF_035555815.1 Sphingomonas sp.
GCCAGCACCGGCTTGTCGGTGGCGAGCAGCAGCGTGGTCGCCAGATCGTCGGCCATGCCGGCGGCCATGCGCGCCATCAGATCGGCGGTGGCGGGGGCGACGACGATCAGGTCGGCCTGGCGGCTGAGCTGGATATGGCCCATCTCCGCCTCGTCCTTCAGATCCCACAGCGTGGTGTAGACCTGGTTCTCGCTGAGCGCGGCCAGCGTCATCGGCGTGACGAAGTGCTGGCCACCCTCGGTCAGCACGCAGGTGACACGCATCCCGGCCTTGCGGATCAGCCGCACAAGCTCGCACGCCTTGTACGCGGCGATACCCCCGCCGACGATCAGCAAAATCCGCTTCATGTGCTCACTCTCTGGACCCGGACGCGGCGCCTGTCGAGCAGCGCGCTGGCCAGGTCGCGCAGCCCGTCCGGCGCAAAGGCCAGTCCGACGAGGATCATCGGCGCGACCAGCAAGCCCTGCGCGACATCGCCCGGCCCGGCGAGCAGCCCGAGGACCAGCGCGTAGGCGCAGAATACGGCCAGCGCGCGCAGCGCCAGCGCGTCGCGCCAGCACGCCCAGCCGAACAGCGCGAGCACGATCAGCGGCGCGGCGATCGCGAGCGGCAGGAAGCGCAGCGCGGTGGTCGCCGCTGCCGCCTGAAGGAACAGGCCGAACCCCGGCATCCCCGCCCAGCCGGCGGCCGCGGGATCGAGCGGGCCGGTCACCTGCGCCACGGCATGGGCATGGGTCGCGACCGCGACCGCGAACAGCAGCAGCGCACCGGTCCAGCCGAGCGCCTCGCGCCGCCGCCCCTCGAGCAGCGCCATCGCCGCCATCACCACCACGAACACCGCCGCGCTTTCCCGTACCAGCATCGCCATCAGCGCGATCGCCGCCGGGGCCAGCCAGCGTCCCGGCGTGCGCAGCGCCAGCGCCAGCGCGACCAGCAGCCCGGCCCACAGCTCGTGCGCGGCGATCAGGTCGGACTGGAGGAACGTCGCGAGCCCGCCGCCGAGCAGCACCATCGCCGCGAACCGCGCGGGCGGACGTGGCAGCGCCGGCTTCAATCGGTGCCACCAGGCCATCGCCACCGCCAGCACCAGCAGGCCGAGCAGCACCAGCGTGGCCGTAGGCGGCAGCGCGGCCTGGACGACGCTGTGCGCGGGGAGGCGAAACGCGAAGAACGGGCGCAGCGGATAGGCGCCGGCGCGCAGCGAATCGGCGGTGAGCTGATAATAGCCGCCCCCCGCGCGCAGCCCGGCGATCACGCTTTCATACACCGCCAGCGCCGGGGTCTCGGCCAGCGCATCGGCGGGTGGCGCGGGGGCCTTCAGCGCGATCAGGCTGGCGATCAGCAGCAGCAACAGCGCGCCGCCGGCCCACAATGCGCGGCGGCGAGACAGCCCGGCGAAACGGCTTGGATGGGCCAGCCACAGCGGGGGCAGCGGCCGCGCCATCAGTGGATCAGCAGGGTCGCCGCCACGCCCGCGCCGGCCGCGATCAGCGCGACCAGGCCATAGCGCCAGCCGCCGCCGACCCGTACCACCTCGATCTCGCGCAGCGGCGGAGCGGGCGGGGCGCCGCCGGGACTGGGATAGCGGCGCTCGATGTTGCGGATCAGCGCGGGCAGGCGGGCGACGGTCCGCAAATCGTCGATCAGCCGATCGGCCAGCGCCGCTTCCGGTCCCAGTTCGGTGCGCAGCCATTCGCCGACGAACGGTTCGGACGATTCCCACATGTTGATGTCGGGATCGAGCGCGGTGGCGACGCCCTCCACCACCACCATCGTCTTTTGCAGCAGCAGCAGGTGCGGCTGGGTCTGCATGTCGAAATCGCGGGTGATGGTGAACAGCCCGTCGAGCATCGCGCCGACCGACATGTCCTTGACCGGCAGCCCGCGCATCGGCTCGCCCACTGCGCGCAATGCGGTGGCGAATTCGGCGACGTCATGGTGGGGCGGGACATAGCCCGCCTCGAAATGGATTTCGGCGACGCGGCGGTAATTGCCGGTGATCAACCCGTAGAGGATCTCCGCCAGCCACACCCGCGCGCGGCGGTCGATCCGGCCCATGATGCCGAAATCGATCGCGGCGATTCGATCGCCCGGCAGCGCGAACAGATTGCCCTGATGCATGTCGGCGTGGAAGAAACCCTCGGCGATCGCCTGCCGCAGGAACGCGCGCACCAGCTTGGTCGCCAGCGCCGGCAGATCGTGGCCGGCGGCGATCAGCGCGTCCCGGTTCGACAGCTTGATGCCGTCGACCCATTCGAGCGTCAGCACCTTGCCCGACGTGCGTTGCCAATCGATCGCGGGGACGACGAAATCGGGCTCGGCTTCCATCCCCTCGGCCAGTTCGGAGGCCGACGCGCCTTCGCGGCGCAGGTCCAGTTCCCGCGCGGTCCACCGCTTGAAGCTGGCGATGACCAGCCGGGGACGCAGCCGCGCCGCCTCGCCGCCCATCGCCTCGACCTGCGCGGCGGCCCATTCATAGGTGTCGATCGCCTTGGTGAACTCCGCCTCTACGCCGGGGCGCAACACCTTGACCGCGACCTGCCGCCCGTCGGTAGTGGTCGCGCGGTGGACCTGCGCGATCGACGCGGCGCCGATCGGCACCGCATCGATGGCGGCGAACAGATCGGACAGCGGCCGGCCGAAGCTGGCGGCCATCACGCGCTCAATGGCCTCGAACGGAACCGGGGGCAGCGCATCCTGCAGCCGCAGCAGATCGTGCGCCGCGTCCTCCCCGACCAGATCGGGGCGGGTGGCCAGCGTCTGGCCCAGCTTGATCGCCGCCGGGCCGATCGCCTGGAACGCATCGGCATAGCGCGGCACCGCCGGCACCCGCGCGCCGAACCGGGCGATCCGCGCCAGGCGTCGCACCGGCGCCGGGGTGTTGAGATCGCGCTCGATTCCCCGCAACGCGCCGTGGCGCGCCAGGATGCGGCCCCATTTCAGCAGGCGCCACAGGTGGACGACGGGTTGGGTCAAATCTTCCAGCCGCTGTGGATCGCGACCAGCCCGCCCAGGATCGGCTCGGCGCGGGTGCGGACGAAACCGGCGTCGGCGATCATCGATTCGAACGTCGCCATGTCGGGGAAGCGCCGGATCGATTCGATCAGATAGCGATAGCTGTCCTCGTCATTCGCCAGCAGCTTGCCCAGCCTGGGCACCAGATGGTGCGAATAGGCGTCATAGATGTCGGCGAAGCCGGGCCACAGCGTCGTCGAGAATTCGAGGCAGAAGAACCGCCCGCCCCGCCGCAGCACGCGGTGCGCCTCCCGCAGCGCGGCGGGGATGTCGGTGACGTTCCGGATGCCGAACGCGATCGTGTAGGCGTCGAAGAAGCGGTCGGGGAACTGGAGCGACTCGGCGTTCGCCTCGGTCCACACCAGCCCGTCGATGCCGCGTTCCTGCGCGCGCGCGACCCCGACCTCCAGCATCGCCGGGTTGATATCGGCGACGGTAACGCTCGCGCCCGACCGGGCGAGGCGAAAGGCGATGTCACCGGTGCCGCCGGCCATGTCGAGCAACTGCTCGCCCGCCTGTGGCTTCACCCGCCGCACGAAGCGATCCTTCCACAGCCGGTGCATCCCCCCGGACATGGCGTCGTTCATCAGATCATAGCGGCTGGCGACGCTGGCGAAGACCTCGCCGACGCGACGGGTCTTGTCGCTGGGCGCGACCTCTTCATAGCCGAAGGAGACGGTGTCGGACATGCCGACGCTCTAGGGTTTGTCCGCATCAGCGGCAATGGTTGTGATGCGCGCCGAGGCGGGGTTGTCCGGGGCGTGAAGGCGACTTAGCTCAGCCCGATGCCCGAGCTTCCCGAAGTCGAGACGACCGTGCGCGGTCTGGCCCCGGTGCTGGAGGGGCAGGCGATCGCGCGGGTGACGCTGCGCCGCGCCGACCTGCGCCGGCCGATGCCGCACGATCTGGGGCAGCGGCTGACCGGGGCGACGGTCACCGCGCTGGGGCGGCGCGCCAAATATGGGCTGATCGACACCGATCGCGGCGACACGCTGATCTTTCATCTCGGCATGTCGGGGCGGTGGCGGGTCGATCCGGCGGAGATCCTGCCGCACGACCATCTTGTGCTGGAAACGCGGGCGGGGCGCCGGCTCGCGCTCAACGATCCGCGCCGATTCGGCTCGCTCGATCTGGTGCCGACCGCCGAGCTGGCCGAGTGGCCGGCGTTCAAGGCGCTCGGACCGGAACCGCTCGGCCCCGATTTCACCGGCGCCTATCTCGCAACCGTGCTCGATGGCCGCAGCGCGTCGATCAAGACGCTGCTGCTCGACCAGCGGCTGGTGGCGGGGCTGGGCAATATCTACGTCTGCGAGGCGCTGTACGAAGCGCGGATCGCGCCGACCCGGCCCGGCGGGAAGATCGGTCGCGCCGCGCTCGACCGGCTGGTGGTGGCGGTGCGCGAGGTGCTGGAGGCGGCGATCGCGGCGGGTGGCTCCACCCTGCGCGACTATGCCCGGCCGGACGGCGAGCTGGGCTATTTCTCGAAGCAGTTCCAGGTCTATGGCCGCGAGGGGCAGCCGTGCGCGTGCGGCGGCATCGTCGCGCGGCGTGTCGATGGCGGTCGCTCGACCTTCTGGTGCCCCGCCTGCCAGAAATGACCGCCCCCGCGCGACCGACTCAGGTTGACCCGCGCACGGGCCTTCGCTAAGGGCCTCGCCTTTCCGCGGCCTGATCGGCTGCATTCAGGACAGGCAGGAACACAACGACATGGCGAATACGCCACAGGCGAAAAAGCGCATTCGGCGCAACGATCGGCGCGCGGAAGTCAACGGCGCGCGCGTCAGCCGCATCCGGACGTTCGTGAAGCGGGTTGAAGCCGCGCTCGACGCCGGCGACAAGGTCGCGGCCACCGCCGCGCTGGCGGCAGCGCAGCCGGAAATGGCGCGCGGCGTCGCCAAGGGCGTGTTCCACAAGAACACCGCGTCGCGGAAGTTCTCGCGCCTGACCAAGCGGATCGCCGCGCTGGGCTGATCCCCGCGCCGACGTCGCACAGCAAAAGCCCCGCCGGGTCCGTCCCGGCGGGGCTTTTGCTGTGTCTCGCGCCTGTCACAAAGCTTTCACGGAAAAGGCAGGATTCTCCGCGATTCGCGACATACTTCTCCGAAGAAGTTTGGATAAGCTACCGGCAAACAAGTATATTCCAAGAAATCCGACGCGAATCCGTGAGTCAACACCTATATTTCAAAATCTTTACATACGGCGGGCTTGATCGACTCACACGGACGTTCGTAAACAGTCCGTCCGGGCCGCGTTCGTCGCCCGGCACTCACATTCTGGCATCTGCAGGCGGGACGCGATTCCGGCTGTGGGGGCGCTTGTCAGCAAGAAAAACCGGCCGGCGGGGTGCATCCCGGCCTAAACCATAAAGGTAGTGCACGTGGGCGGGATGGCAGTGGGGCGCGACGGTTTGGACGATGCGGTGGCAAAGGCGTGGAACCGGGTGCGGACCAATCTGCGCCATTCGGCCGGCCAGCGCCTGTTCGACCAGTGGCTGAAGCCGGCGGTGCTGATCGACGGCAGCGATTCGGAATCGGTCCGCCTGGGCTTTCCCACCGCGTTCATGACCACCTGGGTCAAGAGCCACTATGCCGACCGGCTGTTCTATGAATTCCGCGCGATCCTGCCCGACGTGCGTTCGGTGTCGATCGAGACGCTGAGCGACGCCCGGCCGCAGCGCGTGCTGACGGTCGATTCGCCGGCCCCGGCCGACCTGCCCGAGCGCGCGCCGGCGAAGCGCGGCCAGACCCACAGCTTCGACGCGCGCTTCACCTTCGACCGGTTCGTCATCGACACGTCGAATCGCGTGGCGTTCAACGCCGCCCGCCTGCTGGCGGAGCCGGGGACGCCGCGGTT
>NZ_DATMGG010000055.1:0-13456 GCF_035555815.1 Sphingomonas sp.
CCACGCCCAGCCCGGAACCGAGGTGCCCTCCCGTCACCCCGACCGCCGCGATCGTTTCCTGACGCAGCTCGTCCGCCAGCTGCCGTAAGTCACCCGGTGCCAGCTTGCGCAGATCCTCGGGCAGCTTCACCGTATCAAGAAGCGGGGTAACGGGTTCGATAGCCATAGACAAAACGCTCCAAACCCCTGTTTTAATCACGCCGCCCGCGAACACAAAGACTTGATTCCCGCGAACGGGCGTGCACCGGTTACCGGCGCAACGATCCGGAGCAGGAATTGAGCCAGAATACCGTCATCCACCGCATCGTCCGCCCCGCCGTCCGGCTGATCGCGCCGACGCGGATCACGCCGAATCACATCACCACGCTGCGGCTGGCGACCGGGCTGGCGGCGGCTTTCTGCTTCGCGCGGGGCACGGCGGGCGCGCTGGCGGTCGGCGCGGCGATCTTCCTCCTCTCGCTGCTGCTCGACAGGGCCGACGGCGAACTGGCGCGTCAGACGGGGCGGATGAGCCGCGCCGGCCATCGCTACGACCTCGCGGCCGATTGCATCGCCAGCGTCGCCGCCTTCGTCGGGCTGGGCATCGGGCTGATCGGCAGCCACGGCAGCGCCGCGCTGTGGACCGGCGTCGTCGCCGGGATCGGCATCGGCACGCTGTTCGCCGAGTTGAACGTGATCAACATCGCTCAGGTGCGCGGCCTCGACCTGAGCGACGGCATCACCGTCGACCCGGACGACGCGATGGTGCTGGTGCCGCTGCTGATCTGGGGCGGGCTGGCGTGGCCGATGACGATCGCGGCGGCGGTGATCACGCCGGTCGCCGCGCTGGTGCTGGCGCTGCTCGCACTACGATCGCGCCGCCGCTAGCGCCGGCTCCAGCGCCGCGACGAGGCGGGTGAAATCAGCCGGCGTCACCGCCCCGATGCAGCCGATGCGGAACGATTCGCCGCGAGTGAGCTTGCCCGGATAGATCAGGAACCCCCGCGCGGCGAGGGCATCGTACAAAGCGGCGAAGTCAAGATCGGGCGGGCGGCGGAAGGTGGCGATGATCGGTGCCTGAAGATCGCGATCGAGGTAGAGTTCCAGCCCCAGCCGCCCCGCACCGGCCAGCAGCACATCGAGATTGGCGGCATAGCGGTCCAGCCGCGCCGCCGCGCCGCCTTCGGCGTCCAGCAGGCGCAGCGCCTCGACCGTCGCGGCGACCACCTGCACCGGCGGGGTGAAGCGCCATTGGCCGTTGCCTTCGAACCCGCGCCACTGGGCGTGGAGATCGAGGCTGGTCGAGCGGCTGCGCCCGGCACACCCCTCCAGCACGGCGCGATCGACCAGCGCGAACGCCAGCCCCGGCGGCCCCTCCAGACATTTGTTGCTCGACGCGAGGATCGCAGCGGCGGGCAGCGTCGCCAGATCGATCGGCAGCGCGCCAAAGCTGGCCATCGCATCGACGATCAACCGGCGCCCGGTATCGGCGACGGTCGCCGCGATCGCCTCCAGCGGATTGCGCAGGCCGGTGGTCGTCTCGACATGCACCACCGCGACGTGGGTGATCGCCGGGTCGTCGCGCAGCGCGGCGGCGACCGCCGACGGATCGACCGGCTCGTCCTCCTCCCAGTGCAGCACCGCGACCTGACGTCCCAGCCGCCGCGCGATCGCCGCCATGCGCTCGCCATAGGCGCCGTTGATCAACACCAGCAGCCGGTCGTCCGGCCCGATCAGCGTGTCGGCCGCCGCCTCCAGCGCATAGGTGCCGCTGCCCTGGATCGGCACCGCGACATGGGTGCCCGCGCCGTTCGCCACCACGAGCAGCCGTTCGCGCAGCTCGGCGGTGAGCGCGATGAACGCGGGGTCGCGCGATCCCCAGTCGGCGTCCATCGCCCGGCGCACGCGCGGAGCGGTGGTGAGCGGGCCGGGGGTGAGCAGCAGCGGTCGAGTCATTCAGGTCGCTCCTCCGGTCGCCGGCGCGGCCGGCCGCGCTTCGAGTCGATGCCACAGCGCCAGACCGGGCAGGCCCAGCGCCAGTTCGCGGATACGGCGGATCAGCGCCAGCGCCAGTGCCTGCGGCGCGGCGATGCCGAACATCGCGCCGATCAGCAGGTATCCGCCCTCCTGCACCCCCAGCGCGCCGGGGACGAGGAAGCCGACACTGCGCACCGCCTGCGCCAGCCCCTCGATCACGATCGCCTCGCGCAGGCTCGCGTCGATACCGAGCGCGTGAAGCGCCGCGTAGATCTCCAGCCCGCCGAGCAACCATGACGCCAGATGCAGCGAGGACGAGCGCGCCAACGGCCCCGGCCGGCCGTACAGCGCCACCACCGCGTCGTGCAGCCCCGCGAGGTCGCGGCCACGCGTCCACCGGGCGACCCCGCGTTCGATCAGCGCGAACAGGCCGAACCGTTGCGCCACGGCAAAGGCGATCGCTACCGACGCCCCCGCCGCCGCGAGGCCGATCGCGAGCGGCAACGCCTCGCCGCCGTGCGGCCCGGCGACCAGCAACGCGACGCACAGGATGGTGAACAGCGCCTGCGTTCCCGTCTCCACCGACAGATCGACCATGTTCGCCGCGACCGCCGCCGGCAGCGGCGTGCCGCGCCGCGCGAGCAGGCGCGCGCGGACCAGATCGCCGCCCAGCTGCGCGACCGGCAGCAGCGCATTGACCGATTCGCGCACCCAGCGCAGGCCATAGGCGAACGGCAGCGGCGCGCGTCGCTCAAGCAGCGCCTGCCACCCCATCGCCGACGCCAGCGTCTGCGGCAGGTGGAGCAGCACCACCAGCACGATCCCCCACCCCGCCTGACGCAGCGCGGCGGCGATGGCGGCGACGTCGTTGGTCGCGATCAACGTGATGGCGAGCACCAGCCCGACCGCGACCGCGAGGATCGCCGACCGCTTCACGCCGCCAGGAATGCCCTGAACCGCCGCGCCACCACGTCGGGCGACACGGTCGGGCGGCCGAGCGTCGCCATCGATCCCGGCGCGATCCGCATGTGGATCATCGCCGGCCCGCCGATCGTCGCGGCATCGCGCCACGCGCGATCGAACCCGGCGAGATCGTCGCAAGCGGCGGCATAGCGATAGCCGCACGCCAGCGCGACGCCGGCGAAATCGACCGATGCGGATACCGTCGCCTGCCCGCCGGTCGAATCATGCACGCCATTGTCGAGCAGCAGGTGGATGAGGTTGACCGGCGCTTCCGCCCCGATCGTCGCCAGCGTGCCGAGCTTCATCAGCGCGGCGCCGTCGCCGTCGATGACCACCACGCGGCGGGGGGTATTGAGCGCGACGCCCAGCGCCATGCCCGACGCGCCGCCCATCGACCCGACCTGATAGAGGTGCTGGTCGCGGTCGGCGAGTGTGAACAGCTCGCGCCCCGCCTTGCCGGTGGTAGCGATCACCGCCGTCGCATCGTCGGTGAGCGCGAGGAACCGTTCGAGCACCGCCGCGCGGGCCGGCCGCGCGCGCCTGGTGCGATGATCGGCGCGGCGGCCCGGCCCCGGCAGCGCGCGCGCCGGCTGATCGAGCGCGGTGTCGGCGACGTCGCCCTTGGCCATGACGAAGGCGAACGGCAGGCTCCCGGCGTCCATCGCCCCTGCCGCTTCGGCGAGGGCCGGGGCGATCGCGGCGGCATCGTTCGGAAACGCCCGGTGCGGGATTCGCATCAGCGACAACAGGTCGTGGGTAATCTCCCCCATCACCACATGCTGCGGCTCGTCCGGCTCGCCCGGCCGCCCGCGCCAGGTGGTGACCAGCAGGGTCGGGATGCGGAACGGCGCGTTGAGCGACGTCAGCGGGTTGACCATGTTGCCGAGGCCAGAGTTCTGGCACATCGTCACCGTTCGCCGCCCGGCCAGCCATGCGCCCGCCGCGATCGCCACCGCCTCCCCCTCACTCGCCGCGCCGACGTAGCGCAGCGCGCGGTTGGACAGCACGCCGTTGATCAGCGGCGTCAGGTAGCTGCACGGCACGCCGGTGTAGAAATCGAACCCGGCGGCGGACGCCGCGTCCATGAACTGATCGGCGGTGATCATCAGGTGAAATTGCGCGCGTCTGCGACGTCGGCCAGCGTGTTGACGTCCATCCAGTGGCCGGTGAAATATTTGACCCGCACCGGATGCTTCGCCGCGATTCGGGTGAGCAGCATCGGCAGGTCGGCGCGCTCCAGCAGCCCCTCCGAATCGAGCGCGGCGATCTCCGCGCGCAGCCATTCGCTGCCGGCGGCGCTGAACCGCGCAAGACCGACCCACTCACCGCTGGCGGTCGTCCCCAGATCGCTGCCCATCCGCACCATCTGCGCAGGCGCATCGTCGAGATAATTGCCCGAAAAGCCATGATCGGCGAGCACCAGATCGCGTTCGCGGGTGTCGTGGCGGTGCAGCGCGTCGACCGCGATCACGACATCGGCCTTGCTCGAGAGCAGGCTCTCCAGAATGTAGTTGCGGAACAGCACGTCGCCATACGCGACCACCAGCTCGCCCGACAGCGCCGCATCGGCCTGCGCCAGTGAATAGGCCTCCCCGGTGTCGGCGAAGCGATCGTTGTCGACGGTGCGGATGCCGTCGACCACCACTGCCGCCTTGGCAAAACCGCGCACCACGGTGATGTCGCGCACACCGCTATCGGCGAACGTCGCCACCTGCCGCGCCAGCAACGACTGGCCGCGCACGTCGATCATGCACTTGGGCTTGTCGCGGGTCAGCTCGCCCAGATCGCCGCCCGACGCCGCCAGCACCACCGCACGCGGGCGCGGCGTCTCGGGCAGATACCGGCGCTCGGCCGCCTCCAGCTCGGCGTTGCCCATCAGGCGGAAGATGTCCTTGACCGGCACCACCCGCCCCTCGACGTTGGCGAGCGACTGTTCGGCGTGGATCGCGCGCGCGGTCTCCCGCATCGCGCTGATCGACGATCGCAGCAGATGGTTGGCCCAGATCACCGTCGAGATGCCCGCTTCACGGAACAGCTCGGTCGGCGTAGGGTAATAGGTGGTCGGCACGATCACCACCGGCGCGCGATTGCCCCAGCGGCGGCAGAAGTCGAAGATCTCGGCCGCATCGGTCTTCTTCGAATGGATCAGGATCGCATCGGCCCCGGCGGCGTGATACGCCTCCGCCCGGCGCAGCGCCTCCTCCATCGGCCGGCTGGAAATCAGCGCCTCGACGCGCGCGACCATCACGAAATCGTCGCTGGTCTGGCTGTCCTTGCCCGCCGCGATCCGCCCGCAGAACTCGCCGATGTCGGCCAGCGGCTGTTCCTCGCCGATGAACGAGTTGGTCTTTGGGAACAGCTTGTCCTCGATGCATACCCCGGCGATGTTGCGCTCGCCCAGCTTGCGGACCAGCCGGCGGACGTTGTTGAAATTGCCGTAGCCGGTGTCGCCGTCGACCAGGATCGGCAGGCTGGTCGCGTCCGCCATATACTCCAGCACGTCGAGCACCTGGGTCCACGACGCCTCGTTGCTGTCGCGCAGCCCGAGGCTGGCCGAAATACTGAGCCCGGACGCCCAGATGCCGCCGAATCCGGCCTCCTCGACGATCTTGGCCGACAGGCCGTTATGCGCCTCCATCAGAAAGGCCAGTTGGGGGCGCTCGATCATCGCGCGCAGCCGGGCGGCGCGGCCGGGGGCGGGTGTGAAGGCGCTGGCAAGGTCGTTCATGCGAACCGGGCTTTCAATATCGTGACGCAAACGGGTGACCAGCGCGAATAGTCCGCAATCTTGGCCACGACATGGCGGAGCGTTATAGCCGCCCGGACATGCAGACAAGCGACCCGAGCCCCACCCCGTCCGCCCCTCCACAGCCGCTGCCGCCGGTCACCATCCTGCTCGCCGCCGGGGTGGGGCGGCGGCTGGGCGACGACCATGACGGGCCAAAGGTACTGCTGGACTTCGACGGGCGATCGCTGATCGAGCGGCACCTGGCCGCACTGTCCGCGAACGGCGTCACCGACATCGTCGTGACGGTCGGCCATGAGGCAGGGGCGCTGCGGGCGGTGCTGGGGGATCGTGCGGGGACGACACTCAACCCCGACTATCGCCGGGGCAGCCTGATCTCACTGTGGGTCCAGCGCGATCGGCTGCGGTCGGGGCGCAGCGTGCTGCTGATGGACGGCGACGTGCTCTATGATTCGCGGATGATCGCCCGGCTGGTCGCGGCGGACGGCGAGGCGGTGCTGCTGGTCGACCGCGAGCTGGAGCCGGGCGACGAGCCGGTAAAGGTCTGTTTCCGGGGTAACGCCATCGTCGATTTCCGCAAGCGCCCCGAACACGCGCACGACTGGCACGGCGAATCGGTGGGTTTCTTCAAATTCTCCCCGGCGATGGCCGCCGCACTCGCCGACATTTGCGAAGCCTATATGGCGGCCGGGCGCGGCGACCTCGAATATGAGGAGGCGATCCGCGACCTGATCCTCGCCGATCCCGCCGCGTTCGTGGCGGTCGACGTCACCGACCTGCCCTGGACCGAGATCGACTTCCCCGAGGATGTCGCCAAGGCGCGGACGACGATCCTGCCCCAGCTGGTCGATTAGGGTGCGCGATACGCCTCCCCTGTCGGCCGATGAGGTCGACCATTTCGCCGCGACCGGATGGGTCGCCCGGCGCGGGCTGTTCAGCGCGGCCGAGGCGGCCGAGATCTCGCGGTGGACCGACGAACTGGTCGCGCTGCCCGAGGTGGCGGGCCAGCATATGGTCTATTATGAGGACAGCCTGACCGATCCCACGACGCGCGTGATGCAGCGGATCGAGGATTTCTGTCCGTGGCACGCCGGATTTGACGCGCTGGTGCGCGGCGGGCGGCTGCTGGCCGCGGTCGAGCAATTGTTCGCTGCGCCGGCGGTGCTGTTCAAGGAGAAGATCAACTTCAAGAAGCCGGGCGGCGCCGGGTTCGAGCCGCATCAGGACCAGCAGGCGGGCTGGTCGCGCTATGCGCCGCTGTTCGTCACCGCCCTGGTCGGGATCGACCGCGCGACGATCGCCAACGGCTGCCTCGAAATGGCCGACGCGCCGCGCGCGACGGGCATGATCGGCGCGGAGTGGACGCCGCTGACCGCCGATCAGATGGCGACGTTCGCGCTGGTGCCGGTGCCGACCGAGCCGGGCGATGTGCTGTTCTTTGACAGCTATGCCCCGCACGCCTCGAAGCCCAACCTGACCGACGCACAGCGTCGCATCCTCTATCTGACCTATAACGCCGCGTGGGACGGCGACCATCGCCGGCAATATTACGACGACAAGCGCGCCAGCTTCCCGCCCGATATCGAGCGCTCGCCGGGGACGACGTACCGGTTCCGGGTTTAGCGTTCCGGCCTTTCGTCAGCACTCCACCACGTTGACCGCGAGACCGCCCAGGCTGGTCTCCTTGTACTTGTTGCGCATGTCCTCGCCGGTCTGGCGCATCGTCTCGATCACCGCGTCGAGGCTGACGATGTGGTTGCCGTCGCCGTGCAGCGCGAGATAGGCGGCGTTGATCGCCTTGATCGCGCCCATCGTGTTGCGCTCGATGCACGGGATCTGCACCAGCCCGCCGATCGGGTCGCAGGTCAGCCCAAGGTTGTGCTCCATGCCAATCTCTGCGGCGTTCTCGATCTGGGCGTTGGTCGCGCCCAGCGCCGCCGCCAGCCCCGCCGCCGCCATCGAGCAGGCGACGCCGACCTCGCCCTGGCACCCCATCTCCGCCGCCGAGATCGACGCGCGCTTCTTGTACAGCGCGCCGATCGCCGACGCGGTCAGCAGCAGCGTGTGGCTGCCGGCGATGGTCGGCGCGGCGGCGAACACCTCGTAATAGTTGAGCACGGCCGGGATCACCCCGGCGGCGCCGTTGGTCGGCGCGGTGACGACGCGCCCGCCGGCGGCGTTCTCCTCATTGACCGCCAGCGCCCACAGGCTGACCCATTCGAACACCGTCGACGGATCGGTGCGCGGCCCGCGCGCCAACAGCGTCTGGTGCAGTTCGCGCGCGCGGCGGCGGACGTTGAGCCCGCCGGGCAGCTTGCCCTCCGCCCGCACCCCGCGCGCGATGCAGGCGAGCATCGCCGCGCGCACCTCACCCAGGAACGCGCTGGTCTCCTCCGCCGGGCGCCAGGCGCGCTCGTTGGCGGTGACGATCTCGGCGATCGACAGGCCGGTCTCCGCGCCGATCGCGAGCAGCTCTGCACCCGATCCGAACGGGTGCGGCAGGGTGAAGTTGATCCGCGCCGGCGGCTCGCCCTCGCGCACCACCACGCCGCCGCCGACCGAATACCAGGTCTCCGCCGTCACCGCGCCGTCGACATGGGTGGCGATGAAACGCATCGCATTGGCATGGCCGGGCAGGAATTCGCCGCGCCGGAACAGCAAATCGTCCTCCTCGGCAAAGGGGACGGCGAACGCGCCGCCCAGCACCAGCCGCCGTTCGGCGCGGATCGCCTCGACCAGCGCAGGGATGGCGTCGGGATCGACCGCCTCGGGCCGCTGGCCGGAGAGGCCGAGCAGAATCGCCACGTCGGTCGAGTGGCCGCGGCCGGTCAGCGCCAGCGATCCGAACAGCTCGCACCGCACATGCGCGACCGGCCCCGCCGCCACCGCCGCCTCGGCAAAGCCCGCCGCCGCGCGCATCGGGCCGACGGTGTGCGAGCTGGACGGACCGACGCCGATGGTGAACAGCTCGGTCACGCTGATCGGCCGCGCCGCATCGAGCATGACCGTGGCGGGTGCGGCATCGTCGATCACGGCCATGGTTCGCAAAACATCCTCTCGCCGCGAACCCCCCGGCTGTTCCAGGTGGTGACTTCGGGGCGGACGCTCCTCATATCGGGGCCACCGACCGAAAGGAACCTGTCATGGCCCGTCCGATCAAGATCGATTTCGTTTCCGACGTGTCCTGCCCATGGTGCATCATCGGGCTGCGCGGGCTGGAGGAGGCGCTGGCGCGGACCGGCGACATCGTCGACGCGACGATCCACTTCCAGCCGTTCGAACTCAACCCAGACATGGGCCCCGGCGGGCAGAATATCGTTGAGCATATCGGCGAGAAATACGGCGCGACGCCCGAACAGTCGCAGGCGAACCGCGCGGCGATCCGCGAACGCGCCGCCGCTGTCGGCTTCACCATGGCGATGTCGGACACCAGCCGGATCTACAATAGCTTCGACGCGCATCGCCTGCTCCACTGGGCCGGGATCGAGGGGGGTCAGACGGCGCTGAAGCACGCATTGTTCGAGGCCTATTTCACCAACGGGCGCGATCCGTCGGACCATGACGTGCTCGTCGCCGCCGCCGTGCTGGCCGGGTTGGACGCCGACGCGGCGCGCACGGTGCTGACGTCCGGCCGCTATGCGCAGGAAGTGCGCGACGCCGAGCGCCTGTGGCAATCGCGCGGGATCAGCAGCGTGCCGGCGGTGGTGATCGATGACCGCTACCTCATCTCCGGCGGCCAGCCGCCCGGGACGTTCGAACAGGCGCTGCGCGACATCGTCGCGCAGGCGGAGTCGGCCTGACCCACGGCCCCTGCCCAGAATCCACTGGCCCCGCCCCACCCTTGCTGACATGACTATCGGCGAGAAGATGCTTTGGAGAGGCTGGAATGGCGGAAGCCTATATCGTGGAGGCAGTGCGCACCGCCGGTGGGCGGCGCAACGGACGGCTGATGGGGTGGCACCCCAACGATCTGGGCGGCGCGGTGCTCGACGCGGTCGTTGACCGCACCGGCATTGATCCCGCCGCGATCGAGGATGTCGTGATGGGCTGCGTGATGCAGGCGGGCGAGCAGGCGGGACATATCGGCCGCAACGCGGTGCTGGCGTCTAAACTGCCGGTCAGCGTGCCGGCGGTGAGCATCGATCGCCAGTGCGGTTCGTCGCAGCAGGCGATCCAGTTCGCGGCACAGGCGGTGATGTCCGGCACGCAGGACGTGGTGATCGCCGCCGGGGTCGAGCATATGAGCCGGGTGCCGATGGGCACCAGCTCGGCCGGCGCCAATCCGTGGAGCGCGAAGGTGCAGGAACGGTTCGGCGTGCGCGGGTTCAGCCAGTTCCACGGCGCGGAGATGATCGCGCGCAAATACGGCTTCACGCGCGAACAGCTCGACGCCTATGCGCTGGAGAGCCATCGTCGCGCCGCCGCCGCCGTCGACCGGGGCGATTTCGCCGATGAGATCGTGGCGCTCGATATCGAGACGGCGGACGGCCCGCAGCGCCACGACCGCGACGAGGGCATTCGCGCCGACGCGACGATGGAAGGGCTGGCCGGGCTCAAGACGCTCGCGCCCGACGGCGTCATCACCGCAGGCAACGCCAGCCAGATCTGCGACGGATCGTCGGCAGTGCTGGTGGTGAGCGAACGCGGGCTGAAGGACCACGGCCTGACGCCGCTGGCGCGCATCCACAATCTGACCGTCACCGGCGGCGATCCGGTCATCATGCTGGAGGAGCCGCTGTTCGCGACCGAAAAGGCGCTGAAGCGCGCCGGGATGCGGATCGAGGACATCGACCTGTACGAGGTCAACGAAGCGTTCGCCCCGGTGCCGCTCGCCTGGCTGCACCACGTCGGCGGCGATCCCGCGCGGATCAACGTCAACGGCGGCGCGATCGCGCTGGGCCATCCGCTGGGCGCATCGGGCAGCAAGCTGATGGCCACGCTGGTCCACGCGCTGCGCAAGCGGGGCCTGCGCTACGGCCTGCAGACGATGTGCGAAGGTGGCGGACTGGCCAATGTGACGATCGTCGAGGCGCTGTAATCTAACGGGAGAGGACGATGATCTTCGAAGGAACCGCCGCGATCGTGACCGGCGGCGCATCGGGTCTGGGCGCGGCGACCGCGCGCGCGCTGGCGGCTTCGGGCGCCAGGGTGGCCCTGTTCGACCTCAACGAGGACAAGGGCAGCGGCTTTGCGGTCGAAATCGGCGGCACCTTCTGCAAGGTCGATGTTCGGTCCGATGAAGAGGTGGACGCCGCCTTTGCCCGCGCCCGCGCCGCGCACGGACAGGAACGCATCCTGGTCAACTGCGCCGGAGTCGGCAACGCATACAAGACCGCGAGCCGCGACAAAGCCACCGGCGCGATCAAATATTTCCCGACCGCCGCGTTCGAATGGGTGATCCAGGTGAACCTGATCGGCAGCTTCCGCTGCATCGCGCGGGCGGCGGCGGGGATGATGACGCTCGATCCGCTGGACGGGGGCGAGCGCGGCGCGATCGTCAACACCGCCAGCGTCGCGGCGGAGGACGGCCAGATCGGCCAGGCGGCCTATGCCGCGTCGAAGGGCGGCATCGTCGGCATGACGCTGCCGATCGCGCGCGACCTGTCGGGCGAGGGTATTCGCGTCAACACCATCCTGCCCGGCATCTTCGACACCCCGCTGATGAACGCCGCGCCGCCGCAGGTGAAGGACGCGCTGGCCGCGTCTGTCCCCTTTCCAAAGCGGCTGGGCAACCCGGAGGATTACGCCAGCCTGGCGCTGGAGATGCTGCGCAATCCCTATTTCAACGGCGAGGACGTCCGGCTGGACGGGGCGATCCGCATGGCGCCGCGCTGATGCCGGTCATCGACGTGCCGCCGCCGCCGTGCATGCGCGATCCCGAGCTGGAGATGCTCGCCGACGCCGCGTCGCGCTTCTTCGAGCGCGAGGCGCCGTCCGAACGGATCGCCAAGTGGCGCGAGGATGGGCAGGTCGAGCGCGCCTTCTGGCGGCAGGCGGGCGAGGCCGGATTGCTGGGGGCGGCGATCCCGGCGGAGTATGGCGGCGGCGGCGGCGATTTCCGCCACGACGTGGTGCTGGTCGAGCAGGTTGCGAAGCACGGCGTCGAAGGCTTCGCGCTGTCGCTGCACAACGTCATCATCCTGCCCTACATACTTGCCCACGGTACGGAGGAGCAGAAGCGGCGCTGGCTGCCGAAGCTGTGCTCGGGCGAGCGCGTCGCGGCGATCGCGATGAGCGAGCCGGGCGCGGGCAGCGATCTACAGGCGATCCGCACCACCGCGCTCCGGGACGGCGACGGCTATCGCATCAACGGCGCCAAGACCTTCATTTCCAACGGCCAGATCGCCGACCTGATCGTGGTCGTCGCCAAGACCGATCCGGCGCAGGGCGCGCGCGGCGTGTCGCTGCTGGTGGTCGAGACCGACGCGGTCGAGGGATTTCGCCGCGGGCAGGCGCTCGACAAGATCGGGCAGGACGCGCAGGACACCTCCGAACTGTTCTTCGACGATGTGTGGGTGCCCGCCGACAATCTGCTGGGCTCGGTCGAGGGGCAAGGCTTCCGCCAGTTGATGGCCGAACTGCCGCGCGAACGGCTGATCATCGCGGTGGGATCGATCCAGACGATGGAACGCGCGATCGAGACAACGGTCGACTACGTCAAGCAGCGCCAGGCGTTCGGACAGAGCGTGTTCGATTTCCAGAACACCCAGTTCAAGCTGGCCGAGTGCAAGGCGAAGGCGACCGTTGCCAAGGTGTTCGTCGGCGACTGCATCGAACGCCAGATGGCCGGCACGCTCGACCTGACCACCGCCGCGATCGCCAAGCTGTGGGTGACCGAGGCCGAATGGCAGATCGTCGACGAGTGCCTGCAGCTTCACGGTGGCTATGGCTACATCAACGATTATCCGATCGCGCGGATGTTCCGCAACGCGCGGGTCCAGCGCATCTACGGCGGATCGAGCGAGATCATGAAGGTGCTGATCGCGCGGTCACTGTGATCGGCGCTGCGATTGGGGCTGGCGTTGGCGTTTGGTTAATGGTTACCGTCTAGCCAACCATCAGAACCAGCCGGGGGAACCGCATGTCGACGATTCAACGCGAACAGCGCCGTCATCGCGCGCTCTGGGTGCGGCCGCGCCTCACCCGCCTACCCACCAGCGGAGCCGAAGCCTCGCCGGCCGGGGTAACCAGCGACAACGTCTTCACGACGTCGTGAAGACGGTCAGACGGTAAAGCTCTCGCCGCAGCCGCACGCGCCTTTCGCGTTCGGATTCTCGAACACGAATCCGGCGGTGAAATCGTCCTCGACCCAGTCCATCGTCGAACCGACCAGATAGAGCACCGACGCGCCATCGACATAGAGCGTGCCGCCCGGCGTGACGATCGATTCGTCGAACGGTGCGGCCTCGGTCACATAGTCGACAGAATAGGCCAGCCCCGAACAGCCCCGGCGCGGCGTCGACAATTTGACCCCGACCGCATCGGCCGGCGCCTTCGCCATCAGCTCCGCCACCCGCGCATGGGCGCGATCGGTGAGATTGAGCACGGCCGGGCGTTCGCGCAGCGTGGTGGCCATCACAGCATCCCCAGTTCGAGCCGCGCCTCGTCCGACATCTTGGACGGGTCCCACGGCGGATCCCACACCAGATTGACGTCGACCGTGCCCACGCCCGGCACCGCGCCGACGCGCAGCTCGACCTCGCCCGGCATCGATTCCGCGACCGGACAATGGGGCGTCGTCAGCGTCATGGTGATCAGCACATGCCCCTCGTCGATCTCGACATTGTAGAT
>NZ_DATMGG010000056.1:0-9527 GCF_035555815.1 Sphingomonas sp.
GCTCGCCATAGGCCTCGGTCACGTTGAACGCGACGTCGAGCTCGGGGTGGGCGGCGGGACCGCCGCCGTAGACCAGCTCGCCGGCCAGCGCGAGCGGATCGTCGGTGGTTTTCAGCGCCTCGCGCCGATGCTCGACGCCCACCGCGACCGACACCTCGCCATAGGGGAGCTGGAACACGCCGCCGCTGACGCTCGCGCCGAAGACCTGCTGCGTGTTGATGCGCTGCTCATGCCGGTCGGCCATCGCATATTTGATCTGCGCCTCGGTCGCCGGTTCGGTGCTGAAGATGTTGAACGGAACGCAGCCCGCCGTGCGCGCCGCCGCGTCGCGGCAGACGGGCGCGCCGGTCACCGGGTCGGCTATCACGTCGCGTGCGGCGATCCAGTGCGATTTCCACGGGACGTTCGCCTCTGTGACGTTGTCGGTCACCCGGCCATATTGCCAGAACGCCTGCCACTTGAGGCTGCTGCCGCCCAGCTTGCCGCCCAGCGACGCGCCGATGGTGTAGCTCTCCCGGTCGTGATCCTCCTCGCGCACCGGGAAGTTGCCATAGGTCCGGTCGATGTCGACCGACGTCAGGTTGTTGGCGATCATCACATCGCGCAGCGCGGCGGGCAGATAGGGGTTGTCCAGAAACGCGCGGGCGCCGCGCGAGCCCGGGACCGGACCGGAGAAATAGGTGGTCCGACTGTCGTCACGCCATGAATCGTAGGTGCCGTCGTACTTCTGGCGGGTGTAGGAGAAATAGCCGCCGAACTCGATCGCGTCGCTGACGTCATAGTCGACCCGGCCCATCAGCGCGAGCGACTTCAGGCCGCCGCGGAACTGGTCGCGATCGCTCAGGTTCCGGCCGTCGCCGCCGTCGCACACCGCATATTGCGGCGATTCGAAGCTGGTCTCGCAGCGCGATTCGCGGATGTTCCCGCCGTCGACCATCCAGCGCTTGTTGTTCAGCCAATAGGTCGGGATATAGTCATAATAGAGCTGCCGGGTATGATAGATCATCAGCCGGTCGGGAATGCCGTCGTTGATGCCGGTGTTGGCCGGATTCGCGCGATAGGTCACCCAGTCGCGCCAGTCGAAGCGATCGGTGTAGATCAGCGGATCGGACTGCGAATAGGTGGCGCCCAGCGACACCGAGCCACGGCCGCCGGCGAACTTGCCGCCGGTCGCCAGCGACAGCAGATACTGGGCGGAGTCGCCCTGCTCCGAAATACCGCTGCTCGCGGAGAGGTTGAGCCCGGTGATGTCGCGTTTGGTGATGATGTTGACCGCGCCGGTCACCGCATCGGCACCATAGATCGCCGCCGCGCCGCCGGTGACGACCTCCATCCTGTCGATCATCCCGACCGGTATCATGCCGATGTCGACCGACGACGAGCGCGCCGAGCCGGACACGCGCCGCTGCCCGTCGATCAGCGTCAGGCTGCGGTTGGTGCCGAGGTTGCGCAGATTGACCGCGGAAATGCCCGCGTCCCAGCCGCGCACGTCGCTGGCCAGGTCCTGGTTGATGCCGAGCGCGGGGTCGCGCGCCAGCGCGTCGATCGCGCTGATGCGGCCGAGGGTAAGCGCCTGATCCATGCTGGTGACGCTGACCGGCATCGCCGATTCGAGTTCGGGCCGGGCGATGCGCGATCCGGTGACGACGATCGTCCCGTCCGGGTCGTCGGCCTGCACGGCGGCGCCGGGCGGCACGTCCTGGGCAGATGCCGGCACGGCGCTCGCCGCGAATATCGACACCACCGACGCCGCAAGGAGCAGGTTCGCTTTCCTTCCCATCTCATCCCCCTAGGTCATTGTGCTTGTTACGTGTTTACGGCCACGTCCCGCCAGCGGCACCGCGCCGGGCGAGCTGACGGCTCCAGCGGGGCGGCCGATCCCGTTAGAGCCGGTCCCGCTGGAATTTATCGATATCGTTAATGTAACGTGCCACGCGCCACCGCGTTCGTCAACAGAATCTATATTACACTGAAGTTACATTATTTTTTCAATTCGCTGTTTTGACGCCGGCGGTATGGACAGCCGAGAGCGAGGCATTTACAATATCGATAATGTTACCAAGGGGAGGAACCGAATTGGCCCGCGACACGCGCCTTCGCGCCCCACCTTCCCGAATGCCCCGGACAGATGCCGTTTCCGATGCGCGGGCACAGCGCGCCAGGCTGCTGGCACGGCATCCTCAACAGATCGGACCCGTGCGATGACGCAAGCCACAGCCGCGCCCCCGGCCGCCGCGCGCTCCGCCAGGATGCCGGCAAAGGCCTGGCTGATCCTCGGGCTGCTGATGACGCTGCTGGTGCTCAACTATTTCGACCGCCAGACGCTCTCGATCCTCAAGCCGGTGGTGAAGACCGCGCTGGATTTCGACGATCGCGCCTATTCGCTTCTGACCTTCGCGTTCATGCTGCCCTACATCGTGATGTACGTGGTGAGCGGCCGGCTGATCGACCGGTTCGGCACCCGAATCTGCATGACGGTGTTCGCCGCCGGCTGGTCGATCGCCAACATCGCGTCGGGGCTGTCGCATAATTTCGCGCACCTCGCGGCGTCGCGCGCGATGCTGGGCGCGGCCGAGCCGGGCGCGTTCCCGGTCGTCCAGCGCGCGATCCTCAACTGGGTGCCGGTCGAGCACCGCGCGCTGGCGATCAGCATCGCCACGCCGGCGGGCAACATCGGCGCGATTCTCGCACCGCCGCTGATCGCCTTGCTGGCGACGGGGATCGGCTGGCGCGCGGCGTTCGTGATTCCAGGACTCGTCGGCGCGGCGATCGCGCTGGCCTGGTGGTTCACGGACACCCGGCACGCACCCGCCGCCCGGCCGGCCGCGCAAGCCGCGCCGCTCCCGTCCGAAGCGATCGCCGATCGGTCGAGCTCGGCCGGCGCGCTGCTGCGGGACAAAAGATTCTGGGCGCTCGCCGCGGTGCGGATGATCAGCGACCCGGTGTGGTATTTCTACCTGTTCTGGATGCCGGGCTATCTGCAGGAGCGCGTCGGGCTGTCGCTGGCCGAGCTGGGGCTGGTCGGCGGCATCCCCTACATCGCGGCGGTGGTGGCCTGTATCGTGCTGGGTCGCACGGTCGATCGCTCCACGGCGCGCGGCCACGACCCGATCCGCATCCAGTTGCGCATCTTCGCCTTCAGCGCCGCGCTGATGCCGTTCGGCGCGCTGATCACGATGACGTCGAGCGCGACCATCGCGATGATCATCATCACCGTCGTCGTCGCCGTCTGCCAGATATGGTTCGCCGGCTTCTATGTCGTGCTGGCCGGCCTGTTCCCGGTCAAGGTCAACGCCACGGCCGTCGGGTTGCTGGGGGCGGTCGGGGCGAGCACCTCGCTGGTGCTCAACCTGCTGGCGGGGTGGATCCTCGTGCAGTTCGATTATGTCGCGCTGTTCGCCGGGCTGGCGATCCTCCACCCGATCTCGGCGGTGATCCTGATGGTGGTGATCGGGCGGAGCCGAAAGGCGGGCGCGGTTCAACCGGACTGAACCGGGCGCAGCCCGGCCCGCATCCATCAGCGCGAGGTCGAGGCGCGGATGACGAGTTCGGGGACGATTCGTTCGGTGACGATTTCGGGGTCGGCGGTGTGCTGGATCCGGTCGAGCAGCCGGCTGGTGGCGCGGCGGGCGACCTCCTGGAACGGCAGCAGCAGCGTCGACAGCGGCGGGTCCATGAAGCGGGTGAACGGATGGTTGCCCCACCCCATCACCATCACGTCGTCGGGCACGCGGATGCCGCGCTCGCGCAGCGCGCGGTACAGGCCGAGCGCGTAGTAATCGTCGCCGACGACGAAGGCATCCGGGCGCCGGCCGCGATCGAGCAGGTCGCTGGCGACGCGGTGCGCGTCGTCGGCGTGCCACGACTGCGAGACGCGGAACGAGCGCGGCGGCGGGACCAGCGCGAGGTTGAGCCGCGGATCGAACGGCAACCCGCGCGCCTCGAGCGAGCGGCGGAAGCCCTCGATCCGCAGGCGGATGGTCGAAAACGGCATGTCCTCATCGATCAGCACGACGTCCCTGGCGCCGCGCGCCAGCACCGCCTCGGTGGTCAGCTCGATCCCGGCCTCGTTGTCGGTCGAGTAGAAATCGACGCTCAATTCGGGCAGCTCGCGGCTGACCAGGACCAGCGGAATCCCCGCCCGGATCACCGGGGTCCAGGCGTCGGACCGCTCCTGCACCGGCGCGGCGATCAGCCCGTCGAGGCCGGAGCGCAGCGCGCGGCCGATCGCCTCGCGCTCGCGATCCGCCGATTCATAGGACAGCAGCAACAGGACGGTGTAGCCGGCCTGTTCCGCCTGGAACTCGACCTCGCTGACCAGGTCGGAGAAGAACGGGTTGGAGATGTTGGCGACGATCACCCCGATCGTCTTGCGCGAACCGAGCACCAGCGAACGGGCGTGGACGTTGGGAACATAGCCGAGCCGCTCCGCCTCCGCCTTGATCAGCGCGCGCGTGGTCGGGTTGACGCCGGGCCGGTCGTTGAGCGCGCGCGACACGGTGTTCGCCGTCAGCCCGACCACGCGCGCAAGATCATGAAGCGTGGGCGGACGGCGCCCGTTGGTTGCATCGACCATGCCTGGGTCTCCCGTTGAACGGTCCTGTCTAGGGTCTGCACCTGACGCTCGCAACGGCGGCGGTTGCGGTCGGCTTGCCCCGATCGACCATTCGCCCGTCGCGCGGGCGGGCGTCCATCAGCCCGCCGGGACTTGACGGCGAGGGTCGGTTCGGGCGTCAGTCTCCCATGCCGAAACCGCAATTTCCCACGCCCTCGCCAAGCCAGGACTCCTGCGTGTGAACATCGCATCGCCCGCCGACTATCGCGCCGCCGCAAGGCGGAAACTGCCGCCGTTCCTGTTCCACTACATCGACGGCGGCTCCTATTCGGAACGGACGCTTCGGAACAACACCGAGGACTTCGAAACCATCGCGTTGCGTCAACTCGTCCTCAGGAACGTGTCGGGACTGGATCTGGCGACGAATCTGTTCGGCGAGCATCTCGCGCTGCCGGTCGTGCTCGCGCCGGTCGGCCTGACCGGCATGTATGCGCGGCGCGGCGAGGTCCAGGCCGCCCGCGCCGCCGCATCGCGGGGGGTGCCGTTCACGCTCTCGACGGTCTCGGTATGCCCGATCGAGGAGGTGTCGCCCGCGATCAGCCGCCCCCTGTGGTTCCAGCTCTACGTATTGCGGGACCGGGGGTTCATGCGCAACGTCCTCGAGCGCGCGGCGGCGGCCGGCGTCACGACCCTCGTCTTCACGGTCGACATGCCGGTGCCCGGCGCGCGCTATCGCGACGCGCACTCCGGCATGAGCGGCCCGTTCGCGCCGGCGCGGCGCATTGCCCAGGCGATCACGCATCCGCACTGGGCATGGAACGTCGGGCTGCGGGGAACGCCCCACGATCTGGGCAACGTGTCGCGCTACCTCGGCAAGCCCACCGGACTGGCGGACTATATCGGATGGCTGGGCGCGAACTTCGACCCCTCCATCGCCTGGCGGGATCTGCAGTGGATCCGCGATTTCTGGAAGGGGCCCATTGTCATCAAGGGCATCCTCGATCCCCAGGACGCTCGCGATGCGGTCAGCTTCGGCGCCGATGGCATTGTCGTATCGAACCACGGCGGCCGTCAGCTCGACGGCGTCCTCTCATCGGCCAGGGCGCTGCCGGCGATATCCGACGCCGTGAAGGGGCAGGCGAAGATATTGGCGGATTCCGGAATTCGCAGCGGGCTGGACGTCGTCCGCGCGCTGGCGCTTGGTGCCGATGCTGTGATGATCGGCCGCTCCTTCGCCTATGCACTCGCCGCCGGGGGAGAGAGGGCGGTAGCCAACCTGCTCGACCTGTTCGCTCAGGAGATGAGGGTGGCGATGACGCTGACCGGCGCGTCCACCGTGGCGCAGATCGGCCGGCACAATCTCGTCGGCTGACGCCCGTCGAAACCGGGGCGTTACCGCGACGGTCTGACGAATATCGCCAGATCGGCGGCGGCGGCGGCAGTAACCCGCAGGATGTCGAGCCACCGCAGGAATCGGCGGAGAAGGCGGAACCGTGCGGTTCCACCCGCCCTACACCCCCGGCTTCAACCCGATCGAGCGGGCGGTCTCAAAACCCGAAAGCCCATCCGCGAGAGGCGGCCGCGCGCGGCATCCATGGGCTGCCGGTTACCGTCGAAAGCATCGGTGGCCTGACACACCGCGGAAATGCTCCGGCTGTTTCGCCAACGCCGCACACGGCCTTAATCCAACCGCGTGAAACGGTCGGCGCGCTCGCCGAGCAGCGTCACCTCCACCCGGCGATTGAGGCGCATACCCTCCGCCGTGGCGTTGGTCGCGACGGGGTTGTTCTTGCCGTGGCCGGTGACGGTAAAGCGCGCGCGGGTCACGCCCAACTCGTCGAAGGCGGCGCGGACGCTGTCGGCGCGGCGATCGGACAGCGCCTGGTTATGCGCGTCGGTGCCGCGCGAATCGGTGTAGCCGTCGATTCCGACCCGCACGCCGGGATTGTCGCGCAGATAGTCGGCCAGCGGACGCAGCTTGGCGATCGCGCCGGGGCGCAACGTCGCGCTGTCGGTCGCGAACAGCACGTCCTCCTGCATCGTCATCGTCGCGCCGCGCGCGGTCTGGCGGAAATGATAGTCGCGCATCGCCCCGCGATCCCAGCCGCCCCGGCGCGGACCGGCGGCGACCACGTCGCGCGCTTCCCAGTCGAACCGGTCGCGGCGCGGGCCGGCGACGGCGGCGAAGGCGCGATTGGCCTCCTGCGCCTCGCGCACCGAGATCAGCCGGTCCCGGTTGCGGTCGAAATTGCGCATCACGAACGCCCGGCCGCGCGGCGAGGCGCGCAATTCCGGGTAGAGCAGCCGTGCGCCCGGTCCGGCGATGCGATAGTCGGCGGCGCCGCGCCGGCCGCCGCTCCAGTCCCAGCGATCCTGCGCCGCGGCGGGTAGGGCGGTGCCGGCGGCGGCGGCAATGAACGCGGCGAGAACGAGTTTGCTGGTCATGATGTCACCTTTCCGGCGGCCTTGAATTGGGGTGCTGTTGGTGCATGCGGGCGGGTGAATGGCGGCTTGACCGGGGCGAAAGCCGGCGTTCAGGCGCTTGCATCGCGAGCCGACGCGCGTAAGGAACCACTCGCCTGCCGAAAGGAACCGTCTTGGCCACAACCGCGCGCAACGCGTCCCGCCCGATGAGCCCGCATCTCCAGATCTGGAAATGGGGCCCGCACATGCTCGTCTCGATCCTCCACCGGGTGACCGGATCGGGGATGGCGACGGTCGGCACGTTGCTGCTGGTCTGGTGGCTGGCGGCGCTGGCGTCGGGCAAGCAGGCGTATCAGACCTTCACCGACGTGATGGGCTTCTATGGCCTGGGCTATGTGCTGGGCATCGGGCTGAGCCTGTGCTTCTTCATCCACCTGGCGAACGGCATCCGCCATTTCTTCATGGATGCGGGCGCGCTGTTCGAGCTGAAGGCCAACAAGACCGCGTCGGTCGCGGTGGTGGCGTTCGGCATCCTCGCCACCCTGGCCTTCTGGGCCTTCCTTCTGTGGGGCAAGTGACCATGGCCAACGGAACTCCGATCGGCCGCGTCCGCGGGCTGGGCAGCGCCAAGGAAGGCACGCATCACTGGTGGAATCAGCGAGTCACCGCCGCCGCCAATCTGGTGCTGATGCTGTGGTTCGTCATCTCGATCGCGCGGCTGCCGGCCTATGACTATGCCACCGCGACCGGCTGGCTGCAGTCGCCGTGGGCGGCGATCCCGATGGTGCTGCTGATCGCGTCGGTCTTCTATCATTTCCGCCTGGGCCTGCAGGTGGTGATCGAGGATTACGTCCATGACGAGGGCCGGGTCGCGCTGATGCTGCTGCTGACCTTCTTTACCATCACGACCGCCGGGATCGCGATCTTCTCGATCCTCAAGATCGCTTTTTCAGGGACCCCCGCCTGATGACCCGGAATGTTTCTGGCGCCTACAAGATCGTCGATCACACCTATGACGCCGTCGTGGTCGGCGCGGGCGGATCGGGCCTGCGCGCGACGATGGGCATCGCCGAGACCGGGCTGAAGACCGCGTGCATCACCAAGGTGTTTCCGACGCGCAGCCACACCGTCGCCGCGCAGGGCGGCATCGCCGCATCGCTGGGCAACATGGGGCCGGATCACTGGACCTGGCACATGTTCGACACCGTCAAGGGGTCGGACTGGCTCGGCGATCAGGACGCGATCGAGTATATGGTCCGCGAGGCCCCGGCGGCGGTCTATGAGCTGGAGCACGCCGGCGTGCCGTTCAGCCGCACCGACGCGGGCAAGATCTATCAGCGCCCGTTCGGGGGCATGATGCAGAACATGGGCGAAGGCCCGCCCGCGCAGCGCACCTGCGCCGCCGCCGACCGCACCGGTCACGCGATGCTCCATGCGCTCTATCAGCAGAGCCTGAAGTACGACGCCGACTTCTACATCGAATATTTCGCGCTGGACCTGATCATGGAAGACGGCCAGTGCCGCGGCGTGATCGCACTGTGCATGGAGGACGGCAGCATCCACCGCTTCCGCAGCCATGCGGTTGTGCTGGCGACCGGCGGCTATGGCCGTACCTATTTCTCGGCGACCTCGGCACATACCTGCACCGGTGACGGCGGCGGCATGGCGCTGCGCGCTGGCCTGGCGCTGCAAGACATGGAGTTCGTCCAGTTCCACCCGACCGGAATCTACGGCGCGGGCGTGCTGATCACCGAGGGCGCGCGCGGCGAGGGCGGCTACCTCACCAACTCGGAAGGCGAGCGCTTCATGGAGCGCTATGCGCCCTCCGCCAAGGACCTCGCCTCCCGTGACGTGGTCTCGCGCGCCATGACCATGGAGATCCGCGCCGGACGCGGCGTGGGCAAGAACAAGGACCACATCTACCTGCACCTCGACCACCTGGACCCGAAGATCCTGCACGAGCGCCTGCCCGGCATCTCGGAGAGCGCCAAGATCTTCGCGGGCGTCGACGTCACCAAGGAGCCGATCCCGGTCCTGCCGACCGTCCACTACAACATGGGCGGCATCCCGACGAACTATCACGGCGAAGTGCTGACCCTGAAGAACGGCAACCCGGACACGGTGGTGCCGGGCCTGATGGCGCTCGGCGAAGCGGCCTGCGTGTCCGTTCACGGCGCGAACCGCCTGGGCTCGAACTCGCTCATCGACCTCGTGGTGTTCGGCCGTGCGGCCGGCCTGCGCTGCGCCGAGATCATGGAGCCGAACGCCCGTCACGCGGACCTGCCGAAGAACGCCGACGAGCTCGCCCTCTCGCGCCTCGACAAGTTCCGCTACGCCAACGGCTCGACCTCGACCGCCGAGCTGCGCCTGCAGATGCAGAAGACCATGCAGAACAACTGCGCGGTGTTCCGCACGGGCGAGGTTCTGGAGGAGGGCAAGAAGCTCATCCACGACGTGTGGAACGCCTCCGCCGACATCAAGGTCACGGACCGCTCGCTGATCTGGAACACGGACCTCTACGAGACGCTGGAGTTCGACAACCTGATCG
>NZ_DATMGG010000057.1:0-11245 GCF_035555815.1 Sphingomonas sp.
GGCCATGCCTTCAGCGCGGCGTGCCCCGATGCGTCGTCGCTGTACATGTCGGCCGAACGCTTCATGTTCGAATTCGTGCAGGCGCTGCGCAATCGCGATACCCACGCGTTCAAGGCGCGGCTGCGCGGGGTCGACCTGCTGATGATCGACGATCTCCAGTTCATCTCCGGCAAGGATTCGACGCAGGAGGAGTTCTTCCACACCGTCAACGAGTTCATGGGCGCGGGCAAGCGGCTGGTGATCGCGTGCGATCGCTCGCCCAACGTGCTCGACGGGATCGAGCCGCGGCTGCTCAGCCGGCTCCAGTCGGGGCTGGTCGCGGACATCAAGCCGCCCGAGCCGGGACTGCGCCGCGCGATCCTCGATCGCAAGCTGGAGGACATGCCAGACGCGCGCGTGCCGGAGGCGGTGCTGGAACTGCTGACCACGCGCATCACCGGCAGCGTCCGCGAGCTGGAGGGGGCGCTCAACCGGGTCGTCGCCTATGCCCAGCTGATCGGCCAGTCGATCACGCTCGATTTCGCGGTGGAGACGCTGGGCGAGGCGCTGAAGGGCGCGCAGCGGCGGGTGACGATCGACGAGATCCAGAAGGCGGTGTCGGCGCATTTCGACCTGAAGCCGATCGACCTGCTGTCGGCGCGGCGTGCGGTGGCGGTGGCCCGGCCGCGCCAGATCGCGATGTACCTCGCCAAGCGGCTGACGACGCGATCGTTGCCCGAGATCGGCCGCAAGTTCGGCAACCGCGACCATTCGACGGTGATCCACGCGGTCAAGCGGATCGAGGACCTGCGCGCGAAGGATGCCGAGATCGACGGCGCGGTAACGGCGCTGATGCGGACGCTGGAACGATAGGACGCAGACTAATCGCCGGGTCGGCGGGACAGGATCACGGCGACGCGCGCGGCAAAGTCGTGCAGTTTCGCGACCAGCGCCGCAGTATTCAGCGTCCGCGCACCGGGATCGATCGCGCACAGCGTGCCATAGAACTGACCGCCGGTCAGAAAGATCGGAATCGACGCATAGCTTTCAAAGCCATAGAGCATCGGTGTCGGATGCGTGCGCCAATCCTCGTCGATGCTGATCTGATCGACGATCACCGCCACGCCGCTCTGACGAATTTCGTCGCAGATCGTGGTCTTCAGCTCCAGCTCATCACCGGGATTGAGCCCGAATTCGATCTTGTCGAGCACCTGCGCGGCGATCCAGCGTCGGTCGGTGACTCGGGCGACGGCGGCGAAGCCCATCCCGGTCAGGTCGCAAATCTCCCGCAGGATTGCCCGTATCTCATCGTTGTCGCCATCGTTGACAACCTTTTGGGCGGATTCGTCGAGCACGGAATTAATGTAGAGAATTGAGCGGGATACGCAATAGAATCACGCCGCGCTCAAATCTGCAATCCCATCGCCTGCTGTGCGGCACGCAGCGTCGGCGCGGCCAGCACCGCAGCCTTTTCCGCTCCCCTGCTCAGTTCCGCCGAAACCGCCGCGCGATCGTCGAGCAGCCGGGTCAGCTCCTCGCGGATCGGCCCCAGCACCGATACCGCCAGGTCGGCCAGCGCCGGCTTGAACGCGCCGAAGCCCTGTCCGGCGAATTCCTCGACCACCGATTGCGGGGTGCGGTCGGCCAGCGCGGCGAAGATCGTCACCAGATTCTTCGCCTCCGCCCGGTCGGCGAGCTTGTCGAACGTATCGGGCAGCGGTTCCGGGTCGGTCTTGGCCTTGCGGAACTTGGCGGCGATGTCGTCGTCCGAATCGACCAGATTGACCCGCGCCATTTCCGACGGGTTGGACTTGGACATCTTGGCCGTCGCATCGCGCAGGCTCATGATGCGCGGCGCGTCCTTGCTCACCATCGGCTCGGGCAGCGGAAACAGGTCGACCTCGAAGTCGTTGTTGAACTTGGTGGCGATGTCGCGCGCCAGCTCCAGATGCTGTTTCTGGTCCTCACCCACCGGCACATGGGTCGCCTTGTAGAGCAGCACGTCGGCGGCCATGAGCACCGGATAGTCGTACAGCCCCGCGCTGGCGCCCTCACGGTCCTTGCCGGCCTTGTCCTTGAACTGGGTCATGCGGTTGAGCCAGCCGACCCGCGCGACGTTGTTGAGCAGCCACGCCAGTTCGCTGTGCGCGGGGACGCGGGTCTGGTTCCACAGGATCGACTTGGCCGGATCGATGCCGGCGGCGATCATCGTCGCGGTCATTTCCAGCGTGTTGGCGGTCATTTCCGCCGGCGGGATATATTCGGTCAGCCCGTGGAGATCCGCGATGAAATACATCGTCTCGCCGCCCTGGCCGGCAACCTCGTCCTGCATCCGCACCCACTGCTTCACCGCCCCCAGATAATTGCCGAGGTGGAGATTGCCGGTGGGCTTGATGCCGGAAACGACGCGCATGACAGTCCTTAGCTTCGGCGGCGAACCAGCGCCTTGAGATCGGCGATGCGGAACGCGCGGGTGATGAAACAGGCGATCGCATAGGCCGCCACGCCGATGCTGACCAGAGCGGCCAGCGCCGCCAGCCGAATCCAGAAGCCGCCGAGCAGATACGGATCGAGCAGCCGTTCGGTGGCGAACAGCGCCACGCCCATCAGCACCGCCGCCGCCGCCAGCCGGGGCAGGCGGCGCCGCAGCCGCGCATCACTCTCGAAATGCCCGCGCCTGCGCAACGTGGCGTAGAGCATCGCGACGTTGATCGTGGAGGCGATCGCGGTCGCCAGCGGCGGCCCGATATGGCCGATCAGCGGGATCAGCGCGAGGTTGAGCGCCAGGTTCACCCCGACCGAGATCGTCGCGTAGCGCACCGGGGTGCGCGTATCGGCGCGCGCGTAGAAACCGGGCGTGAGCACCTTGACCAGCACATAGCTGGGCAGGCCGATCGAAAAGGCGCTGAGCGCCCAGCCGCATTTGATGGTGTCCTCGGCGGTGAACGCGCCGTGCTGGAACAGGCCGCGGATGATCGGCTCGGCGACGACCATGAACGCGACGGTGGCGGGCAGGGTCAGGAACAGCGCCAGCTCGACGCCGCGGTTCTGCGTCTCCATCGCCTCCGCGTCCTTGCCGTGGGACAGCAGCCGGGAGACCGTGGGCAACAGGATCGTGCCGAGACCGATGCCGATCAGCCCCAGCGGCAACTGGTTCAGGCGGTCGGCATAATAGATGTAGCTGATCGAACCGGGATCGAGCAGCGCCCCGGCGAGCGCGGTCGACACCAGCAGGTTGATCTGCACCGCCCCCGCGCCGGCGGCGGCCGGGACGATGAGCTTGAACAGCGCGCGGACGTCGTCGTCGATGCGCGGCATCCCCAACCGCAGCTTCACGCCCGCACGGCGGCACGCCCACAGCAGCCACAGCAATTGCAGCAGGCCGCCGACCGGCACCGCGATCGCCTGGACCCGCGCGGTTTCATAGGGGTCCGGCCCGTGGAAGAACCACAGCCCGGCGACCATCGCGATGTTGAGCAGGATCGGCGCGGCGGCGTTGACCCAGAATTTGTCGAGCGAATTGAGGATGCCGCCGAGCAGCGACACCAGGCTGATGAGCGCGAGATAGGGCAGGGTGATCCGCGACAGCGTCACCGCATAGTCGAACTGTGCCGGCGTCGGATCGTGGAAGCCGCCCGACAGCAGCCAGGTGACCGGCCACGCCGCGACGATCAGGATCGCGGTGAACAGCAGCAGTATCGGCAGCAGCACCGCCAGCGCGCGCTCGGCGAAATGCAGGCCGGCGGGCAGGCCGCCGCCCTCGGCCACCTTCTTGTTGAACATCGGGATGAACGCGGCGGCGAAGGCGCCCTCCGCGAACAGCGCGCGGAACATATTGGGCAGGCGGAACGCAACCAGGAACGCATCCGACGCGAACCCGGCGCCGACGAATGTCGCCTGAAGCGAGTCGCGCAGCAGCGCCAGTACGCGGCTGACCAGCGTGAGGCCGCCGACCGATCCGAGCGAGCGAGCGAGATTCATGGCCCGATGCTCCCCCCGTTCGCCCTGAGCTTGTCGAAGGGCCGCCCTTCCTCGCGGAAAAAAGAACGGTGCTTCGACAAGCTCAGCACGAACGGGGCAGGGGTCGGGATCGGTCTCAGGCCTGCCCGGCCGGCTCGCCCTGCGCGAGCTGTTCGGCCTGCGCGGCCTGTTGCAGGTAGAGCGAGCCGAAATCGATCGGATCGAGCATCAGCGGCGGGAAGCCGCCGTCGCGCACCGCTTCGGCGACGATGTGGCGCGCGAACGGGAACAGGATGCGCGGCCCCTCGGCCAGCAGGAACGGTTGCAACTGATCGTCGGGGATGTTGCGCAGCCCGAACAGGCCCGCATAGGAAAGGTCGACCACGAAGGCGACCTGGCCGTCCTCGTTCTCGGCGCGGGCGTCGATCTTGAGCACGACCTCGAACACGTCCTCGCCGACCTGCGCCGATGCGATGTTGAAGCTGACGTCGATTTTCGGCGCGCCGGTCGCCTGATAGATCGCCGGGGCGTTCGGGTTCTCGAACGACAGGTCCTTCACATATTGCGAGAGCACGCCCGCGACCGGGGCGGTATCCGCGCCGTTGGCGAGCGGTTCGCCGGTGCCGGTATCCAGGCTCTCTTCGGCCATTTTTCAGTCCCTTCGTGGATGTTGGCGGGCAGGTGCGCCACCCGAGAAAATCAGCGCCCGCGCCTAGCAGCGGCGGCTAGGCGAGACAATGCCGGTGCGAGCGTATTTGAATGTTGGGCGCCGCTCGCCTATGTTGAGCGTTCGAGAGGTCGGAGGTCCGGTGCTGTTCTACGTTGTTCTCCTTGCCATGGTCGCGGCGTTCCTGGCGCTCCGGCTCTATTCCGTGCTCGGCAAGCGTACCGGCCATGAACAGACCCCGTTCAAGCCGGCGGAGGAGCGGCTGACCGCGTCGCCGCTGCCGCGCACGATCGACGTGACTCCCGAACACCGCGAGGTCGCGCCGCGCGCGATCGAGAGCGGCGCCGAAACCGGCCTGCGCGCGGTGGTCGCTGCCGATTCGGGCTTCGACGTCGCGCAGTTCCTCGATGGCGCCAAGACCGCCTATCGCATGATCCTCGAATCCTATTGGAAGGGCGATCGCGAGACGCTGGGCTGGCTGTGCGAGGATTCGGTCCGCGCCGAATTCGAATCGGCGATCGCCGAGCGCGAGGCGAGCGGCGAGGTGCTCGACAACCGTCTGGTCAGCATCGAGCGCGCCGTGATCACCGAGGCGCAGGTCGACGGCAAGCTGGCGCGGATCACCGTGCGGTTCGACGCCGACGTCGCCGCGATCACCCGCGACAAGGACGGCAACGTCATCGCCGGATCGCTGACCGACGCGGTCGAGACGCACGAGCTGTGGACGTTCGCCCGCACGCTGCGCAGCGGCGATCCCAACTGGAAGCTGGCCGACACCGACGAGGCGTGATCGGTTCCCTCGCCGCGCGGCGCTTGTCGGCCGCGGGGTGTTTCTTCTAACCCCTCCCGGATAGGGACTCCGCTGGATCGGGGCGGACGGGAGGCGCGCGTGCGTGGATTGGCCTTGATGGGAATGCTCGTGCTGCTTGGCGGCTGCGCGAGCGCGATCGTGCCCGGCGGCGACCGGCCGGGGATGCCGTCACCGCCACCCCACCCAGGCGATCAGCCGCCGGTGCGCCAGCCGACCCCGTCCACCCCGATGACCCCACAGCCCGCCGCCACGCCGCCGGCCGGCGCCGCGACGGCGGTGGCGGCCGGGCTGGTCGCCGGCCCGGCGATCGCGTCGCTGCCGATTTCCCGCGACGGCGCGGCGCGCGCGCTGGCGTCGTTCCGCGCCTCCTGCCCGGCGATGATGCGGCGCACCGACGTGTCGGGACTGACCCGCGCCGGCGACTGGACCGCGGCGTGCCAGGCGGCGGGCGGCGTCCGCGACGGCGACGCGCTGGCGTTCTTCGCGCGCCATTTCGAGGCGGTGCAGGTTGGCGACGGCAAGGCGTTCGCCACCGGCTATTACGAGCCGGAGATCGCCGGATCGCGCACCCGCCGCGCCGGCTATGAGGTGCCGGTCTATGCCCGGCCCAAGGACATCATCGAGGTCGACCTTGGCCTGTTCTCCGACGATCTGAAGGGCAAGCGGATTCGCGGCCGGGTCAAGGACCAGGCGTTCGTCCCCTATTACGACCGCGCCGAGATCGATCGCGGCGCGCTGGACGGGCGCGGGCTGGAGATCGCCTGGGCGGCGGACCCGGTCGAGTTGTTCTTCCTCCAGGTCCAGGGCTCTGGCCGGTTGCGGCTGCCCGACGGCGGGGTGATGCGGATCGGCTTCGACGGGCAGAACGGCCGCGACTATACCGGTATCGGCGCGCTGATGCGCGATCGCGGGCTGCTCAAGCCGGGGCAGGCGTCGATGCAGGGGATCATGGCGTGGTTGCGCGCCAACCCGGTCGAGGGCCGCGCGATCATGGAGGAGAACAAGAGCTGGGTGTTCTTCCGCGAACTGACCGGGCCGGGGCCGCTCGGCGCGATGAACGTGCCGGTGGTCGGGCAGGTCAGCGCCGCGGCGGACCCGAAGTTCGTGCCGCTGGGCGCGCCGGTGTTCCTGTCGATGGATCGCGCCGACGCCGACGGGCTGTGGATCGCGCAGGATACCGGCGGCGCGATCAAGGGCGCGAATCGCATCGACACCTTCTGGGGCGCGGGCAGCGACGCGCGCGCGATCGCCGGCGGCATGTCGGCGCGCGGCACCGGCTTCCTGTTGCTCCCGGCCGGCACGCTGGCGCGGTTGCAGGGCGGAGGGACCGTTGGCGGAGCGCCATCTCAGCGCTGAAGAAGCGGCGCTGTGGCGCCGGGTGATGGCCACCGTTCGGCCGATCCGGCCGGGGGCGTCGACGCTGATCCCGCCCGCGCCGAAATCGGCTCCGGCGCCGGTGCGCGCCACGCCGCAAGCCCCTGCACGCCTGCCGAAATCCGCGCCGAAATCCCCGCCGAAACCCGACGCGACGCGCACCACGCTCGACGGCAGCTGGGATCGCCGGCTGGCGCGCGGGCTGGCGTCGCCCGATCGTACCGTCGATCTGCACGGCCATGGGCTCAACGCGGCGTACATGATCCTGGATCAGGCGCTCGAGCGTGCGGTCGCCCACGACGAACGGCTGATCCTGCTGGTGACGGGCAAGCCGCCGCGCCCCGAATCGGAACGGCCGCACGCGCGCGGCGCGATCCGGGCGGCGGTGGGAGACTGGCTGGCGGCGTCGCGCCATGCCGATCGAATCGCGACGGTGCGCGGCGCGCATCCCCGTCATGGCGGGGCGGGTGCGCTCTACATCATTCTGCGCCGGTCGCGACCGGTTTCTTAACCCTTCGCCGTCACCATGCCCGGTCTTGAGGACAGGCGCGCGAGCGCCGGACGGGGACGGACGCACCACGCGGATAATGGAGAATTTCTCGCTCAAGAGTCGCGCGATCGCCTTTGCGATGTGTGCCGGCGCGATGGTGTTCATCCTCGCGCTGGTGGCCACGTCGGGGGGGCGAATCGATGGATCGGGCGCGGCGCGCGCGCTGATCCCCGCGATCGTGTGCGCCGCGATGTGCTGGGCCTACGCCGAACGCACGATCGGCCTGCCCGCCGCCGCCATCGATGCCGCGATCGCCCGACTGGCCAGCGCGGGCAACGGCGACCTTGAAAGCGACGTCCCGCCGGAGGTGACCGAACTGGTGCCGCCGCTGGCGGAGGCGATGCGCGGGCTGTTCGGCCAGCTCCACACCCATATCGAGAATGTCCAGCGGCTTGCGATGTTCGACCCGGTCACCGGGCTGGCCAATCGCACCAATTTCCGCCGCAGCGTCGAACGCACGCTGGCCGGGCTGGAACCGGGCGCGACCGCCGCGATCTTCTTCATCGACCTGGACCGGTTCAAGGTGGTCAACGACACGCTGGGCCACGCCACCGGCGATCAGTTGCTGGCGATGGTCGCCAACCGGCTGCGCGCGGTCGCCGAACGATTCGCCCCGCGCGACACGCTGCCGCTGCCGCTGATCGGGCGGCTGGCGGGCGACGAATTCACCCTGTTCTTTCCCGCGCTGGCCAGTGCCGGCGACGCCGACCGGATCGGGCGCGGCATCCTGTTCGCGCTGGGCGAGCCATTCGGGCTGGCCGATCAGGAGATCGCGATCGGCGCGTCGATCGGCATCGCGATGCGGCCCGAACACGGCACCACGCTGACCGATCTGATGCGGTCCGCCGACGCGGCGATGTATCACGCCAAGGAATCGGGCCGCGGCCGCGCCGAGCATTTCACGGAGCGGCTGGCCGGGGAGATCGCCGAGCGGGCGCAGCTTGAGGCCGATCTGCGCGACGCGATCGACGGCGACCAGTTCACGCTGGTGTTCCAGCCGCAGGTCGCGATCGGCCAGGGGCGGATCGTCGCCGCCGAGGCGCTGCTGCGCTGGCGGCATCCGTCGGGCGAGATGCGGCTGCCGGGCAATTTCCTGCGTCGGGCGGAGGAAACCGGGCTGATCGTCGAGATCGGCGACTGGGTGGTCGCCAATGTCGCGGACACCATCGCCCGGTGGGGCGCCCTGGGCATCGACGCGCGGCTGGCGGTCAACATCAGCGCGCGCGAGATCGACCACGCCAGCTTTTTCCGCCGCCTGCGCGAGGCGATGGTGGCGGCGAACGCGCCGGCGGCGCTGCTCGAACTCGAGCTGACCGAGACGCTGGCGATGCATTGTTCGGACGAGGTGCTCGACGCGATCAAGGCGCTGCGGGCCGACGGCGCGACGGTGGCGATCGACGATTTCGGCACCGGCTATTCCAACCTGCCGCGCCTGCGCCATTTGCCGGTCGACCGCATCAAGCTCGATCGCAGCCTGACCGAGCATGTCGCGACCCAGGCCAACACCCGGGCGATCGCGCAGGCGGTGATCAGCCTGGTCCACGGCCTCGGCTTCGAGGCGGTCGCCGAGGGGATCGAAGAGGATGTGCAGGCCAATGTGCTGCGCGTGCTCGGCTGCGACGTGATCCAGGGCTATGCCGTCGCCCCGCCGATGGACGAGCGCGCCTTCCTCGCCTGGGTTCAGGGCGACGCCAGCGCGCGCTGGAGGATGTCGGCGTAGACCGTGGTCAGCGCGCGCAGGTCGTCGATCGCCACCGCCTCGTCCAGCTTGTGCATCGTCGCGTTGAGCAGGCCGAATTCCACCGTCGGGCAGAGCCGTGACAGGAATCGCGCGTCGGAGGTGCCGCCGGTGGTGTTGAGCGTCGGCCGCACGCCCAGCACCGATTCGATCGCGTCCGACACCAGCGCGGAAAACGGCCCCGGCGCGGTCAGGAACGCCTCGCCAGAGATCATCGCGCGCACCGTCGCGGCGGGCGCGTGGCTGTGGACCACGCTGGTGATCAGCGCGACCAGATCCTCGCCGCGCTGCTGGTCGTTGAACCGGATGCTGAGCCGCGCCGACGCCGCGCCGGGGATGACGTTGGTCGCGGGATTGCCGACGGTCAGGTCGGTCGGCTCGATGTTCGACGGCTGGAACCATTCGCTGCCCTGGTCGAGCACGATGCGGTCGATCTCCGCCAGCGCGGCGATCAGCCTGGGGATCGGATTGTCGGCCAGGTGGGGATAGGCGACATGCCCCTGCCGGCCCGGCACGTCGATCCAGATATTGACCGATCCGCGCCGGCCAATCTTGACCGTGTCGCCCAGCCGGGTGGTGGATGTCGGCTCGCCGACAAGGCACAGGTCGGGCGCGATTCCGCGTTCGGCCATGCGATCGATCAGCGCGCGGGTGCCGTGCAGCGCCGGCCCTTCCTCGTCGCCGGTCAGGATCAGGCTGACGGTGCCGTCGCCGGCTTCGGGCGGAAGTGCGGCGATGAACGCGGCGATCGCCCCCTTCATGTCGACCGCGCCGCGCCCGTAGAGGAGGCCGCCGCGCACCGCGCCCTCGAACGGCCCGCTTTCCCAGCCCGCGCCGGGCGGCACCACGTCGAGGTGCCCGGCAAAGGCGAAGTGCCGCCCGCCCGTGCCGCGCACCGCCAGCAGGTTCTCGACCTCGTCACCGGCGACGAACCGCTCGACCGCGAAGCCCAGCGGCACCAGCGCCGCCTCGACCACGTCGAACACCGTCCCGCGCGCCGGGGTCACGCTTTCGCACTCGATCAGCGCCTTTGCCAGGGCGACGACATCGTTCGGATTTTCCACCATGACAGGGGGCATTGCCCAAGCTCGACCGCGACGCAATCCCGCAGGCCGATCGCTTGCCTGTCCAACGTCCTCCGGCGCGGTGGCGCGGCCGGCTATTGCACGACGATCGGGCCCCTGATCGGACCCGCCGGATCACATGATCAGGCCGGCGTCTTCTCGAACTGCTCGATCACCCACTCCTCTTCCTGCGCGGCGGCGATCCAGTCCTGCATGAAAGGGTGTTCCAGCACCGCCTGCATATAGGCCGGGGCGAAGCGCGCGACCGGCAGCGAATGGGTGACGAAGCGGGTCACCACCGGCGCGAACATGATGTCGACCGCGCCGAACGCGCCGAACAGGAAGTCGCCGTCGCCGCCGTAGCGCGCCCGCGCCTGCGCCCACAGTTCCATGATGCGCTGGATGTCGGCGAGCACGTCGTCATCGGGGGTCTGCGGCGGATAGACCTGGCGGATGTTCATGCTGTGCTTGCGGCGCAGCGCGGCGAAGCCCGAATGCATCTCCGCCGCCATCGACCGCGCCATCGCCCGCGCGGCGCCGTCCTGCGGCCAGAATTTGTCGCCGCCTGATCCCTCGTTCAGATATTCGACGATCGCCAGGCTGTCCCACACCACGACGTCGCCGTCCCACAGGATCGGCACCTTGCCGGACGACGGCGCGAATTCGTCGCCCTCGCGCCGCTTTTCCCATTCCTGGTCATAAAGCGGGACCACCATTTCCTCGAACGGAAGCCCCGATTGCCTGCACGCGAGCCAGCCGCGCAGCGACCATGACGAATAGGCCTTGTTGCCGATGATGAGCTTGAGCATGGGCGCCGGCTTAGCGGCAGGGTGTTACAGGCGCAAATGGATGCCGCGCCGGTGCAGCGGCGCCAGCACCGCCAGCACCACCGCCAGCACGATCACCCCATACAGCGCGGAGCTGAGATACGGCGCGTTGAGCAGCGCATCGATCCGCGCGAAGCTCCACGCCGGCAACGTCACCCGTCCCCCGCCATCGGGGATGATCGCGTGCAGCCCGACGATGCCGATCAGCAGCGAGATCATGTAGCCGAGCAGCGCGTTCATCCCCAGAATGTGGAACGGCGCGAGCCACCGCCGCG
>NZ_DATMGG010000058.1:0-5789 GCF_035555815.1 Sphingomonas sp.
TCGCGGTTGCTGTTCGGCAGTTCGGTGACCAACCTGTCCGCCACCGAAGCGATCCAACTGGCCGCCGCGCTCAATTCGCTGCGCGGGTCGGGCGGCGGGCTCAACCCGCTGGGCAAGCTCCGGTCGGTCACCGGGGTCGACCGGCTGCGCGTGCTGGGCGCGGACGAGGCGACCGGGCGCAGCACCGCGCTGGCGGCGGGCAAGTACATCACCGACGATATCTACATCGAGATCATCACCGACGCGCGCGGCTTTACCGCCACCCAGCTCGAGATTTCGCTGACCAAGGCGCTCAGCCTGCTGTCGTCGACCGGCTCGTTCGGCGGGTCCAACGCGAGCATCCGTTATTCGCGGGACTATTAAACCGCGCGCGAAGCGTTCAAAGCGGCGTCGGAGCGGTCGCCGATCATGGCCGCCGTGGAGTGATTGCGACAATGGCATCTTACAAGACCCCTGATTTCCGGGAACGCGCGGCGTTGTCGAGCCAGGCCAAGCAAAAGGCGCTCGAGACGCTGAAGGCGCGCCCGACGCTCGATGAGGCGGAGCTGGCCAAGCGCCGCGAAGCGCGCGAGCAGCGCGAGGCCGCCGCCGCCGAGGCGAGCCGGGCCAAGGCCGCCGCGATCAAGGCGGCCAAGGAAGAAGCGCGCGCGGCCGCCGCGCGCGCCGCCGCCGAAGCCGCCGAACGTGTGGCGAAGGCACCGGCACCGCTGACCGAGGCGGAGCGCAAGGCCGCCCGCGACGCGCGCTACGCCGCACGCAAGGCGCGGAAATAGCGCGCGGACGATGCAGCCGCGCGAACTGATCGACACCGCGGCCGTCCCCGGTGGCGAGGAGCTGCGCCTGTACCGGCGCGGTGCTGATTTCATGATCGTGCTCGACCGCAACGAGCTGATGAGCACCCGGATGAACGGGTCTGAAGAAGCGTTGGCGACGATGACCTGCGACCGGCTGGGCGCCCGCCCGGCGCCGGCGCTGCTGATCGGCGGCTATGGCATGGGCTTCACGCTGCGCGCGGCGCTGGGCCGGCTGGGGGCGGACGCGCGCGTGACGGTGGCCGAGCTGGTGCCGCAGATCGTCGCGTGGGCGCGCGGGCCGATGGCCGAACTCACCGCGTCGTGCCTAGACGATCCGCGCGTGCGGCTGATCGAGCGCGACGTGGCGCTGGCGATCGCGGAGGCGCCCGGCGCCTATGACGCCATCCTGCTCGACGTCGACAACGGCCCCGACGGGCTGACCCGCCAGGACAACGACCGGCTCTACACCGCGCAGGGGCTGGCGGCGGCGCGGCGCGCGCTGCGGCCGGGCGGCGTGCTGGCGATCTGGTCGGCCGGACCGGACCCGGCCTTTACCCGGCGGCTGGCGCAGGCCGGCTTCGCGGTCGAGGAGGTCGCGGTGCGCGCGCGCCAGAACGGCAAGGGCCCGCGCCACGTGATCTGGTTCGCGGCCCGCTCCCACTGAAAGCGACCGACGGCGTGCAGGCGTTGCGGCGCTGCCGGGGGTGCGCGCCCTGCATTGAGCGAATCTGACAGCCGTCTGTTTCAGTACCGTAATATGACGATTGTGATCTCCCCGTTTCCGCACTATTCTTGCGCACACTTGTTCGCTAGTGGATAGCTTGCTTGCGACGAGTCGGTGCGACGGACCCGGTCTGAGTCGGTTCGAGTGCTTGCGTCACTGCCACCACATTCAAATGCGCAACGCGCGGTCGAACGCGCGAGTGAGGGATCATTAAGTGCAAGCGAACGCGATCGAAGAGCTGGACTTGGACGTCAACGACCGGGATTACGTCAATTCCCTCGCCCGCGGGCTGGAGGTGATCTGCGCCTTTACTCGCGCGCGGCCGCGCATGACGCTGAGCGACGTCGCCCGCGCCACCGGCATGACCCGCGCCAGCGCGCGGCGGCTGCTGTTGACCCTGGTGCGCGAAGGCTATGCCGAAAAGGCGGAGAAGCTGTTCGCGCTCAAGCCAAAGGTGCTCCAGCTCGGCTATTCCGCGCTGTCGTCGATGGGGATGCTCGACATCATCCAGCCGATCATCAACGACCTGTCGAAGTCGCTGCGCGAATCGGTGTTCGTCGCGGTGCTGACCGGGGAGGACGCGACCTATGTCGCACGGGCCACCGCCGACCGGCTGATGAGCGTGAGCTTCGCAATGGGCGGTCGCGCCCCGGCGCACGCGGTATCGACCGGGCGGATGCTGCTGGCGATGGAGCCGGAGGCGGCGCTCCACGCCTATCTGGACCGGGTGACGCTGGAAAAGCTGACGCCGAACACGGTCATGTCGAAGGTCAAGCTGCGCGGGCTGATCGAGCAGGCGCGCGCCGACGGCTTCGCAATCGTCGATCAGGAACTGGAGGTCGGGCTCCAGTCCGTTTCCGTGCCGATCCGCGACGGATCGGGGCGGACGATCGCCGTGCTCAATGTGTGCTGCCCCACCGCGCGGATCTCGTCCGAGGATATGCACCGCCGCATCCTTCCCGAACTTCAGGCGGCATCGCGCCGGATCACCGCCGCGCTGTGACCCACGCGATGCCGCCTTGCGGCATTTTTACCGCGCTTCGGCATATTATCGCTGATCGCTCTGCGAACGCTTGTACTCCACCGGTTTAGTATACAGTATATCCCCTCAACGAGTCGGCAGCGGGGGCATGCATGAAGCGGTGGGTGGCATTGGCGATGGCGGTGGCGGCGGCAATCTGCGCGCCGGCAGGGGCCGAGGAAAAGATCGACCCGGCGATGCCCGCCATCCTGTCGCTGGCCGAACGCGCCAAGGTCGAGGATCGCTGGCTGAAGGAACGGCTCGACACGCTGGTCCCGATGCTGATGCGCCGCGACAAGGTCGCGATGTGGATCATGGTCGCGGGCGAATATAACGAGGATCCGGTCGCCGAGACGATGCTGCCCGCCAACTGGCTGAGCGCGCGCCGCCGCACCATCCTGGTGTTCTTCGATCCGGGCGCGGGCAAGCCGGTCGAGCGGCTGGTGCTGGCGCGTTACGCGGTCGGCGATTTCAAGCCGATGTGGAATCCCGACGCGCAACCCGATCAATGGGCGACGCTGGCGAAGATCGTGGAGGATCGCGATCCGTCGTCGATCGCGCTCAACATCACCCCCGAATTCCCGCTCGCCGACGGCATGACCGCCAGCTATCTGCGCGAGCTGACCCGCGCGTTGGGGCCGAAATACGCCGGCCGTTTCGTCAGCTACGACCGGCTTGGGCTGGGGTGGATGGAAACGCGCATCCCGGCGGAGATGGCGACATACCCGACGCTGTCGCGGATCAGCCACGCGATCATCCAGGAAGGGTTTTCCGAGCGCGCGATCACGCCGGGCGTCACCAGTACCGACGATCTGGTGTGGTGGTTCCGCGAACGCATCGCCGCGCTGAAGCTGGATACGTGGTTCCAGCCGTCGGTGTCGATCCAGCGGCCCAAGATGGGGACGTTCGAAATCGCGACCATGAGCCAGGGCAACAAGGAGATCATCCAGCCGGGCGACATGCTGCACGTCGATTTCGGGATCAGCTATCTGGGCCTCAAGACCGACGTCCAGCGCATGGCCTATGTGCTGCGCCCCGGCGAGACCGAGGCGCCCAAGGGGCTGCGCGACGGGCTGGCGGCGATGAACGTGGTCCAGCGCGCCGTCACGGCCGAATTGCAGGCCGGCCGCACCGGTGATCAGGTGCTGGCCGCCGCGCGCAAGCGGTTCACCGCGCAGGGGGTGAAGGGATCGGTCTATTCGCATGCGATCGGCTATAACGGCCACGGCGCCGGCCCGTGGATTGGCGCGTGGGAGGATCAGTCGGGCGTGCCGTTCCGCGGCGCCTATCCGATCCACCCCAACACCGCCTGGTCGATCGAACTCAACGCTAGCCATGCGGTGCCCGAATGGGGCGGGCAGGAAGCGCGCTTCATGTTCGAGGAGGACGGATTCTACGACGGCACGTCGTTCCGGTTCCTCGACGGATTCCAGACCGACATGATCCTGATTCCGCGCCCCTGATCGGGCGCACGCGCGACGACGAACGATCACGACAGCATTGCCGGGGGGCGAATAACGATGCGAACGAAGCGGTATTCCAGGTTTCTGACGATCGGCGTGGCGGCGGTGGTGGCAGCGACCGGCACGGCGCACGCACAGGCGCCCGCCGCGCTCAACACGCAGGAGGTCGACCGCCCCGCCTATCCCACCGTGCTGACGCTGCGCGAACAGGCGGCGGTGCGCGACGGCTGGCTGAAGGAGCGGCTGGACACGGTGATCCCCGATCTGCTGCGCCGCAATAACGTCGACATGTGGGTCCTGATCGCGCGCGAGAATTTCGAGGACCCTGTCGTCCAGACGATGCTCGACGCCAGGAGCTTGCACGCGCGGCGGCGGACGATCCTGGTGTTCTACGATCCCGGCCCGGGCAAGCCGATCGAACGGATCACCGTCAGCCGCTACGGCCTCGCCGATTTCTTCAAGGCGGACTGGGTGCCGGAAAAGGAGCCCGATCAGTTCAAGCGGCTCGCGCAGATCATCGCCGAGCGTAACCCCAAGACGGTCGCGATCAATTCGTCGTCGCTGACCGCCTATGCCGACGGCATCACGCTCAGCCAATATCAGGACATGATGGCCGCGCTGCCGGAGAATTTGCGCGCGCGGGTCAAGCCCGACGAAAACCTCGCGGTCGGCTGGCTGGAGACGCGCGTGCCGGGGGAGATGGCGCGCTATCCCGAGATTGTGCGGCTGGCGCACGCGATCATCGGCGAGGCGCTGTCGGAAAAGGTCATCACGCCGGGGCGGACCACCACCGACGACGTCGTATGGTGGATGCGAGAGAAGATCGCGGCGCTGAAGCTCGCCACCTGGTTCCAGCCGTCGGTCTCGGCATTCCGCAAGGGCGTGAAGGGCGACCTGAGCGGCGACTCCGTGATCCAGAAGGGCGACATGCTGTGGACCGACTTCGGCATCACCTACATGGGGCTCAACACCGATACCCAGCATCTAGGCTATGTCCTGCGTGACGGCGAAACCGACGTGCCGGCGGGGCTGAAGGCCGGGCGGCTAGCGAACAACCGGGTGCAGGACGCGCTGACCTCCTCGTTCCGGGTCGGCGACAGCGGCAACGCGGTGCTGGCGCGCGCGCGGGCCAAGGCGATCGGCGAGGGGCTGAAGCCGTCGATCTATTCGCACCCGATCGGTTTCCACGGACACGCCGCCGGGGCGTCGATCGGTTTCTGGGACAATCAGGACGCCGATCCGCGCGGCGAGTACAAGCTGCGCCCGAACACCGCCTGGTCGATCGAGCTGAGCGCGACCGCACCGGTGCCCGAATGGGACGGGCAAGTGGTGACATTCCGGTCGGAGGAAGATGCGTTCTTCGACGGTACGGGCGTTCGCTACATCGACGGGCGGCAGAGCGATTTTCATCTGGTGAAGCCGGCGCGCTGAGTCCCGCCGATCGCGGCTAGCGCACGAATGTGACACTTCTGCACCAGTGGCGATGAATAGTGTACTGTATGTGAATTTTTGTGCGCTATGCGACCAAACGGTTTGACTTGCCGCGCAGCAAACGACGTAATGCGGTGCAGCAAATTTCACGGGAAGCGGATCAGGACACGTCGTAACTGAAGGGGGACAGGCAATGGGTCGGGCTGTATTGGGTGGGGCATTGATGGTCAGCGCGATGGCGCTGGCGATGCCCGTGGGGGCCGAGAATTTCCGCGTCGAACTGGCCAGCAAGGGTGTGGAAAGCACCTATGACGGCCGCGTCATCCTGATCCTCACCAAGAAGGGCGAAACCGAGC
>NZ_DATMGG010000059.1:0-24041 GCF_035555815.1 Sphingomonas sp.
ACCGGATCGGTCCGGCGATCGCCGCGATCGCGGTGCAGGCGCTGCTGATCTACGCGCTGGCCACCGGTCTCGCGATCCGCTTTCAGATGCCGGCGAGCGACCCGCTCAACCTGTTCGCGATCACCGCCGATCCGCCCCCGCCGCCGGTGGTGAAAGTCGTCCCCGATCCGGTCCGCAACACCCGCCCGGAGGGGGCTGCGGCCCCGCCCAATCTCCATTCCCGCGCGACCGAGATCATGGCGCCGCCCCCGATCCTCCCGATCCCCCTGCCCACGCCGGTGGTCACCTCGCCGGCGCCGGCCACCGCCAGCGATCCGACCAGCGGCGCGGCCGACCGGCCCGGACCCGGCACCGGCGCGGGCGGGATCGGCGACGGCACCGGCAGCGGCGGATCGGGCGACGGCGACGGCGGCGGCTGGGAGGACGAGACCCCGCCGCGCCGCATCGGCGGGCGGCTCCGCAATGCGGACTTCCCACGCGATCTGAGCGACGCCGGCATCGGCGGCACCGTCGGGGTGCGCTATCTGGTCCGCACCGATGGCCGCATCGGCGACTGCGAGATCACCCGGTCGAGCGGCAATGCCCGGCTGGACGCTCTCACCTGCCGCCTGATCGAGCAACGCTTCCGCTACCGCCCCTCGCTCGACGCGCGCGGCCGCCCGGTGCCGTCGACGATCGTCGAGAACCATAGCTGGCTGATCGAGACCGCACCGGCCCAGGCCCAACGCTGAGCCCCGCCCGTCCGGGGCGGGAAGGGTGAGGCCGATCCGCGAAAACGCGCGCTTGCCCGCACCGCCCGCGACGATAGGATCGCCGTCCGGCCAACCAAGGACAACCGATGGCGCGCCCGTTCCTTCCGTTCGTCGTGGCCGCCACCCTCGCTTTCGCCGTCCCGGCCGTTCACGCCCAGACCCCGCCGCCCCAGACATCGCCGCCCCAGACCCCGGCGCCCCAGACCCCGCCACCGCAGGGCCCACCCGCCTGCCGCATGGTCGGCGACAGCCCCGGCGGCACCGACGGCGTCCCCTTCCTCCGCATCGATCCCGCCGCCGCCGATCGCCTCGCCGGCATCGGCCTCGATCGCGCGGCGATCTTCGCGCGCATGGCGGAAACCGCGATTCCCGAGACGATGGGCTGCTGGGCGATGCCGACCGGCAATTTCGACGGCCAGTTGATCTCGGTCGGCATGGCGCAGTGGAATTTCGGCACCGGCAGCCTGCAACCGGTGCTCGTGCGCTGGCGCGACAGCTTCCGCTCGCGCGGCCGGTTCAAGCGCGGCCTGAGATTGCTCGCACCCACCTATGGCAAGCTGCTGCTGTCGAAACCGTGCCTGTCGGTGCCGGTCGCCCGGAAATGCCGTACCGCGATCCTCGCCGCACAGGATGCCGCCGGCCATCTCTCGCCCACGCTCGACGCCGAACTGACCGCGATCTTCGAAAGCGACGCGATGTTGCAGATCCAGACCGACGCCTATGTCGCGCTGCTCGACACGGTCCGGCTCGATCTGCTGCGCGTGTTCCCGGACGGACCGATCACCGCGCGCAAGGTCCGCTGGGCGATCGACACCCGCGTCCAGCAGGGCGGCCTCCCCGCCGATGAGGACATCGCCCGCCTGCGCGCCAGGCTCGCCGCGATGCCGCCGGCGGAACGCTGGCCACGCCTGCGCGCGATCCTGGCGTGGTATCGCGCGCTGGCGGAGACGATCGACCAGGACGGCATCGCGCGTGACTATGCGTGGAACGTCGAACGCTGGGGCTGCATGATCGACGCCGGCCGGATCGACCCGGAGCAGTACGAGTTGCTCCACCTCACCTTCCTGCGCAGCCGCACCGCGATCGGCAACAGCGGCCGCTGGCAGGCGCTGACCTTCTCCCGCCGGGCGAAGATCATCCTCGACGTCGGCAGCGTCGCTGGCGTCCGTGACGGCGATTGCGTGGCGGGGGGATAGGCTTCAGAAAACTTACAATCTCCAGTATTTTATCAAAAAGAACTGGATCAATCGTGATGAAAAATTATATCCGCTTCAGTATGGTTTTTTATTATAGTTTAACTAGAGAGATGTTAATTAGAGTATTAAAAATAGTATTTCTAACTATTTTCATGTCTACAATATTGTCATGTGGAAATCCGGCTCCACCATCCGATAGTTTATGCGACCTACCAAAAATTTTAATCGGCTGGAGCGGGAAAGAAATACGATGGACTGGCACGGTAGTTGGCACCTCCGAGCATGGCCACATCTTGATCGCAGATAAGTGTCGGCGTCGCGCGATTCCTCTCAGCGACTGGCGATTCACTCCCTCTGGAGCATTGCTGACCGAAGCACTTCGAAAGAAATGGAGGCAACCGGGGCTCGTAAAAGTGGAACTATCCGGGAAAATCACGGAACGAGACCTGCTGGTCAGCCGGATTTACCGCGCCCGTTTCATTCCAATGAGTAGCCAGGCTGAACACAACTATTTCCATTCAAGAGGATTTTGAGAACGCAGCGATCGCTCGCCTTAACTTTTCCAATCCCCGACGAACCCGAACGGCGACACCCCCATTTCGCGTTCGTTGACGGTCTGCGCCCGCCCGGCCGGCGGGGCGGATCGCTGGGGACAGTCGGGGCGGGTGCACGCGCGGCAGCCCAGCCCGATCGGCGCCGCCGCGCCGCTCAGGTCGATGCCGCGCGCCGCCGCCAGCCCGCCGGCCGCCTCGGCCGCCAGCCCAAGCGTCACCACGAACCGCGCGCGCACCGCGCCGGTCCAGCCGCCCGCCGGCCCGACGCAGCGGGAACTGGTGAACCACCGCGTGCCATCCTCCAGCGCCACCACCTGCACGATCCGCTCGTCGGGCCGCGCGAACGCCGCGAACACATCCCACAGCGGGCACAGCCCCGGTCCCTCGACCAGCGGCGATCCGCTCGCCCCGGCGAACCGCTTCGACACCTGCCCCGCGCGGTCGGTGCGCAGCATGAAGAACGGCAGCCCGCGCGCGCCCACGCGTTGCAGGGTGGTCAGCCGGTGCGCGACCTGTTCGGCGCTCGCCCCGAACCGGCGCCGCAGCAGCTCCAGGTCGTATCCGGTCGCCTCGCACGCGCGCAGGAAGCGGGCATAGGGCATCATCACCGCCGCCGCGAAATAACCGGTCAGGTGGCGGCGAAACATCCGCTCGGCGGTGCGGTCGGCAAAGCCGGCGCCGCGCGCCAGCGCGTCGATCTCGCCGCGCGCCTCGTTCTGCCCCAGTTGCCGCGCCAGCGCGAAGCTGCGGGAGGCGGGGTCGAGCGTCTCCGACAATTGCAGTTGCCGCGCGTGCAGGTCGAGCCGCACGCGCACGTCGGGCATCACCTCCAGCGGCAGGATGCGGATCGATAGCTGGTGCTTGACGCGCAGCCGCTCGGCCATCGCGCCGAACAGGTCGCCCGCGCCCTGCCGCAGTTCGTCGGCCAGCGCCTCCGCGGCGGCGTCGAGGTCGGTGAAATGGTTGCGCCACCGCTCGATCTCGCGCCGCACCAGCGTGCCGGCGTCGGGCGCCTCGTCCGCCGCCGCGCCGCTGCCGATCCCGATCCGGTCATAGGCGCGCGCGAACGCCTCCGCCCCGCCCGGCGCGCCCGCCAGCCATTCCTCCACCTCGGCACGATCGACCGCCAGATCGGCGAACATCGGATCGGCCAGCCGCCGCCGCAGCCCGTGGGCGCCGCCGCCCGGCTCGCCCGCCGCCAGCGCGCGCGGGTCGAAATCGAACGCCTCGGCCAGCCGCAGCAGCAATGTCGCGGTCAGCGGGCGCTGGTTGCGCTCGATCAGGTTGAGGTAGCTGGGCGACACCTCCAGCGCCTCGGCCATCGCCGCCTGGGTCAGCCCCAGCGTCCGCCGCAGCCGGCGCACCGCATGTCCGGCGAAGAGCTTGCGATCGGCCATCGCCGGCGTTCTCGCAAAACCGGAGTGCTTTGTAAATATTTTTACAACGCGACAACCGCCGATGGCGTGAAAGGCACAATCCCACACCGAAAAAGCGCGTTCACGTGTGACTTTGCTGTGACCTTCACCCAAATCGGCCCCGCACTGTAAAGGACACGACAATGTCGATCAGCTTCGAAGACCTCGTCCCCGCCCCCGCCGGCCGTTTCGACGGCATCGTCCGGCCCTATTCGGCGGACGACGTCGCCAAGCTGCGCGGCTCGCTGCCGGTCGAGCATACGCTCGCCCGTCGCGGCGCGCTGCGGCTGTGGGAACTGCTCAAGTCGGAGGATTACATCAACGCCCTCGGCGCGCTCAGCGGCAACCAGGCGATGCAGATGGTCCGCGCCGGATTGCAGGCGATCTATCTGTCGGGCTGGCAGGTCGCCGCCGACGCCAACACCGCCGGGCAGATGTATCCCGACCAGTCGCTCTACCCGTCGAACGCCGGGCCGGAACTGGCGCGCCGCATCAACGCGACGCTCCAGCGCGCCGACCAGATCGAGCATATGGAAGGCGGCGCGACCCGCGACTGGTTCGCCCCGATCGTCGCGGATGCCGAGGCCGGCTTCGGCGGCCCGCTCAACTGCTTCGAGATCATGAAGGCGTACATCGCGGCGGGCGCGGCGGGCGTGCATTATGAGGACCAGCTCGCCTCCGAAAAGAAGTGCGGCCATCTGGGCGGCAAGGTGCTGATCCCGACGCAGGCGCACATCCGCAACCTCGACGCCGCGCGGCTCGCCGCCGACGTGTCGGGCGTGCCGACGATCATCTGCGCCCGCACCGATGCCGAAAGCGCGAAGCTGATCACCAGCGACGTCGACGAGCGCGACCGCGAGTTCCTGACCGGCGAGCGTACGCCGGAGGGGTTCTTCCGCCTCAAGGACGGCACCGGCGTCGATCATTGCATCAAGCGCGGGCTAGCGTTCGCCGAACATGCCGATCTGCTGTGGTGGGAAACCTCCTACCCCAACCTCGACGACGCCCGCCGTTTCGCCGAGGCGATCAAGAAGGAACATCCGAACAAGATGCTGGCGTACAATTGCTCGCCCAGCTTCAACTGGGAAAAGAACCTCGACAAGGACACCATCGCCCGCTTCCAGCGGGAGATCGGCGCGATGGGCTACAAGTTCCAGTTCGTGACGCTGGCGGGCTTCCACCAGCTCAACCACGGCATGTTCGAGCTGGCGCGCGGCTACAAGGACCGCGGCATGGCCGCCTATTCGGAGCTGCAGCAGGCGGAGTTCGCCAGCGAAGCCAACGGCTACACCGCGACCAAGCACCAGCGCGAGGTCGGCACCGGCTATTTCGATCTGATCGCGACGACGCTGGCCGGCGGGCAAAGCTCGACCACCGCGCTCGCCGAATCGACCGAATCGGCCCAGTTCACCGAAGCCGCCTGAGGTGACTCACAGAAAGGAGAAGAGCCATGACCACCGAACCCAATCGCAGCCGCGCCGTCTTCTCGACCGAGGACTTCGACCTGATGAAGGAAGCGATCGGCGACTATGTGAAGCGCATCGCCGACGAGCCGCGTTCGGCCAAGTTCTCGAACCTCTACCACCGGCTCGGCCGGCTGGGGTGAGGTTCCCGCCGGCGCGGGGTTGCTCCCAACCAGGCCCGCGCCGGCCAGGATCAAAGGTTTCCTGGGGAGGAAATGGTGCCCGTCGGTGGAGTCCGCTCCATCGGCGGGCATTGCCGTTCAGCCCCTGCGGACTCCCCAAGTCTACGCCCCCGCCATCCGCGCGATGCGCGCGTCATGTTCGGCCTTGCCGAACGGGAAACGCAGGAACAGCAGCGCGGAAGTGAACGCCAGCGCGAGGTAGATCCCGCCATAGACGATCGTCAGCCGGTCGATCGTCGCCACCGGCACCATGCCCGGCGTCGCCTTTTCCGGGAAACCCGCCATCGCCAGGATCAGCCCGGCCAGGAAGATGCCGATGCCCGACGTGCATTTCTGGACGAAGAACGATCCGGCGAAGAACACGCCTTCGGATCGCATGCCGGTGCGGGTTTCCGAATCCTCGACCACGTCGGCCATCATCGACGCGCCGATGATGAACGCGGACACGTTGAGCGCGGTGGACAGGATATAGGTGCCGAACAGCGTCGGGATCAGCAGCGGCGCACCGACGTCGGGAAACCACCCCGCCAGCCGCAGCCAATAGGGTGCGGTCTGGAACAGCATCGCCAGCGACACCGCCACCGCGGCGGTGCGCGGCTTGCCGAACCGCTTGGCGGCGCGCGGCGCGAACAGGAACGCCAGGACAACGCCGGTGAACAGCACGAACATCAGATAGACGAAGGTCGCGCCCCGGAATCCCCACACATAGCTGTAGAGATAGTTGGACAGCGCATAGCTGATCCCCTGATTGGTGTAGGCGCACACCCCCGCCAGCATCAGCACCAGGAACGCGCGGTTGCGCACCGTCGCCATCAGTTCGGCAAAGCTCGAACGAAGCGTGCCGCCGCGCAGGTCCGGGCGCGGCAGGTGCTTGATCTCATGGTGGGTACCCAGCGCCGACGCCAGGATCGCCACCGCCATCAGCACCGCGCCCGCGATCGCGAAATTGGCATAGCCGGCGCGGTTGAGCAGCCCGTTGGCAAAGGCGGGGGTCGGCGCGAGGAAGACCTGATAGGCCGCGACCAGCATCACCAGCCCGCCCGCCCAGCCGAACAGGTAGCGATAGGCCATGATCCGCGTGCGCTCGTCATAGTCGGCGGTCAGCTCGGGCGTCAGCGCCACCGACGGCACTTCGTAGCAGGACACCGCCGATCGCACGACCACCGCCATCACGAACAGCCACAGCAACGTCGCCGGTTCGGACAGCGCCGGCGGGTTCCACAGGAATATCCAGCCCACCGCGATCGGCAGCGCCGCCGCGTACATCCACGGGTGCCGCCGCCCCCACCGGCCGCGCGTGCGATCGGACAGGAAGCCCACCGCCGGATCGATCAGCGCGTCGATCAGCAGCGCGCACATCACCACCAGCCCGACCGTTGCCGCGGGCAGTCCGATCACCTGGTTGTAGAACAGCAGCAGGAAGGTGCCGAACCCCGAATCCTTGACGCCATAGGCGACCGCGCCGAACGCATAGGCCAGCATCGTCCCCTGCCCGATCCGCCGGACGGGCGGCAGCGCGCCCGCCCGCGCATCCGACGCGGCAGTGCTCACTGGCCGGCCGCCTTGCCGATCGCATCGAAGAAGCTGGGTACGTCGGGGTCCCAGCTATGACGCGGGCCGATGTTCATGCCGCCGTCGACCAGCAGGTGAGTGCCGGTGACGAAGCCGGCCTCGTCGCTCAGCAGATAGGCGATGGCGGCGGCGATATCCTCGGGCCGGCCGGCGCGGCGCACCGGCTGCGCCTGCGCCGCCGCCCCGGCGATCATCGCGTTGGCCTGGTCGCGCGCCGCGCCGGTCATGCCCAGCGACGCGGTGAAGATGTTGGTGGTGATGAAGCCGGGCGCGACCGCGTTGACCCGGATATTGTGCTGCGACAGTTCGGCGGCCGCCAGCCGGGTCAGGTGGATCACCGCCGCCTTCGCCACGGAATAGGCGATCGGCGCCGCGCCCGACTGGAACGCGGAGACGGAGGACGTGTTGACGATCGCGCCGCCGCCGCGCTTCGCCATCAGCGGCGCGGCATGGCGGATCCCCATCACCACCGATCGCAGCAGCAACGCATGGGTGCGGTCCCACTCGTCGGCGGAGATCGCGTCGATCCGCTCGCGCGATCCGCCCGCGCCGGCGTTGTTGACCAGCAGGTCGAGCCCGCCCGCCGCGTCCGCCGCGCCGACCAGCGCCGCGATCTGGACGGGGTCGCTGACGTCGCAGCGATGATACCGACCACCCACCGCCGCCGCCACCGCTTCGCCCCCGGCATCGTCGATGTCGCCGATCCACACCTCGGCACCGTCCTGCGCGAGCCTCTCCGCCGTCGCTCGGCCGATCCCGGATGCGCCGCCGGTCACCACAGCGCGCTTGCCCACGAAACGCATAACCACTCCTCACATTTTCGCGGCAGCATAGGATCGGCCATCGCCCCGTCAATCGGCATTTGAAAAAGCGGTATGCTGCACTTGCGGGCTTCCCCATCCCCGACTAGCAGGTCGGCAAACGTGGATAGGAGGGAAAGCGATGGCGCTCGATCCGGACACATTCGACGCCCTGATCGAAACGGTACGGCGTTTCGTGACGGAGCGGCTCCGCCCGCTGGAAAGCGCGGTCGAGGCGGCGGACGCGATTCCGGGCGAGGTGATCGCCGAGATGAAGGCGATGGGCCTGTTCGGCCTGTCGATCGCCGAGGAATATGGCGGGCTGGGCCTGACGATGGCCGAGGAAGCACGCGTCGCGATCGAACTGGGGCGCACCACCCCGGCGTTCCGGTCGAGCTTCGGCACCAATGTCGGGATCGGGTCGCAGGGGCTGGTGATGGCCGGCACCCCGGAACAAAAGGCGGCGTGGCTGCCGCGCATCGCCAGCGGCGACATCATCACCAGCTTCGCGCTGACCGAACCCGACGTCGGATCGGATTCGGGGGCGGTCAAGACGCGCGCGGTGCGCCACGGCGACGTCTATCGCCTGTCGGGCACCAAACGGTTCATCACCAATGCCGACAAGGCGGACCTGTTCACGGTGATGGCGCGCACCGGCGACGATCCCGGCGCGCGCGGGGTATCGGCGTTCCTCGTCCCGCGCGACCTGCCCGGCGTGTCGATCGGCGAGCCCGAGCACAAGATGGGGCAAAAGGGCGCCAAGGTCGCCGACGTCATCCTCGACGACGTCCCCGTCCCCGCCGCCAACCGGCTGGGCGCGGAGGGCGAGGGCTTCAAGATCGCGATGCGCGTGCTCGATCGCGGCCGGCTGCATATCGCGGCGGTGTGCGTCGGGGTGGCCGAACGGCTGATCGCGGATTGTGTCGCCTACGCCACCGAGCGCCGCCAGTTCGGCAAGCCGATCGCCGAGCACCAGTTGATCCAGGCGATGATCGCCGACAGCAAGACCGAGGCGCTGGTCGCGCGCGCGATGGTGCTGGAAACCGCCGCCGCAAAGGACGCGGGCCGGGACGTGGTGATGGAATCGGCCGCCGCCAAATATTTCGCCAGCGAGATGGTCGGCCGCGTCGCCGACCGCGCGGTCCAGATCTTCGGCGGCGCCGGCTACATCGCCGATTATGGCATCGAGCGACTCTACCGCGATGTCCGCCTGTTCCGCATCTACGAAGGCACCAGCCAGATCCAGCAGCTCATCATCGCCCGCGAGACGCTGAAGCGCGGCGGATAACCCGATCACCCAGGGGACCGGCGATGCGTGCCCATGACGGGCAAGCGTCGGGCCGGACCGACATCAGGAGACAATGACGATGGACACCACCAACCTGTTCCGCCTCGACGGACGGATCGCGCTCGTCACCGGCGGGTCGCGCGGCATCGGCAAGATGATCGCCGCCGGCTTCATCGCCCAGGGGGCCAAGGTCTACATCTCGTCGCGCAAGGCCGCTGCCTGCGACGACGCCGTCGCCGAACTTGGCCCCAACGCGATCGCGCTGCCGCAGGACGTGTCGACGGTGGAAGGGTGCAAGGCGCTGGCCGCGCAGATCGGCGAGCGCGAGGATCATCTCGACATCCTGGTCAACAACGCCGGCGCGGCGTGGGGCGTGCCGTTCGAGGATTTCCCGGAAAGCGGCTGGGACAAGGTGATGGACCTGAACGTCAAGTCGCCGTTCTTCCTCACCCAGGCGCTGCACCCGATGCTCAAGGCCGGGGCGAGCCGGGCGCGTCCGGCCAAGGTGATCAACATCACCTCGATCGACGGCCAGCGGCTGAACGCGTGGGAAACCTACAGCTACCACGCCTCGAAATCGGCGCTGATCTATCTGACCAAGCGCATCGCCGCGCGGCTGATCGAGGATTCGATCAACGTCACCTCGATCGCCCCCGGCGCGTTCGCCAGCGAGATGAACCGCGACGCGCGCGACCATGGCGATTCGGTGGCGCAGGCGATTCCGTCGCGCCGGATCGGTGAGCCGGAAGACATGGCGGCGGCGGCGATCTACCTCGCCAGCCGCGCGGGCGACTATGTCGTCGGCGACACGATCACCGTCGACGGCGGCATCGTCAACGCGTCGATCCAGACGCGGATCGACGGCTGATCGAACCACGCTCCCGGCGCGTCCCCCGCGGGCGCGCCGGGGCGGTTTCGTCCTATCGCGCGATCCCGCCCGCGGCGAGCACCGCCAGCGTCACCAGTTCGCTGGCGGTGCTGGTCATCACCGCGACCTGCACCGGCTTTTCCATGCCGATCAGCATCGGGCCGATCACGCTGTCGCCGCCCAGCTCGCGCAGCAGCTTGGCCGAGATGTTGGCCGATTGCAGGCCCGGCATGATCAGCACGTTGGCCGGGCCGGACAGCCGCGCGAACGGGTAATTCGCCAGCTGGCGCGGATTGAGCGCGACGTCGGGCGACATTTCGCCTTCATATTCGAACCCGACCTGGCGGGCGTCGAGCACCTTGACCGCCTCGCGCAGGTTCTCCAGCCACTGCCCCGGCGGATTGCCAAAGGTCGAATAGCTGAGGAAGGCGACTCGCGGCTCGTGCCCCATCCGCCGCGCCACCGCCGCGGTCTGCTCGGCGATGTCGGCCAGTTCCTCGGCGCTCGGCCGCTCGTTGATCGTCGTGTCCGCCATGAACACGGTGTGGCTCTGCCCGACCAGCACGTGGACGCCGAACGGCGTGCGGCCCGCCTCGGGGTCGATCACGCGGCGGACCTCGCGGATCGAATGGGCATAGGTACGCGTGACGCCGGTGATCATCGCATCCGCCTCACCGAGCTGGAGCAGCACCGCGCCAAAGATGTTGCGGTCCTGATTGATCATCCGCTCGACATCGCGGCGCAGATAGCCGCGCCGTTGCAGCCGCTGGTAGAGGAAGTCGACCATCGTCGGCACCAGCCGCGACGTGCGGCTGTTGTGGACCTCATAGCTCTCGGGGTCATTGACCCCCAGCGCGCGCAGCCGATCGTGCACGTCGTCGCGCCCGACCAGCACCGGCGTGCCGTAACCCCCTTCGCGGAAGGCGATCGCGGCGCGCAGCACCACTTCCTCCTCGCCCTCGGCGAACAGCACGCGCTTGGGATGCGCGCGCGCGCCTTCGTAGGCGAGGGTCAGCACCGACGTGGTCGGGTTGAGCCGCGCGCGCAGCGCCTGGCGGTACGCGGCCATGTCGAGGATCGGCTTGGTCGCCACCCCCGAATCCATCGCCGCCTGCGCGACCGCCGCGGGCACCACCTCCATCAGTCGGGGATCGAACGGCGCCGGGATGATATATTCCGGCCCGAACACGTGGCGCACGCCATAGGCCGCCGCGACCTCTTCCGGCACGCGCTCGCGCGCCAGTTCGGCGATCGCGTTGGCGGCGGCGATCTTCATCGCGTCGTTGATGCCGGTCGCGCGCACGTCGAGCGCGCCACGAAAGATGAAGGGGAAACCGAGGACATTGTTGACCTGGTTCGGATAATCCGAACGGCCGGTCGCGACGATCGCGTCGGGGCGCACCGCCGTCGCCGCCTCCGGCCGGATCTCCGGCTCGGGGTTGGCCATGGCGAAGATGATCGGCGCCTTGGCCATGTCCTTGACCATCTCGGGCTTGAGCGCGCCGGCGGCGGACAGACCCAGGAACACGTCGGCGCCGACCAGCGCGTCGGTCAGCGAGCGGCGTTCGGTGCGCGCGGCGTGCGCCGACTGCCACTGGTTCACGTCCTCACGGCCTTGATAGATAACGCCGGTACGGTCGCACATGATGACGTTGTCGTGGCGCACGCCCAGCGCCTTGATCAGCTCGGTGCAGGCGATCGCGGCGGCGCCGGCGCCGTTCACCACCACCTTGATGTCCTCCAGCTTGCGGCCGGTCAGCAGGCAGGCGTTGACCAGGCCGGCGGCGGTGATGATCGCCGTGCCGTGCTGATCGTCGTGGAACACCGGGATGTTCATGCGTTCCCGAAGCGTCTGCTCGATGATGAAGCATTCGGGCGCCTTGATATCCTCCAGGTTGATGCCGCCGAAGCTCGGCTCCATCAGCTCGATCGCATCGATCAGGCGGTCGACGTTCTCGGACTTCAGCTCGATGTCGATCGCGTCGACGTCGGCGAAGCGCTTGAACAGCACCGCCTTGCCCTCCATCACCGGCTTCGACGCCAGCGCGCCGAGGTTGCCCATGCCGAGGATCGCGGTGCCGTTGGAGATGACGGCGACCAGATTGCCCTTGGCGGTATAGTCATAGGCGGTGGCGGGATCGTCGGCGATCGCCTGCACCGGCACCGCCACGCCGGGGGAATAGGCCAGCGCCAGATCACGCTGGGTCGCCATCGGCTTCGACGCGACGATCTCGATCTTGCCGGGGCGCCCTTCCGAGTGGAACAGCAGCGCCTCTCGTTCGGAAAATTGCACGCTGGCTTCTTCGGACATCGCCTACCCCTCTCGCTGGAGACAGTCCCTTAAACCGCGCCCACGCCGTTTGTCGAAGGGAGATCGGGGCTTGCGGTCAATCTCACTGCCCCGCTACCCAGCCGCGATGGCCGACGCCGCCCCCACGCCGATGATGGCCCAGTATCTCGCGTTGCGAGCGGAGGCGGACGATTGCCTGCTGTTCTACCGGATGGGCGATTTCTACGAGCTGTTCTTCGACGATGCGAAGGTAGCCAGCGCGGTGCTCGACATCGCGCTGACCGCGCGCGGCGAGCACGGCGGCGCGCCGATCCCGATGTGCGGCGTGCCGGCGCACAGCATGGAGGGGTATCTCGCCCGGCTGATCAAGGCCGGGCACCGCGTCGCCATCGCCGACCAGATCGAAAGCCCCGAGGAAGCGAAGAAGGCGCGCGGCAGCAAGGCGCTGGTCGCCCGCGCGATCATCCGCGTGGTGACGGCGGGCACGTTGACCGAGGAGACTCTGCTCGATTCTCGCACCGCCAACTGGTGCGCGGCGGTGGGCGAGGCGGGTGGCGGGGTGGCGATCGCCGCCGCCGACATCTCGACCGGGCGGTTCGAGGTGATCGAGACCGATGTCGCCGGTCTGGGCGCCGAGCTGGCGCGGCTGGGTGCGGCGGAAGTGGTCGCCGCCGAGGACGGGTGGCCCGACGCCACCGTCCACCGGCCCCGCGCCGATTTCGACAGCGCACGCGGCGAGGACCGGCTCAAGCACCTTCACGGCGTTGCCACGCTCGACGGCTATGGCCGCATGTCGCGCGCGGCGCTGGCGGCGGCGGGCGGGCTGATCGCCTATCTGGAGCATACCGCGCGCGGCAGCCTGCCGTTCCTCCGCCCGCCGCGCGTCTCCCGATCCGAAGCGGCGATGGCGATCGACGCGGCGACGCGCGAGAGCCTGGAGCTGACGCTCAGCACCGCCGGCACCCGCGCCGGATCGCTGCTCGACGCGATCGACCGGACCGTCACCGGCGCGGGCGCACGGCTGCTCGGCGCCGACCTGTCCGCGCCGCTGATGGACAAGGCGGCGATCGAGGGCCGGCTGGCGCTGGTCCAACTTTTCCACGACGACTCCGGCCTGCGCGAGCGGACCCGCGCCACGCTGCGTGCGCTGCCCGACATCGGCCGCGCGCTGGGTCGGCTGGCGGCGGGGCGAGGCTCCCCGCGCGATCTCGGCCAGCTCCGCGACGGGCTCGACGGCGCATGGCGGTTGGGCGAGACGCTCGGCCAACTCAGCGAGCCGCCGCTGCTGGTCGCACTGGCGCCCCGGCTCCAGGGGCACGGCGCGTTGATCGATCTGCTCGCGCGCGCGCTGGTCCCCGCTCCGCCGATCGACGCCGCGCATGGCGGCTATATCGCGGAGGGATATGACGCCGCGCTCGATGACCTGCGCGATGCCGGGGCCGGCGGCCGCCGCGCGATCGCCGCGCTGGAGGCGCAATATCGCGAGTCGACCGGCACGCCCACGCTCAAGATCCGTCACAACGGCGTGCTCGGCTATCATATCGAGGTGCCGGCGCGCGCCGCCGATCCGCTGATGCGCCCCGATTCGGGCTTCACCCACCGCCAGACACTCGCCGGGGTGGTCCGTTTCAACGCCCCCGAATTGCACGAGGTGGCGATCAAGGTCGGCCAGGCCGGCGCCCACGCCCTCGCCGCCGAGGCCGCGCATCTGGAGGATCTGACCGCGCAGGCGCTGGCGACTCGCGAGGCGATCGCCCGCACTGCCGACGCGCTCGCGCGGATCGACGTCGCGGCGGGGCTGGCCGAGCGCGCGGCGGAGGGCGGCTGGGCGCTGCCCACGCTGGTCGACCACGCCTGTTTCGAAATCGAGGGTGGACGCCATCCGGTGGTCGAGACCGCCATCGCCCGATCGGGGGGCCGCTTCGTCGCCAACGACTGCGCCCTGTCGGAAACGTCACGGCTATGGCTGGTGACCGGGCCGAACATGGGCGGCAAGTCGACCTTCCTGCGCCAGAACGCGCTGATCGCGGTGCTTGCACAGGCGGGCAGCTATGTTCCCGCCACTCGCGCGACGCTGGGGCTGGTCGACCGGCTGTTCAGCCGCGTCGGCGCCTCGGACAATCTCGCGCGCGGGCGATCGACCTTCATGGTCGAGATGGTCGAGACCGCCGCGATCCTGGCGCAGGCGACGCCGCGCAGCTTCGTCATCCTCGATGAGGTCGGGCGCGGCACCAGCACCTATGACGGGCTGGCGATCGCCTGGGCGGTGGTCGAGGCGATCCATGAGGACAACCGCTGCCGCTGCCTGTTCGCCACCCATTATCACGAGCTGACCCGGCTGGCCGAACGCTGCGACGCGCTGACCCTCCACCACGTCCGCGCGCGCGAGTGGAAGGGCGATCTGGTCCTGCTGCATGAGGTGGCCGAGGGCGCGGCCGACCGTAGTTACGGGCTCGCGGTCGCGCGGCTGGCCGGGCTACCCCCTGTGACGATCAAGCGCGCCAAGGCGGTGCTCGACAAGCTGGAGGCCGGACGCGCGAAGACCGGCGGCATCGCGGCGGGGCTGGACGATCTGCCGCTGTTCGCGGCGGCGGCTGAAGCGGAGGAAGTCGCGGTCGATGCGCTCCGCCACGAACTCGACGCGCTCGACATCGACGCGCTCAGCCCGCGCGAGGCGCTGGAGGTGCTGTATCGGCTCAAGGGGCTGGCGGCGGAGGGCTGACCTTCGATTTCAGCAATTGCTCACCTGCCGCTCATGCCGCTCACCGGTGCGCCGGTTAGACGACGGGCCTCCACAAGCATGAGGCTCGACCATGACCGACACGACCAACACCGACCCCGCGCGGCACCGCATTCCCTGGCGGGTGATCGTCTGGGGCATCGCGGGATTTGTCCTGCTGCTTCCCGCGATCGCCGGGGCGCCGTGGACCGCGTTCGACTATGTCGCGATGGCGGTGCTGCTCGGCGGGGCCGGGCTGACGATGGAACTGGTGGTGCGCCGGTCGCGCGACATCGCCTATCGCGCCGGCTGCGGCATCGCGGTTGTCGCCGCCTTCCTGCTATTGTGGGTCAACGGTGCGGTCGGCATCCTTGGCGATGAGGACAACCCCGCCAACCTGCTGTTCGTCGGCGTCATCGCCATCGCCGCCGTTGGCGCCGCGCTCGCGCGGTTCCGCGCGGCGGGGATGGCGCGGGTGATGGCAACCACCGCCGCCGCTCAGGCGCTCGTCGGCGGGATCGCGCTGGCGGCGGGATGGGCCTCGCCCGGCTATGCCGGCGTATATGAGGTCGCGCTCGGCACCGGCGTGTTCTCGACGCTGTGGCTGATATCGGCGGGCCTGTTCGGCAAGGCGGCGCGCGACCGCGTCTAGAAGCCCGCCGCCGAAAGCTGCCCGCGCAGGTTGCGCAGCGTCGCCTCATCCACCGGCGGCAGGGCGCGCGTCGGCTTGCCCTTGCGCAGCCGCGCGCGGTCGCCCTCGGACGGCTCGATCCGGCGGACCCGCACCGGCGCGACGCCCTGCCCGCGCATCCCGAGCTGCTCCGCCGCGCCGCGCGACAGGTCGATGATGCGCGGCCCTTTCACGAACGGGCCGCGATCGTTGACCCGCACCACGATCCGCCGGCCGGTATCGAGCGCGGTCACCTCGACATAGGTCGGCAGCGGCAGGCTGGTATGCGCGGCGGTGATCCACGCCGGGCGAAACCGCTCGCCGTTGGCGGTGCGGTTGCCGGATTCGCTGCCGTACCAGCTGGCATAGCCGAGCACGTCATAGGTCGGGTCGGCGGCGGGGACATAGGTCTCGCCGCGAATGGTGTAGGGCTTGCCGATGCGAACCGGCTGGTCGCTGACCGGCCGGTAGTTGCCCCCCGCGCACGCCGACAGCGCGAGCAGGGCGATGGCGCTTGCGGTCGCCGGTACCCGCGCGCTCAATAGGGCGGCGCCTGCCGGGCGCGCTGCGCGCGTGCCGCCTCGGTCCACCACGCCAGATCGTCGGCGAAGCGCGGGAACTGGCGGTCGAGCGCCGCGCCGCCGTCACCGATCGGCTGCGCGGCGGTGTCCAGCGTCTGCCCGATCGGCCCGACCGTCAGCGTCGAGGAGATCACCGCCATCCCCATCTCGCTCAGGATGGCGTGCCAGATCGAATTGCTGCGCGCGCCGCTCAATCGCCCGGCCGAATAGCTGGCGATCGCCGCGGGCCGCCAGAACCATTCCTCCAGATAATGGTCGGTCAGGTTCTTGAGCCCCGGCTGCGGCCCCCAGTTATATTCGCCGGTGACAAAGACAAAGGCGTCGGCGGCGACGATCTTGGCGGCCAGATCGGCCATCGCCGGCGGCGCCTCGCCCGGCGCATATTCCTTGTACATCCGGTCGAGCATCGGCAGGTCGACCGCCTTGGCGTCGATCAGCTCGACATCGGCGCCGCGCGCGCGCAGCCCGGCGACCAGATAGTCGGCCAGCCGGATACCCATGCGGTCGCGGCGATAGGAACCGTAGAAGACCAGGATGCGGTCGGCCATGCCGTTCCCCTTTGCGCGGGCGTCAAAATGAAAGAGGCCGCCGGATGCCCGTCCAAGGCACCCGGCGACCTCCGACATGGTCAGCGGCCGGAAGCTCCAGCCCGGGAGACCATGCGGACCGCTTCATCCTGTGGACCGGGCGTTGACTGGGGGAGGATACCCCCCGCCCGGACCGGCGGATTTAGCGGCGCGTCTCCCGAACGAACTGAACCGACCCCATTGCTGAACCATGAGACATCGGATCACCTCCTTTCGCTTGTTGAAACACCGTGCCACGTATCCGGGCACGCCCCATATGTGAATCACCCGGCATCAGCATTCAAGTCTTGAAATGTTTTTGATTCTGACCGATTCTCTCAGGTCTGCGGTTCGCCGGTGAGCGGCGCGCGGCACCCCTTCAGTGTCTCTTGAAATATTGCACCTCGCGCTCGTGCTTCTCGGCCGCCGCGCGGCTGGCAAAGGTGCCGAGGTTGCGGCGCTTGTGCGTCGCCGGATCGACCTTGCGCGAATAGAGGCGGTATTCGCCGGACTTGAGCTTGCGGATCACGACGGGTCTCCTTCATGCGCGATCAACGCATGAACGGCCCGATCAGTCGCGGCAGTCCTCGACGATCCGCAGCACCTCGGCCCAGGCAGGCACCACCAGCGGCGCCATCCCGGCGGTCTCGACGATGAAGCGCCCGCGACTGAACCCCATCGCGTCGAGCAGCCGATCGTCAGGGGCGATCCGCGTCGCCAGATAGGCGGGCGATCCGCCGGTAGGCTGCGCCGGCAGCGTCTTCGCCTGCGTGCTGGTGCGGACGGTGAAGGCGGTCGCGCCGCTGCCCGCGCGCGACAGGTAGATGGCGCGGTCGGCACGGTCGCAGCGCAGCGTCAGCGCGGCATCGGCGCCGGGACGGCCATAGAGCGCGATGCCGCCGCGCGCATCCTGCCGATAAACCCAGTCGCCGGGCGTCAGCGGCCAGTCGCGCCAGTCCGCGCCCAGCTCAGGCGGCGGAGGCGGCGCCGGTTGGGGCGACGGCACCGGAACGGGCCGTGCGGGCGGCTCGGGAGCCGGCGGGCTGCCTTGCGGCACGCAGCCGGCAAGCACGGCGACGGCGAGCGCGACGGGCGCGAGCGCACGGATGGGAAGGACACGACGCATCCCGCTTCTATGGGCGAAGCGGGGGCCGGCCTCAACCTTTCGCCGCCGCACGCGCCGACCGGCTCGCCGAGGTTGCGCGAACGACGCGCCGGTCAGGCGCGCCCGGCGCCGCCGAACTTGCGCTGGGTCTTGCCATAACGGGTCTTGCGCGTGCCGGGCTTGCCCTCGGTCGAACGGCCCATCAGCGGCGCCTTGTGCTCGCTCGGCGGCAGGCCAAGCTCCTCGGCCTCCAGCGACCGGATCTCGTCGCGCAGCCGGCCCGCCTCCTCGAACTCCAGATTGGCGGCGGCGTCGCGCATCTTCTTTTCGAGGCTCTCGATATAGCTGCGCAGATTGTGGCCGACCATGTGCGGACGGTCGGCCTCGATCTCCACCGTCACCTGATCCTTCGACGCGACGTGCGCGATGATGTCGCCGATGTCGCGGCGGATCGTCGTCGGGGTGATGCCGTGTTCGGCGTTGTAGGCCTGCTGCTTTTCCCGCCGGCGATTGGTCTCGTTGAGCGCGCGTTCCATGCTGCCGGTCATGCGGTCGGCATAGAGGATCACCCGTCCGTCGACGTTGCGCGCGGCGCGGCCGATCGTCTGGATCAGCGACGTTTCCGAACGCAGGAACCCCTCCTTGTCGGCATCGAGGATCGCCACCAGCCCGCACTCGGGAATATCGAGTCCCTCGCGCAGCAGGTTGATGCCGACCAGCACGTCGTACACCCCCATGCGAAGGTCGCGGATCAGCTCGATCCGCTCCAGCGTCTCGGTGTCCGAATGCATGTAGCGGACCTTCAGGCCGGCCTCGTGCATATATTCGGTCAGATCCTCGGCCATCCGCTTGGTCAGCGTCGTCACCAGCGTGCGATAGCCGCCCTCGGCCACCTTGCGACATTCCTGGATCAGGTCCTGCACCTGTTCCTCGACCGGGCGGATCTCGACCGGCGGGTCGATCAGGCCGGTCGGGCGGATCACCTGTTCGGCGAACACGCCGCCGGTCTGCTCCATCTCCCAGTCGCCCGGCGTCGCGGAGACATAGGTGGTCTGCGGGCGCATCGCGTCCCATTCGTTGAAACGCAGCGGCCGGTTGTCGATCGCCGATGGCAGGCGGAAGCCATATTCGGCCAGCGTGATCTTGCGGCGGTGGTCGCCGCGCGACATGCCGTTGATCTGGCCGATCGTCTGGTGGCTCTCGTCGACGAACAGCAGCGCGTTTTCGGGGAGATACTCGAACAGCGTCGGCGGCGGCTCGCCGGGCAGGCGGCCGGTCAGGAAGCGGCTGTAATTCTCGATCCCCGCACAGCTTCCGGTCGCCGCGATCATCTCCAGGTCGAAATTGGTGCGCTGCTCGAGCCGCTGCGCCTCCAGCAGATGCCCCTCGGCAACCAGTTCCTTCAGCCGCTCGGCCAGTTCGTGGCGGATGCCCTCCATCGCCTGCTTCAGCGTCGGCCCCGGCGTCACATAATGCGAATTGGCATAGACGCGGACGTAGTCGAGATTCGCCACCTTCTTGCCGGTCAAGGGATCGAACTCGGTGATCTCCTCGATATCGTCGCCGAAGAAGGCGACGCGCCACGCGGTATCCTCATAGTGCGACGGAAAGATCTCCAGGCTGTCGCCGCGCACCCGGAAATTGCCGCGCGCGAACGCGGCGTCGTTGCGCTTGTACTGCAGCGCGACCAGCTTTCGGATGATCTCGCGCTGGTCGACGGTCTGGCCCTTCTTCAGGTCAAAGATCATCGCCGAATAGGTCTCGACCGATCCGATGCCGTACAGGCACGATACCGACGCGACGATGATGACGTCGTCGCGCTCCAGCAGCGAACGAGTCGCCGAATGGCGCATCCGGTCGATCGACTCGTTCACCGAGCTTTCCTTCTCGATGTAGGTGTCGGAACGCGGGACGTAGGCTTCCGGCTGGTAATAATCGTAATAGCTGACGAAATATTCGACCGCGTTGTTGGGAAAAAAGCTTTTGAATTCGCCATAGAGCTGCGCCGCGAGGATCTTGTTGGGGGCGAGCACCAGCGCCGGGCGCTGCAACCCCTCGATCACCTTGGCCATGGTGAAGGTCTTGCCCGATCCGGTGACGCCCAGCAGCACCTGATCGCGCTCGCCCGCCGCCGCCGCCTCGACCAGTTCGGCGATCGCGGTCGGCTGGTCGCCCGACGGCTCGTAATCGCTGACGATCTCGAAGCGCCGGCCCGCCTCTGCCTTGGGGGGGCGCGCAGGCCGGTGCGGCACGAACGCCTCCCCGGTCTCCGGTTCGGCCAGCGTGGTGCGGATTTGAATTGCCATATCGGCAGAATATGGTGTGGTAGGTCCAGCGGCGCAATCGATGCCGTGCCTCGGGAGATCGATGTAATGAAGCGCCTGATCCTGCTCGCCCCCATCGCGCTCGCCGCGTGCAATCAGGGGCCGAGCGTCACCGCCACCAACGCCTCCGCCGGGGAGGTTGCCGCCAAGGTCGAGGCCGCGACCGGCGGCGCCGCGTTCGTGTCGCCCGGCCAGTGGAAGGGGACGATGACGGTCAGCGACGTTCAGATCCCCGGCGCGCCACCGGCGATGGCCGAGCAGATGAAGAAGGGCATGGGCGAGCCGCACAGCTTCGTCACCTGCCTGACCCCGGAGGATGTCCAGAAGCCCAAGGAGAAATTCTTCGGCGACGCGGCGGCCGGCGATTGCCGCTACAACCGCTTCACCATGGCCGGCGGCACGATCGACGCGGAGATGACCTGCGCCCAGTCGGGCCAGGAACGCACGACGAAGATGACGGGCAGCTACAGTCCCAACGCCTACAAGATGGTTGTCCAATCGACCGGCAAGGCGGCGCCAGGCAATCCGGTCAGCGGGATGACGATGACGATGGCCATCGACAGCCAGCGCACCGGCGCGTGCACCGGCGAAGAAGAGGATTGAGGGAGACACGGCATGATCGGTTACGCATCCGTCGGCACCAACGACATCGCCAGAGCGCATGAATTCTACGACGCGCTGCTCGACACGATCGGCGCCAAGCGGATCATGGAGATGCCCGATGATCGCGGCTTCACCCTTTACGGCTCCAGTTTCAACCAGCCCTCGCTGGCGGTGACGCGGCCCTATGACGGCAACCCCGCCACGGTCGGCAACGGCAACATGGTAGCGATCCCGCTGAAGGAACGGGCGCAGGTCGACGCCTTCCACGCCAAGGCATTGGCGCTGGGCGGCACGTGCGAGGGCGCGCCGGGGCTGCGCAGCCCCGAGGGGCCGCAGGCGTTCTACGGCGCCTATTTCCGCGATCTGGACGGCAACAAGTTCTGCGCCTTCCGCGTCGGCGGCTGATCGATCACAGCAGGCGGCGGTAGGCGATCCGCTGCATGACCCAGCCGATCGTGGCGGCGGCCACCGCCACGATCAGGCCGGTCGCCACCGCGCTGGCGATGCGATAGCCCAGCGCGCCGCCGCCGGGCGCGGCGAACATGCCATAGCCCCAGCTCAACCCGGCGGAAAACAGGATCAGCGCCAACCCGCCCGTCGTCGCGGCGGCGCTCCAGGGTCCGCGCCGGCCCGACACGTGCAACGCCAGCCACACCGGCCCGGCCACCCCGACCAGCGCCAGCATCGCGAAGATCGCGCCGACCAGCCAGCCGAGCACCAGTGCCGCCGCCCCGGTCTGGCCGCCCGCCGCGACCAGCATCGCGGCGACCAGCCCGGCCAGCCCGCCGCCCGCGCCAAGCGCGAGCCCGACGCGGTCGATAGACGTCACATAATAGGCGCTGTCCGCGGCCCCGCTCACCCGATCGTCCCCCCGCGCCTGTCCTATCAGCGGTTTACGCGAGCGCAACCATATCAGCGCAGCGCGCGCACCGCCGGGGTGTCGAGGCACCGCTCCATTCCCGCCCCATCCAGCGGCGCGACGGCACCAGGTTCGGCATAGGGCGCGATGTCCTGTGGCACACCGACCGGCACCGCCGCGAAGCCGCCCAGCCCCGCACAACGCATCGCCGCCGCCAGCAATCGCGGCGGCGTGTCGCGAGCTTCATAGGACAGGCGGAACGTGCCCCAATGCACGGCGATGCCACTGGTCGCGCCCAGCCGGCGGAACACCTCGACCGCGTCGATCGGGCCGATGTGGCTGCCGGTCGCCATCTGCCCGGCGGAAAAGCGGAACGCGCCGATCGGGATCAGCGCGAGCCGGACCGGACCATAAGCCGCCGCTTCGTCGGCCCACTTGAGGTCGCCCGCCCCGGTATCACCGGCAAAGAACAGATTGCCGCCGGGCAGCCGCACGACGAAGCTCGACCACAGCGCGCGGTTGCGGTCGGTGAACCAGCGCGAATCCCAATGGTGGCCGCGCGTCACGATCACGTCGATCCCCGGCTTGATCGCCACGCGGCCGCCCCAGTCGCGCGCCTGCGCGGGCAGCCCCATCGCAGCGTCGTTTCCCAGCGCGGTGACGATCACCGGCCGGTCGCGCGTCCACAACCGTTTGAGTGTCGTCACGTCCATATGGTCGTAGTGGTTGTGGCTGACCAGGATCACGTCGATCTTCGGCAGGTCATCAAAGGCGATGCCCGGCGCGGCGACGCGGCGCGGGCCGATGCCGAACGGACCGGCGGTCTCGCTCCACACCGGATCGGTCAGGAGGTTGATCCCCTGCGTCTGCACCAGCACGCTGGCATGCCCGACCCAGGTGGCGACCATCGCGGTACCCTCGACTCGCGCGGCGGGCTTCGACGGCGTGACGGCGACATGCGCCGGCCACGGCGGGCGACCGTCGCTGCCGCTCAGGAACCGCGCCGCCAGCGCCCGCCCGCCGGGACTCGCCAGCACGTCGTCGGCGCCGTCGGGGTTGAAGAAACGCTGCCCATCGAAATGGCCGCTGGTCGGCCCGCGATAATAGATGCGGTCGAGGAAGCGCGGGATGATCGTCGCCGCCAACCCGATGCCGACGACGGCGAACAGCAGAAAGGTCCCCAGCCGACGGACGATCGTGCGAATCATGGCTATAAGGCCCCCGACAATGCCAGCACGACGCCGGCGGTCACCAACGCCAGCCCGGCCATCTCGCTGCGCGATATGCGTTCGCGCAGGTAGAAATGGGCAAAGGCCATGGTGAACACCACCTCGACCTGCCCGACCACCCGCACCAGCGCGACCGGCGCGGTGGCGAAGCCGGTGAACCAGCACGCCGAGCCGAGCGAGGACAACAGCCCGACCTGCCCCGCCACGCGCCAGTCGGCGAACACGCGGCGCAACTGCTCACGCTCGCGGACCAGCACATAGCCGCCCTGCATCGCCGTCTGCAGCGTCACCGTCGCCGCCAGCACGATCAGCGCGGCGCGGAGGTGATCGGCGGTCGCCACCTCGAACGTCGCGCGGCGGATGCCGATGGTGGTGAGCGAGAACATGAACCCCGACGCCAGCCCATAGATCGCGCCGCGCTGACCGAACGCGCGCAGCAGCGCCAGCGGCCCCATCCGCTTGCCGCCCGCCGACAGGATCATGATCCCGCCCACGCTCACCGCGATCCCCACCCAGGTCAGCGCGTTGAGCCGCTCGCCGAGCAGGAAGATCGACAGGACCGCGCTCTGCGCCGCCTCGGTCTTGGAATAGGCGGTGCCGACGACGAAGCTGCGCTGGTCGAAAGCCATCAGCAACAGGTTGGTCGCGACGATCTGCGCCAGCCCGCCGGCGGCGCAGAACAGCAGAAAGTCGCGCCCCAGCGCCGGAAACGGGCCGGGCGCGACGACGAACTGATAGGCGAGCATCAGCCCGACCGCGATCGGCAGGCCGTAGAGATAGCGCACCAGCCCGGCGGCATTGACCGAAAGCGCCTGCCCGACGCGCCGCTGTATCGCCAGCCGCCACGCCTGGACGGCGCCGGCGACCAGCGTGGCAGGCAGCCAGATCGGGGAGGTGATCATCCCCGCCCCCTATCCGACGCGGTTCTCCGCGGGAAGCGGGCGCGGCGAAGGGAACAAAATCGCCGGAGAAACCGTCGCGCCGCATATCCGCCCGGGGGACGCC
>NZ_DATMGG010000060.1:0-3550 GCF_035555815.1 Sphingomonas sp.
CTGGATGACGAAGCGCGGCGAGACGTCGTTGAAGGACGCGCGGCGGGTAAAGCGCACATCCTCCAGCGCGCCGCTGTCGAAGATCAGCCCGGCCGACCCGACCGTCGCGCGGAAGAAATCGGCGGCGCTGATCGAGGCACCGTCGGGGAACGCCGGCATCCCGATGATCGCATTGTAGAGCGCGCCCGGCGCGACCACCGCGTCCAGCCCCGGCGCCGCGAAACCGCCGTTCAGCCAGCTGAATTTCTTGACGTCGTGGGTGTAGCGGATGCCGGCGGTCAGGCTCAGCCGTGGCGTCACCTTGAACGTGGCGTCGGCGAACGCCGCCAGCGAATCATTGGCGACGCGGTTGTTCATATCCTCCTGGAAGCTGTTGCCGAACACCGGCAGCCCGACGCTGTCTAGGATCGTGAAGATCGGGAAATCGGCGACCGCGCCCAGGATGCGATCGACCGAGTCGCTGAGCAGCGTCACCGCGCTGGTCTGGCGCCCGCGTTCATGGAAATAGCTGCCGCCGGCGATCGCGCTCCAGCGATCGTTCTCGAACCCCAGCCGCAGTTCCTGATAGAGGCTCGAGTTCTTCTCGATATTCTCGGTGTCGAGGTAGCGGGTGGCGTCGCCGGTGCCGTCCTCATCCTCGCGGTTGTGAGTCTCGAAGTGCTTGAACGCGCTGATGCTGGTCAGCGTGACCGCGCCCATCCGGTGCGTCGCGGTCAGCGATACGTCGTTCAGAACGCGCGTTTCCTTGTTGCCGATCACGTCATTGGTGAAGGGCCCGAACGGATCGGTGCCAAGCGCGAACACGCTGATGCCGACCGACGCCGGCCCGTCCTTGTGTGTGTTGTCATGGTCGTAGGCGAGCACGAAATCGGTATCCGCGCTGGGTGCCCAGCGCAGCGCGGCCCGGGCCGACTCGTTCTTCTCGCGCTCGCGGTCGTCGCCGCTCACCGCGTCCTTCAGATAGCCGTTGCGGCGGTTGAACACGCCGTTGACCCGCAGGAACAATGTGTCGGTGATCGGAACGTTGCCGGTCAGGTCGACCCGCGCCTTGCCGTAATTGCCGCCCTGGAGCGTGCCGTTCAGCTCCAGCCGGTCGGACGGCTTGTTGGTGATGATCGAGATCGCGCCGCCCGACGTGTTGCGCCCGAACAACGTGCCCTGCGGGCCCTTCAGCACCTCGACCCGGTTGATGTCGTTGAAGAAGATCAGCGACGCGCCCGACCGGCCCGAATAGATGCCGTCGATGAAGATGCCGACCGACGGATCGGTGCCGATGCCGAAATCGTCGGTGGCGACGCCGCGGATGGTGAAGGACGGCTGGGTGACCGACGTGTCGTTGATCGTCAGGCCGGGGGTGAAGGTATCGAGATCGCCGATCGTCTCGGCGCTGAGCGCGCGGATCGATGCGGCGTTGAAGGCGGTGACGCTGATCGGCACCTCTTGCAGCGATTGTTCGCGGCGCTGCGCGGTGATGACGATGTCGCCGAGGGGATTGTCGTTGGTGGTGGCGCGACCGGGCGGGGGATCGCCCTCAGCCGGCACGGTCTGCGCCATCGCCGGCAGCGACCAGATCGCCGCCACGCCCACCAGAAGACCGAGCTTGAATGCGCGCCCCATTCCAGTTCTCCCCGCCATGTCTTTTTGTTGCGGGGATTGAACTGCTGGCGAATAAAATAGTCAAGACTACATTTCGCAGCACCGGGCATGGCGCCGCGGGCGCGGGAAACGCCGGAAAAGCCGCGCCGCGCACACTGGGGCGCGGCGCCGGCCGTCATGCGGAGAGGCCGCCCCAGAAGCCGGGCGACGGCGGGCGCATCATCCCGCGTTCCGCCCGCACCCCGCCCGGGCGGTCGTTCGCCAGCCACAGCGGTCCGTCGAGATCGACGAAGCCGGAGCGCGCCGCGACGATCATCGCCGGCGCGATCGACAGCGAGGAGGAGACCATGCACCCGGTCATCAGCCCCAGCCCGCGCGCCACCGCCGCGTCCGCCAGCGTCAGCGCGGCGGTCAGCCCGCCGGTCTTGTCGAGCTTGATGTTGACCACCTGATAGCGGTCCGCCAGCGCGTCGATGTCCCCGGCGACATGCGCGCTTTCATCGGCGGCGATCGGAATGGCGGAGGTGAAGCCGGCCAGCGCGCCGTCATCCTCCGACGGCAGCGGCTGTTCCAGCAGGTCGATGCGCAGGTCGATCAGCGCCGATTGCAGATCGCGCACCTCGGCGATCGTCCAGCTTTCGTTGGGGTCGACGATGATCCGCGGACGCGGCGCCGCCGCGCGCACCGCGCGGATCTGCGCGAGCGGATCGTTGCGATCGACCTTGATCTTGACCAGCGGGTAATCGGCATAGGCGGCGGCGGCGGCGCCCATCGCCTCGGGCGTATCCAGCCCGACCGTCATCGCTGTCGCCACCGCGCCCACCGGTGGATCACCGATCAGCGCGCTCACGCTCTTGCCCGACAGCGTCGCCTCAAGATCCCACAGCGCGCAGTCGACCGCGTTGCGGGCGGCGCCGGGACGCATCAACGTCAACACATCATCGCGGCCGGCCCCGGCGGCGATCGCATCGCGCACCGCCGCGATCTCCGCCAGCGCCCCGTCGAGCGACTCGCCATAGCGCGCATAGGGCATCCCCTCGCCGCGCCCGACGGCGCCGTCCTGGGCGACCTCGACCTCGACCACCTCGGCGACGGTCTTGACCCCGCGCGAGATGCGGAACGGCGTGGAAAGCGGAAACCGCGCGATCTCGGCCGACAGCGTCCGCGTCATGCCGCGACCGCGCCCAGCAATTCGTCGAGGATCGCATCGACCCCGAATGCATAGGGATCGGTGCACGGCAGGCCGATCGCATCGGCGGTGCGCTTGCAATAGGCCTCGGCCTCGGCGCGCTCCATCCGCGACGTGTTGATCGCGATGCCGACCGCGCGCACCGACGGGCTGGTCAGCCGCGCGGTCGCCAGATTGGCCTCCAGACACGTCGCCAGATCGGGCACCCGATAATGCGGCAGGCCGCGCATATGCTCACGCTGCGGATCGTGGCACATCACCAGCGCCTCGGGCTGCGCGCCGTGGAGCAGGCCGGTCGACACGCCGGCGAAGGACGGGTGGAACAGCGATCCCTGCCCCTCGATCACGTCCCAGCCATCGTCGGTGCGCGCGGGCGAAATCTGCTCGACCGCGCCGGAGATGAAATCGGCGACCACCGCATCGAGCGGCACGCCCGACCCGGCGATCAGGATACCGGTCTGCCCGGTCGCGCGGAAATCGGCGGCGAGGCCGCGGCGCTTCAGCCCGTCGACCAGGCACAGCGATGCGTACATCTTGCCGACCGAACAATCGGTGCCGACGGTCAGCAGCCGGTGGCCGGCGCGCGGCTTGCCGTTCCCGACCGCTATATCGTCGGCCGGGTCGCGGACGTCGTGCAGCGCGCGGCCGTGCCGCTGCGCCGCCGCGACGATGCGCGGCTCGTCGCGCAGCCGCTGGTGCAGCCCCGACGCGACGTCCATCCCCGCCTCGATCGCGGCGATCGCATCGGCGACCAGTTCCTCGCCC
>NZ_DATMGG010000061.1:0-1711 GCF_035555815.1 Sphingomonas sp.
GCCGGGGCGGCGAAGGCCGCGGCGAATGCGCCGGCCAGCAGCAGGGTCCGGCAGGTGATGCGGGCCTTCGAGATCGGCGTCATGGCAGCATTGCTCCTTTGGCTGTCTACAAGTGGCAGTTTGGAGGCTATTGCTGGATAAGCAGGCATTACGATGGCACCGGCACGGGCGGATGCCATATCTCGTGATCAATCCAACGCTGGGCGGGGGCATGAGCATCGAGCGCGTCGTCATTCTGGGTGGCGGTTTCGGCGGTCTCGCCGCCGCGAGGGGGCTTGCCGGCGCACCGGTTTCGGTCACGCTCATCGACCAGCGAAACCATCATCTGTTCCAGCCGCTGCTCTATCAGGTCGCGACGGCACTGCTCGCGACGTCCGAGATCGCCTGGCCGATTCGCAGCCTCCTGCGCGACGCCCGCAACGTGACCACGCTGCTCGGCACCGTGGTCGGCATCGATACGGAAGCGCGGCAGGTCAAGCTCGAAGACGGCGCCGCGATCCCCTATGACGCGCTGATCATCGCCACTGGCGCGCGTCACGCCTATTTCGGGCATGACGACTGGGAACGCCATGCGCCCGGGCTCAAGATGCTGGAGGATGCGACCACCATCCGCCGCCGTATCCTGATGGCGTTCGAGCGCGCGGAACGCGAGACCTCGGCCGAGAAGCGCGCCGCGCTGCTGACCTTCGTCATCGTCGGCGGCGGCCCGACCGGCGTCGAGCTCGCCGGCACGATCGCGGAGCTCGCGCGCCACACGCTGCCCGGCGATTTCCGCGCCTTCGATCCGCGGGATTCCCGTGTCATCCTGGTCGAGGCGGGCCCCCGCGTCCTCGCCGCCTTTCGTGAGGATCTCTCGGCCTATGCGCGCAAGGCACTGGAACGGCTCGGGGTCGAGGTGCGGACCGGCACCGCGGTTACGCGCGTCGATGCGGAGGGCGTCATGCTCGCCGCGGAACGGATCGACGCCGCGACCGTCATCTGGGCGGCCGGCGTACAGGCCTCACCGGCGGCCGACTGGCTCGGCGCGGCCAAGGATCGCGCCGGGCGCGTCATGGTCGAGGCGGATCTGACGGTGCCCGACCATCCGGATATCTTCGTGATCGGCGACACCGCGATGCTGGTCTCCGACGGCAAGCCGGTCCCCGGCGTCGCGCCGGCGGCCAAGCAGCAGGGCGCCCATGTCGCCGCGACGATTCGGGCGCGGCTCAAGGGTGACATGGCGGTGCACCGCTTCCACTATCGCGATCAGGGCAGTCTCGCCACGATCGGGCGCAGCGCCGCTGTGGTCGATTTCGGCTGGATCCGCCTCAAGGGCGCGCTTGCCTGGTGGCTCTGGGGCACCGCCCACATCTTTTTCCTGATCGGCGTCCGCAACCGCCTCGCCGTGGCGCTCAACTGGCTCTGGATTCACACCAGCGGCCGGCGCGGCGCACGCCTGATTACCCAGCGCGATCTCCCCGATGACGACGGCTGAACAGCAGGTCGACAAGCTCCCGCAAAGACGCTAGGCATCGTCGCGCAGGGCCTATAGCTCAATGGTTAGAGCCGACCGCTCATAACGGTCTGGTTCCAGGTTCGAGTCCTGGTGGGCCCACCAACCCCCTTAGCCGACATTGTCTCTGTTGAGACCCCGAAGACGGCGCGGTCAGCAGGCGCCATGGCACGCCGCGCGCGGATGCTCATCCGGCGTATTGACAGTCGTGTCGCGCCG
>NZ_DATMGG010000062.1:0-16152 GCF_035555815.1 Sphingomonas sp.
GAGCGGCCCGCCGTCGAGCCCCAGATCCTCGGCCTCCGCCCGGCCCATCGCCGCCAGCAGCGAGAAGCCGGCGACATAGGCGTCGCGGCGCGCGGTCACCAGCGTGACCTGCGAATTGAGCAATTCCTGCTCGGCGTTGAGGATGTCGAGGATCGTGCGCGTGCCGACGCTGTTTTCAGCGCGGACGCCCTCCAGCGACAGCCTGTTCGCCTCGACCGCGATCTCGCTGCTGCGAATCACCTGCTGCGCCGATTGCCAGCCCGCATAGGCCGCGCGGGACTGCGCGATCACGCCGCGTTCGGTCTCCGTCACCTGCTCGATCGCCTGCGAGCGGCGCGCCTGCGCCTGGCGGACCTGCGCCGCCGGGCGACCGCCCTGGAACAGCGGCAGCGTCATCGACAGGCCGGCGGTGGCGCCGACGCCGTCGCCGGGCGAGCTCGATCCGCCCGGCAGGGTGCCGAGATAATTATAGTAGCTGCCACCCACCACCGCGCTGACGCGCGGCAGGCGCTGGGTCTTGGCGACGTTGATGTCGTAGCGGGTCGCGTCGCGCGCCTTTGCCGCAGCGAGCAGGACGGGGTTGTCGTCCAGCGCGACGCGCACAGCCGATTCGGGATCGGCCGGCAGATTGGGCAGCGGCGGCGGCAGTTCGAGCGCGCCCGGCGCATTTCCGACGACGCGGACATAGGTTTCGCGGCTGGCGATCAATTGCGCCTCCGCCTGGCGAAGCTGTCCCTCGGCTATCGCGCGGCGGGCCTGCGACTGGGCGACGTCGGTGCGCGTCAGATCGCCGACCTCGAACCGGTCGTTGGTCGCCTGAAGGTTGACCTCCAGCGTGCGGAGATTCTGCTGGTTGAGCGAGACGATCGCCTCATCGCGGATCACGTCCATGTACGCCGCGACCACGGCGGTGAACATGTTCGCCTCGGTCCCGCGCAGGTTGGCGCGGCCGGCCTCGATCCGGGTCTCCGCCGCCTTCACCGAATTGCGCACCGCGCCGAAATTGAGGATCGGATAGCGGACGCTGGCATTCGCGTTCAACGACCGTTCCGGCGCCAGGAAATTATTCTGCGCGTTCTTCATCGTCTCGGTGAAATCGACCGTGGATTGCACCGAAGGCAGGCCATCCGCGCGCGCGATCGGCACATTTTCGTCCTGCGCGCGCAAATTGGCGCGCGCGCCGGACAGCGTCGGATTGGTCTGATAGGCCCTGACCAACGCCTCACGCAGCGTATCGGCTGCGGCGGGCGTCGCGGCAAAGGTCACGGCGGCCGTCATCGCGGCCGTGGTCAAGAGAAAGCGTCGCATCGTCATCCCGGAAACTGAAAGCCGCGCGGCCGGGCGAACCCCGGCAGCACGGCGCAATCGATATCGGCGAAATCGGCCAGCCCGTGGCCGCCCGTGGTCCGCACCCCGCTCGCCAGCCGGGTCACGCCGCGATCGACGATGCCGGTCGCGATCCGCCCGCCGGGACGAAGCTGGTCGACCAGCGACTCCGGCAGCGTTTCAACCGCGCCGTCGACGACCAGCACGTCATAGGGCGCGCCATCGGCATGGCCGGCGGCCAGATCGCCCTCGATCAGCGTAACGCCGGCGACATCGGCCAGCGCGGTCCGCGCCAGACCGGCCAGCACCGAATCGCTTTCCACCGCGACCACCTGTGCCGCGAGCCGGGCCAGTACCGCGGCGGTATAGCCGGCGGCGGCGCCGATCAGCAGCACCTTGTCACCCGGCGCGATCGCGGCCTCGGTCAGCAGACGCCCGGTGGCGAGCGGCGTGTTCTGCATCCGCCCGCCGGGCAGCGGCAGCAGCGTGTCGCGATAGGCGAGCACATCGTGCCCCGGCACGAATCGTTCGCGCGGGACCGCCGCCATCGCCTCGACCACGCGCGTGTCGCTGACGTCGCTGGTGCGGAGCTGGCTCACCACCATCGCGTGCCGGGCGGCGTCGTGGGCCGGGGTCGTACTGCTCATCATCGTCCTCGCTGTCGCACAACTGTTTTAGTCGCGCAATACAGTTGTTGTCGCGAGGCTGCATATCGCGCCGGGCCGCCCGCGCCAAGCGGCTGTGGCAGTTTATGCGCTGATCGGCGCTGCTGGTTGCGATGCGGGCGGTTGACAAGCGGCCACCGCGCCGCGCATGGCCGCGCTCCACCGCTTTGAGGCCCGATGGCGGAGTGGTGACGCAGCGGACTGCAAATCCGTGCACGCCGGTTCGATTCCGGCTCGGGCCTCCATTATCCTGTTTGGCGAGCGCCGCCAGCGGTCGATGAAATCCCCGATCTCCGTTGAGGGCGATCACGGGTGGTGAGCGGCAACTCCGATTTGCCTGTCGCCGCAGACGATGGCGACGTCGTTTCGTGGGCCTTCCACGGAAGCGGGGCCGCCACCGATACCGCGATCCGTAACGCCCATGGAAAGGCCCTTGGTCGATCCGAAGGACGGCAAACTCTGGCGAGGATCAACGGCAGCCCGGCGGCAATCCAGATCCCCTCACCCCGCCGGTTGTTTCGCGATGGCTTGTAACGTGACGCAGGCGGAACGGACGTCGTCGGCGCGCTATGCGAGATGCCGTGGCGGCTAGCTCGTCCCGCTCAATCCATCGGGCGGTCGATCGACGGCGGCGGTTCGCTGAACCATTTCGGCCCGCTCTCGGTCATGTGGAAGCAATCCTCCAGCCGCACGCCGAACTTGCCGGGGATGTAGATGCCGGGTTCGTTCGAAAAGCACATGCCCGGCGCCAGCCGCGTCGCTTCGCCGTGGACCAGGTTGACCGGCTCGTGCCCGTCCATGCCGATGCCGTGGCCAGTGCGATGCGACAAGCCGGGCAGGCGATAGCGCGGGCCATAGCCCCAGCTTTCGTATTTGGCGCGCACCGCGTCGTCGACGCTGCCCGCCGCCGCGCCCAGCCGCGCCGCGTCGAACGCGGTCTGCTGGCCCTGGCGGACCTGGTCCCACACCTTGCGGACTTCGGCTGACGGCGTGCCCTTCACGAACGTGCGCGAGACGTCGGACTGATAATCCTCGACCGTGCAGCCGCAATCCATCAGCACCACCGCGTCCGCCGTCACCTTCTGCGGCTTGCGCGTGCCGTGCGGATAGGCGGCGCCCTCCCCGACCAGCGCCATCGAGAATTCGGGCGATCCGCCCAGCTTGCGCGTCGCCGCGTCCATCAGCGCGCCGACGTCGCGCTGGCTCATGCCGATCTCCACCCGCTCCCACGTCCAGCGATAGGCGGCGATGGTGACGTCGGTCGCCTTTTGCATCAGCGCGATCTCGGCCGGCGTCTTGATCATGCGGCATCCGCGCACGACCGGGTTGGCCGACACCAGCTTCGCGCCCGCCAGCGCGTGCTGCAGCCCGTCGACCGCGAAATAGCGCAAGGTCTCCTCGATCCCGACCGGGCGGGCGGCCAGCTTGCGATCGCGCAGGAAGCCGGCGACCAGCTTCAACGGATCCTCATCCTCCTGCCACACCCGCACGTCGGCCTCGACGCCCAGCGTCTCGCGGATCGACGGCTCTTCAAAGAACGGGGTGACGATGCACGGCGTGCCCTCGACCGGGATCACCGCGCAGGTCAGCCGCTCGCTGCGCCACCAGCGTACCCCGGTGAAATAGACCAGCGACGATCCCGCCTCGACCAGGATCGCGCCGATGCCGTTCGCCTTCATCAGGGCCTGCGCGCGGGCGAGGCGGCGCGCGCGTTCCTCGCGGCCGATCGGCACGACATCGCCGGTGATGTTCGCCAGCGCGGACAGGTCGGGATCGGCGGCGCGAAGCAGCCCAGGCGTGGCGAGAAGCGGCAGCGCGGCGGCCGCCCGGACGACGTTGCGACGGGTCAGGATCATGCCTCGGACGATAGGACGCTTGACCGCGGCGCCGCAATCCCCTTCCCTTGGCGCCAAATCGGGGAGAATCATTTTGGCGAAGCGCCTGACTACCTTCATCATGATCGGCCTGGTGCTGGGGCTGATCGTCGGCTGGGTCATCAATGCCCAGATCGACACCGGCACGCCCGAATCGGCGGCGCTGCTGAAGGAAATCGCCAAGTGGTTCAGCATCGTGACGACGGTGTTCCTCCACCTGATCAAGATGATCATCGCGCCGCTGGTGTTCGGCACCCTGGTGGTCGGCATCGCGCACATGGGCGATACCGGCGCCCTTGGCCGGGTCGGCCTGAAATCGCTCGGCTGGTTCATTGGCGCCAGCCTGCTGTCGCTGACCCTCGGCCTGATCCTCGTCCACATCCTCCAGCCCGGCATCGGGCTGAACCTGCCGCTGCCGCCCGCGACCGCCGCCACCGGGCTGGACAAGAGCAATTTCGACGCCGCGCAGATCATCACCCACATCTTCCCCACCTCGATCGTCGAGGCGATGGCGTCGAACGACATCCTTCAGATCGTGATCTTCTCGGTGTTCTTCGGCGTGGCGATCACCGCCGTCGGCGAACGCGCCGCGCCGCTGGTCAAGGCGGCCGAGGCGCTGACCCAGGTGATGTTGCAGGTCACCGATTATGTCATGCGCTTCGCCCCGTTCGCGGTGTTCGCGGCGGTGGCGGCGACGCTGATCGAACGCGGGCCGCGGGTGATCGGCCAGCTCGCCTATTTCATGGGGTCGGTCTACATCGGGCTGACGCTGCTGTGGGTGATGCTGGGCGCGCTGGCGCTGCTGTTCGTCGGCCGGCGCGCGTGGCAATTGTTCCGCTATGTACGCGAACCGGCACTGGTCGCCTTCTCCACCGCCTCGTCCGAAGCCGCCTTCCCGCGCACGCTGGAGGCGCTCGACCGGTTCGGCGTACCGCCGCGCATCGCCAGCTTCGTGCTGCCGCTCGGCTATTCGTTCAACCTCGACGGGTCGATGATGTACATGACGTTCGCGTCGCTGTTCATCGCCCAGGCCTATGGCATCCACCTCGATCTCGGCACGCAGATCGCGATGCTGCTGACGCTGATGATCACGTCAAAGGGCATCGCCGGCGTACCACGCGCCAGCCTGGTGGTGATCGCGGCGACGCTGGCCCAGTTCAACCTGCCCGAGGCCGGATTGCTGCTGGTGCTGGCGGTCGATCACTTCCTCGACATGGGCCGTTCGGCGACCAACGTGATCGGCAACGCCGTCGCCGCCAGCGTCGTGGCGCGCTGGGAGGGGCAGCTCGACCCGCCACAGCCGCCCGAGATCGAACCGGTCCGCGCGCCCAGCGGCGGCGGGCCGGCGAAGGATATGGACAGCTTTCGCTAGGGGACACGGGGGACGAAGGCGGCTCGCACGAGCCGCCGCATAGTTTGCCCCCAGGTCGAACGACGCGAAAAAAGTGGTTCACGCGAAGACGGAAGAAAACGCCGTGCCGAGAATTCCCGCCGCGCCAGCGGCAGTAATTCTCGGCACGAAATCAATACCATACTGCCACGCCGCACGAGCACCATCTCGCGCCTCTGCGTGAACAAGCGCTCTTCGCGCCTTCGCGTCGTCGCGTGAACCCAATTCGCGCAGAGGCGCAGAGGGCGCAGAGAACGTCGCTCCGAACCGCCCTACCTCACAGCCGAAGCGTATCCCGGCGCGGTGTGATAGAATCCAAATCGTTGCCGCGCCCGAAACCTCGGCGCCCTCCGCGCCTCTGCGCGAACTAAAATCACCACGCCCCGCGCCGCCAATTACGCGTAGGCGTAAGGCCCCCCGGCCGCCAAGGCCGCCCGATAGGCCGGCCGCGCATGGATCGTCTCGAGCCACGCGATCGTCGCCGGGCGCGATCCATCCAGCCCGGCGCGATTGCGCGCCGCCTCCAGCGGAAAGCTCATCATCACGTCGGCGGCGGTGAACGCATCCCCGGCGAACCACGGACGGCCGGCCAGTTCGCTCTCGACCCAGTCGAGATGGACGTCGATCATCGGCTGGATCCGCTTCGCCGCGATCTTGCCCATCAACGGCACGCGGGTCAGCACCAGCTTGACCAGCAGCGGCGGCATCAGCGACCCTTCGGCATAGTGAAGGAAGTGGCGATAGCGCAGCGCCGAATCGCGGTGCGCGGGCGCGCCCAGCCGGCCATCGGCCTTCTCGACCAGATATTCGACGATCGCCCCGGTTTCCGCCACGATCCGCCCTTCGCTCTCGATCACCGGCGACTTGCCGAGCGGATGGATCGCGCGCAGTTCGGGCGGGGCGAGCATCGTCGCCTTGTCCCGCTCGTACCGGCGGACCTCATAGGGCAGGCCCAGTTCCTCCAGCAGCCACAGCACGCGCTGCGACCGCGAATTCTCCAGATGGTGGACGATGATCGTCATGCTGTCCGCTTCCTCATGCTCGAACGACACCCGAATGGATCGCCGCTCCCTTCCCCATTCCACACCATCCGGATCGACCGCGCCAGCACGGATCGTCCTTCAGTTCCGGCGGGCTCCGAATGGAGACTTTCCGCGCTTCCGATCCTCGCGGGCCGTTGGGCCGCTGCGCTCCGCGTCTCGGCAAACGCCATTTTCGTCCCCTACTCCCAAATGCCGCCACCGTTAGGACGAGCCGGCATTCACGCGGCATCTGCCGATTTGCGCGTCATCCGGCGAAAGCCGGGGTCCAGAGCCGCAAGCAACGCCTCCCGCAGTCCTTGATCTCACAACAAGTCCGGGATGGCATTCCACGGATACGGCGCGCCGACCGTCGGACCCGCGCGGGTGGATCGGCGCTAGGCCCGCGCTGACCATATCCAGGCCGCGGCGGGAAAGTCGACCGCGTCGCCGGTGCGGTAGCGTTCGCACAGTTCCGTCAGCGCGGCGATCATCGCCGGGCGGTCCGCCTCCGGCCGGTCGCGCAGCGCGCGGGCCGGCGGGCCGATCCGCCGGAAATAGGAGACCGCGTCGGTGACCGGATCGTCGCCCTCGCCGGCGCGATAGGCGAAATCGACCGGCTGCGCCTCGACCGACGACCAGCCGGCGGCGGCGAGGATGACGCGCACGTGATCGGGGTCGGCAAAGGCGAACGGCCCCGGCGCGTGCGGATCGGTCGGCGGGGCGCCGCCGCCGACCGCCGCGATCGTCTCCTGCGCCCAGACGTTGTCGGCGGCCTTGCGAAAGCACGAAAACTCCAGCGGCGCGCCGGGCGTCGCCGCCGCGCGCAACGCGGCGAACGCCCCGATCGGATCGGGAAAGAACATCACGCCATGTCGCGAATAATAGCCGGCGACCGGCGCGTGATCCCGCACCAGCGCCGGCGCGTCCCCCGCGTCGAAGCGGGCATTGGGCAGGTCGGCAGCGCGCTCACGCGCGACGGCGACCAGCGCGGCGGAGATGTCGAGCCCGACGATCCGCGCCGACGGCCGCGCCGCGGCAACCGCCAGGCTGGTGCCGCCCGCGCCGCAGCCGATATCCACCAGCGTTCCCGTCTCGGGCATCGCGCGCAGGATCGCCGATTCGAGGTGCGGCGACAGGCCGGCGAAGCTGCGGTCGGTCCGCCGCCATTCGGCCGCCCAGACGTCGCCGACAGGTCCGGTCCATTCATTCGGCGCGGTCATGGCGTCTCCTTGTCGGGCATTTTCCGGCCGCTGGCGGCTGGCGTCAGTGATGTGCACTCCCCATGCATACCCCCACGAATTTTGGGGGCATAGTGACGAGCGCATCACCAGAGGACCGGGAGCGTAAATTCCGCAGAGTGAGGGTCCCCCTTAGTCAAGGCGCCGTCAGGGGCGACGAGGGGCTGCACGCCTATGGCGCGTCCTTGGGGGCAGTTCTTCCTCTATCAGTGGTTCAATGAGCGGCTGGGGTGGATGCGCCATGACATCATTAGCGAGAAGACAGCGCGAGAGCAGTCCTCAGCGGGACAGGAGGCGTATTCTCAACCTACCTCGTCTTGCTCAAATTCGGGCTCCCCGGCCTCGTGATCCCGGTCCCGGCCCCGGTCCCGGTCGCGGCGGCCACCTCTTTCGCGTGTATCGGCTGAAGGGCCGGTAGAGGCGCCCCACAATCCCGGTCGCCGGCTGGGTTCGCAATCATGCTGGGTTGGCCATCATATGGTCGCCAACGGAAAAGGCCCGCCGACGCGGGCGGGCCTTTCCGGGAGCTGCGGCGCGCCGCGCGTGCAGGCGGGAACGTCGCGAAATACGCTGCGCGAAACCGTCGCGCGATCGATCAGAGGTCGTCGTCGTCCTCGGCATCGCCGCCGACCATCATCTCCTCGGCCACCTTGTCGGTGCGGCCGCGGATCGCGGCTTCGAGCCGCTGGGCGAGTTCGGCATTTTCCTTGAGGAAGGTCTTGGCGTTCTCCCGCCCCTGGCCGATGCGGATGCTGTCGTAGCTGAACCACGCCCCCGATTTCTCGACCAGCCCGGCCTTGACGCCCAGATCGAGCACCTCGCCGATCTTGGAGATGCCTTCACCGTACATGATGTCGAACTCGACCTGCTTGAACGGCGGCGCGACCTTGTTCTTGACCACCTTCACGCGGGTCGCGTTGCCGACGATATCGTCGCGATCCTTGATCTGTCCGGTGCGGCGGATGTCGAGCCGAACCGAGGCGTAGAACTTCAGCGCGTTGCCGCCGGTGGTGGTTTCCGGGTTGCCGTACATCACCCCGATCTTCATGCGGAGCTGGTTGATGAAGATCACCATGCAGCGCGATCGGCTGATCGATCCGGTCAGCTTGCGCAGCGACTGCGACATCAGCCGCGCCTGCAGCCCCACGTGGCTGTCGCCCATTTCGCCCTCGATCTCGGCGCGCGGCACCAGCGCGGCGACCGAATCGACCACCAGCACGTCGATCGCGTTCGACCGCACCAGCGTGTCGACGATCTCGAGCGCCTGCTCGCCGGTATCGGGCTGCGATACGATCAGCTCGTCGATGTTGACGCCCAGCTTCTTGGCATAGACCGGGTCGAGCGCGTGTTCGGCGTCGACGAAGGCGGCGGTGCCGCCGTTCTTCTGCGCCTCGGCGATGACGTGAAGCGCCAGCGTGGTCTTGCCCGAACTTTCCGGGCCATAGACCTCGATCACCCGGCCGCGCGGCAATCCGCCGACCCCGAGTGCGATGTCGAGCCCCAGCGACCCGGTCGAGATCGCCTCGACCTGCATCGCCTCCTTCGAGCCGAGCCGCATCGCGCTGCCCTTGCCGAACGCGCGGTCGATCTGCGCGAGTGCGGCGTCGAGCGCCTTCTGACGATCCGAATTGCCTGCCATGTTGCCGTCGATGACCTTCAGGTTCGCTGCCATTGGAAGCTCCATCGCTAGGGCATCAACCCGCCCGGTTCAACGCTTGTGGAGCAGTGTGTATCGCGTTTGTTCTCGTGGAACAAGAGCGGAACGAAAACTTTTTTACGCCGGGCCCCATTGGGTCCAGTCGAGCATTTCCGCGGTCACCCAGCCGTAGATGTAATTCAGCAGGAACAGCCCCCACAACAGCGTCCCCACCACGGTGACGCGCAGCGCGAGCCGGCCGGGGCGGAAGATGTGCGGGGCGCTCTCGGCCTGGCCGGGCACCAGCGGCGCCCCGGCCTCCGGTGAGGTCTTCACCCCGAACGGCAGCACGAGAAAGACCGAGAAGGCCCAGAACAGCAGATAGATGGCGAGCGCGGATTTCCAGTTCATGGACCCGCTCTAGCGCGTTCGGCGCGCTTGTCGAAGCGGCGCGGTCATGCCTCGATCAACAGCACGTCGACCACCGGCTTCTTGCCGGTCCAGCGAGTCGCGACACGGCGCACGCCCAGCCGGATCGCCTCGCGCAGCGCGTCGCGGTCCTTGATCCGCCCCTTGGCGACCTGCCCCTTCACCGCCGCCTCGGCCGCGTCGATCGCTTCGTCGATGAACGGCTCGCGATCCTCCTCCACCGGCACGCCCTGCAACCGGACCTCGGGCTCGCCGATCAGCGCGCCGTCACGGCGGATCGCCACCGCGACCGAGATCTGGCCATAGAGCGCCAGTCGGCGGCGCTCGTTGATCGTCGCGCCGTCCGCCGGCAGGATCACGTCGCCGTCGAGCGCGAGCCGGCCGACCGGCGCCTCGCCGATCTTCTGCGGCGTACCGGGGGCCAGGCGGATGATGTCGCCGTCCTTTTGCAGCACCGCGCCGGGCACGCCGTTGGCCAGCGCGAACCGCGCGTGTTCGGCCAGGTGGCGCATCTCGCCATGCACCGGCAGCACCAGTTCGGGCCGCATCCAGCGGTACATCTGCTGAAGCTCGGGCCGGCCGGGGTGGCCGGACACGTGGACGAACGCCTGGCGATCGGTGATCATCTCCACGCCGTTCGCCGCCAGCCGGTTCTGGATCGCGCCGATCGCGACCTCGTTGCCGGGGATCTGTTTCGACGAGAAGACGACGGTGTCGCCGCGATCGAGCTTGATCGGGTGGCTGCCCTCCGAAATCCGCGACAGCGCGGCGCGCGCCTCGCCCTGCCCGCCGGTGGCGACGATCAGCACCTTGTCGCGCGGCATCCGCATCGCCGCCTCGAAATCGACCGTCGGCGGGAAATCCTTGAGATAGCCGACCGCGCGCGCGACCTTGAGGATGCGGTCGAGCGATCGCCCGGCGACGCACAGCGTGCGGCCGGTATCCCTCGCCACCGCGCCCAGCGTCGACAGCCGCGCGGCGTTGGAGGCAAAGGTGGTGACCAGCACGCGATGGCGCGCGCTGCCGATCACCTCGTTCAACCCCTTGCGGACGTCGGCTTCGCTGCCGGATGCCTCGGGATTGAACACATTGGTCGAATCGCACACCAGCGCGAACACGCCCTTGTCGCCGATCGCGGTCAATTCGGCGGCGGTAGAGGGCGTGCCGAGCAGCGGCGCCTGGTCGATCTTCCAGTCGCCGGTGTGGAAGATGCGGCCATGCGGCGTGTCGATCAGCAGCGCGTTGCCCTCCGGGATCGAATGGGCGAGCGGGACATAGGTGACCGCGAACGGCCCCACCTTCATCGGCTTGGCCGGATGAACGATGTGGAGCTTCACCTGGTTGGAGATGCCCTCCTCGTCCAGCTTCTCGCGGATCAGCCCGGCGGTGAACGGCGAGGCATAGAGCGGCACGCCCAGTTCGGCGGCGAAATAGGGCAGCGCGCCGATGTGATCCTCATGCCCGTGGGTCAGGAAGATGCCGACCAGATCGTCGAGCCGTTCCTCGATGAAGGTCAGGTCGGGCAGCATCACGTCGACGCCGGGATATTCGCCGTTGCTGAAGGTCACGCCGCAATCGACCATCAGCCATTTGCCGTCGCACCCGTACAGGTTGACGTTCATGCCGATCTCGCCCGATCCGCCGAGTGCGACGAAGAGGAGCTCCTTGGTGGGGTTTGTCACTGAAATCCTTTGGTGATGGCATTCCCGCGCGGGCGGGAAGCGGGGGGAACCGTGCGTTCCCAGAAAATTCCGGGGCCCCGCCCGTGCGGGACCATGTCCATTCAGCCCGGCATATGGCGACGCTGCCACAACAGCGCCAGCCCCTGCAGCGTCAGGTCGGGCTCGTACATGTCGAATATCTGGCCGTGCTTCTCGAACAGCACCGCCAGCCCGCCGGTGGCGATCACCTTGGCCGGGCGGCCGATCTCGGCGCGGGTGCGCGCGACCAGCCCCTCGATCATCGCGACATAGCCCCAATAGATGCCGATGTTCATCTGGTCGACGGTGTTGCGGCCGATCACGCTGGTGGTGGCCGGCGCCTCGATCGCGATGCGCGGCAACTTCGCGGCGGCGCTCACCAGCGCGTCGAGCGACAGGTTGATGCCCGGCGCGATCACCCCGCCCTTGTACGCCCCGCTATAGTCGATGACGTCGAATGTGGTGGCGGTGCCGAAATCGATGATGATCAGGTCGCCGGCGTGGCTTTCGTGCGCGGCGATGCAGTTGAGCGCGCGGTCGGCGCCCAGGTTCTGCGGCTCCTCGACGTCCAGCGCAAAACCCCAGCCGCCCTCGCCCGCGATCATCGCGTCGGTGGCGAAATATTTGATCGCCAGCTGCTGGAGGTTGTGCAGCGCGCGCGGCACGACGGTGCCGATGATCACCCCGTTCACCGCGGACCGGTCGAGCCCCTCCAGCGCCAGCAGCTGGCTCAGCCACACGACATATTCGTCGGCGGTGCGGCGCGGATCGGTGGCGATCCGCCAGCGCGCGCGGATCGTGCGGTCCTCGATCAGCGCGAAGACCACGTTGGTGTTGCCGGCATCGATCGCGAGCAGCATCGGATCTTCAACCTTCCGTTGTGGGCCTAGAGGAGAAACACGTCGCCAGCGTGCATGACATGGCGGCCGCCGTCGGCCAAGCGCAGGATCAGCGCGCCGCCGTGATCCAGCCCGTCGAACAGGCCGTCGATCGCGCTGCCGTCGGGTTGCCGGACGCTCAACGCGGTGCCGATCGGATGGGCGCGTTCCAGCCAGCGCGCGCGAACGGGGCCAAGCCCCTCCCCGCGCCACCGCGCCAGCCAGCGGGCAAAGCTTTCCGCCAGCGTCTCGGCAAAGATCGCCGGGTCGACGCTCACGCCGTGATCGGCCAGGCTCGTGGTCGGACGATCGGTCAGGCCGGGATGGTGCGCCAGATTGACGCCGCACCCGATCACCACCGCGTCGCCCGATCGCTCGAGGAGGATGCCGACCAGCTTGGCGTCGTCCAGCAACAGATCGTTGGGCCATTTGAGCGCCAGTCGCACGGTCGCCCCTGCGGCGCGCAGATAGGTCGAGACCGCTTCCTCCACCGCCACCGCGGCGGCCAGCGCCAGCGTCGGCGCGGGCGGATCGGTGCGGCGCGGCCGCACCAATGTGCTGCCGTAGAAATTGCCGCGTTCCGACACCCACGGCCGCCCTTGCCGACCGCGCCCGGCGGTCTGGCGTTCGGCGCGGAGCCAGTCCCCCTCCGCCGCGCCCGCGCCAGCCGCCAACAGCATGTCGGCATTGGTCGATCCCGTCTCGGCGACGGTGCGGATGATGCTCAGAACAGCGAACCCGCCGCCGCACTGGTCCATGCGCCCAGCGGCATCAGCAGGAACCAGCCGATCGGCGACACCAGCACCGCGGCGAGCGCGATCAGACCGCCCTCGATCACGCTGCCGCGCGGCCAGGTCTCGCCCGGTTCGTCGATGTACATCACCTTGACGATGCGCAGATAATAATAGGCGCCGATGACGGAGGCGACGAAGCCGGCCACCGCCAGCGGGAACAGTCCCGCCGCCACCGCCGCGTTGAACACCGCCAGCTTGGCGTTGAAGCCGAGCAGGGGCGGAATCCCCGCCAGGCTGAACATGAAGATCGCCATCGCCAGCGCCAGCCCCGGCCGCGTCCGCGACAGGCCGGACAGGCTGGAGATGCTCTCCAGCGGCTCGCCCTCTGCATCGCGCATCTGCAGCACGACGATGAAGCTGCCCAGCGTCATCGTGACATAGACCGCCAGGTAGAACAGCACCGATGCGACGCCCTGCGGCGTACCGGCGGCCAGCCCGACCAGCACGAAGCCGACGTTGTTGATCGACGAATAGGCGAGCAGCCGCTTGATGTTCTTCTGGCCGATCGCGGCGACCGCGCCGAAGATGATCGACGCGAGCGCGGCAAAGATCACGATCTGGCGCCATTGATCGGTCGCCGGTCCCATCGCCTCCACCGCGACGCGCACGCTCAGCGCCACTGCCGCGACCTTGGGCGCGGAGGCGAAGAACGCCGTCACCGGGGTCGGCGCGCCTTCATAGACGTCGGGGGTCCACATGTGGAACGGCACCGCCGCCAGCTTGAACGCCAACCCCGCGAACACGAACACCAGCCCGATCAGCAGCCCGGTCGAATGGCCCCGGCCATAGGCGGCGGCGACCTGTTCGAAACTGGTCGACGCGGCAAAGCCATAGACCAGCGAAATGCCGTAGAGCAGGATACCGGAGGCGAGCGCGCCCAGCACGAAATACTTCAGCCCCGCTTCCGCCGACCGCGCGTCGCGCCGCATGAAGCTGGCGAGGACATAGGCCGCCAGGCTCTGCAACTCGAGCCCGACATAGAGCGAGATCAGGTCGCCCGCCGATACCATCATCCCCATGCCGACCGCGCTCAATAGCATCAGCACCGGGTATTCGGGGCGAAGATCGTCGCCGGATGTCCTCTGGAAGAATCCCGGCGCGATGATGATGCACACCGCCGTGGCGATATAGATCAGCGCCTTGGCAAAGGCGGCGAAGGCGTCGGCGCGATAAAGGCCATCGAAGGCGACCGCGCCGCTCGACGACGGCCCGGCCAGCGCGATGCCCGCGCCGGCGAGGACCGCGACCGCCGCCCAGCTCACCAGCCGGGTCGATCCCTGCCCGCCCCACGCCGCGACCAGCATCAGCGCGAGCGCGCCGAGCGCCAGCACGATCTCGGGCAGCGTCATCAATGTCTGTGTGGCGAGGGACATCAGTGCGCCTCCACCTGGGTCGCGGCTTGGCCGTGCGCCGCGGCTTCGCCGTGGGCGGGCGCCGCGACGGGCTTGCCGGCGGTCGGCAGCGAATCGCCGGCCGGCTTGGCCCGGTCGACCCGCGCCAGCAGCGTCGCGGTATCCTTGCGCATCGGCGCCAGGAAGCTCTCGGGATAGACGCCCATCCACAGCACCACGGCGGCCAGCGGCGCCAGCAGCGCGATCTCGCGGCGGCTCAGGTCGGGCATCGCCTTCACGTCGTCATGGATCAGGTCGCCGAACACGACGCGGCGGTAGAGATAGAGCATGTAGGCGGCGCCCAGGATGATGCCGGTGGTGCACACCAGGGTGATGAAGGTGGAGACCTGATAGGTGCCCATCAGGCTCAGGATCTCGCCGACGAAATTGCTGGTGCCGGGCAGGCCGACCGATGCCATGGTGAACAGCATGAACAGCACGGCATAGCGCGGCATGTTGATCGCCAGACCCCCGTAGCGGGCGATCTCACGGGTGTGCAGCCGGTCATAGATCACGCCGACGCACAGGAACAGCGCGCCGGATACCAGGCCGTGACCCAGCATCACCATCATCGCGCCCTCGATCCCCTGCGCGTTGAACGCGAACAGGCCGATGGTGACGATCGCCATGTGCGCGACCGACGAATAGGCGATCAGCTTCTTCATGTCGGACTGCACCAGCGCGACCAGCGAGGTGTAGACCACCGCCACCGCCGACAGCCCGAACACCAGCCACACCAGCTGTGCCGACGCGTCCGGGAACATCGGGAGCGAGAAACGCAGGAAGCCGTATCCGCCGAGCTTCAGCAGCACGCCGGCCAGGATCACCGATCCGGCGGTCGGCGCCTGCACGTGGGCGTCGGGCAACCAGGTGTGGACCGGCCACATCGGCATCTTCACCGCGAACGAGGCGAAGAACGCCAGCCATAGCCATGTCTGCGCGTGCGCCGGGAAATCATGGTTGAGCAGCGTCGGGATATGGCTGGTCCCGGCCGAGTTGGTCATCCACAGCATCGCCACCAGCATCACCACCGAGCCGAGCAGGGTGTAGAGGAAGAACTTGTAGCTGGCGTAGATGCGATTGGCGCCGCCCCAGATGCCGATGATCAGATACATCGGGATCAGGCCGGCTTCGAAGAAGATGTAGAACAGGAACATGTCCTGCGCCGCGAAGGTGCCGATCATCAGCACCTCGGTCAGCAGGAACAGCGCCATATATTCCTGGACGCGGCTGGTGATCGCTTCCCAGCTCGCGCCGATGCAGATCGGCATCAGGAACACGCTGAGCAGGATCAGCATCAGCGCGAAACCGTCGATGCCCAGCGCATAGCTGAACTGGCCGAACAGCGGCACGTTCTCGACGAACTGCCACTGCGCGCCGCCCACGTCGAAATTGGCCCACAGCACGCCGCCCAGCACCAGGTCGACCAGCGTCGCCCCCAGCGCGATCCACCGCGCGGCCGGCGCGCTGACGAACAGGCAGGCGATCGCCGCGACCGCCGGCACCGCCAGCATCAGGGAAAGGATACCGCTCATCGCGTCATCGCCCAGGTCACCGCCGCGACGAGGCCGAGCAGCATCACGAACGCATAGGTATAGACATAGCCCGACTGGAGCCGCGCCGTGATGCCGCCGCCGCGCGCGACCACCCAGGCCGCGCCGTTGGGGCCGAACCGGTCGATCGTACCCTCGTCGCCGCGCTTCCACAGGAAACGCCCGATGGCGAACGCCGGCTTCACGAACAGCACGTTGTAGAGCTCATCGAAATACCATTTGTTGAGCAGGAAATCGTAGAGCACGCGGAACATGC
>NZ_DATMGG010000063.1:0-16735 GCF_035555815.1 Sphingomonas sp.
AGGTGGGGAAATAGACCAGTTCGGCGGTGATCCCGCCCGGCGGGGTCGCGCCCGAATTACCCAGTGCCGCCAGCCGCAGCTTTTGCGGATAGGGGGCGATCACCTCCGCCGTCTCCTCGCCGCGCAGCCACACCGGCATCCGATAGGTTTCGATCCGCACGTTGCTGAAGCCCAGCGCCTTGAGCTTCGCCACCGCCCAAGTCCGTGCCCGCGCCTCCGCCTCGGTCGCGGCCAGGCGTGGGCCAACCTCGGTCGTCAGTCCCTCCGTGATGTCCCAGGCGAGGTCGTCGCTGAGCGCCGCGTCGCGCAGTTTCGCGACATGGGGATCGACCCCGCCGCCGGGTGCCGCCCCGTTCGGGTCGCGGCTCTGGGCGGTGGCAGGCTGGGGGATCAAGGCGACGGCGGCGACGGCCGCGAGCAGGGGAGCGATGCGCATAAACCCATAGCTATCGGTGCCCGCCGCGTTTGCAAGTCGGCAGGTTTGCAAGTCGGGGGGCGGATCGCTACATCGCGCTTCGCATTTCCAGCCGCCCGATAACCCTTTTCCGACGGAGTTCCACGCCGCCATGGCCGCGCAATACGCCTTTGTCATGAAAGACATGACCAAGACCTTCCCCGGTGCCCCGAAGCCGGTGCTGAGCAATATCAACATCCAGTTCTATCAGGGTGCGAAGATCGGCATCGTCGGCCCCAACGGCGCCGGCAAGTCGACGCTGATGAAGATCATGGCCGGCATCGACACCGATTTCACCGGTGAGGCGTGGCCGGGTGAGAACATCACCGTCGGCTATCTGCCGCAGGAGCCCCAGCTCGACCCGACCAAGAACGTCCTGGAAAACGTCAAGGACGGCGCGCGGGAGGTCGCCGACATGGTCGATCGCTTCAACGCGATCTCGGCCGAGATGGGCGATCCCCAGGACGACACCGATTTCGACGCGCTGATGGAGGAGATGGGCGAGCTTCAGGGCAAGATCGACGCGGTCGATGGCTGGACGCTCGACAATCAGCTCGAAGTGGCGATGGAGGCATTGCGCTGCCCACCGTCTGACTGGCCGGTCGAAAATCTGTCAGGGGGCGAGAAGCGCCGCATCGCGCTCACCCGTCTGTTGATCCAGAAACCGTCGATCCTGCTGCTCGACGAACCGACCAACCACCTCGACGCGGAGAGCGTTCGCTGGCTGGAAAACCACCTGAAGGAATATGCCGGCGCGGTGCTGATGATCACCCACGATCGCTATTTCCTCGACAATGTGGTCGGCTGGATTCTCGAGATCGATCGCGGGAAATACTTCCCCTACGAGGGCAATTATTCGACCTATCTGGAAAAGAAGTCGAAGCGTCTCGAGCAGGAAGAGCGCGAGGAATCGGGCCGCCAGACCGCGATCCGCAACGAGCTGGAATGGATCCGGCAGGGCGCCAAGGCCCGCCAGACCAAGTCGAAGGCGCGTATCGCCAAGTTCGAGCAGCTCGTCGAAGCGCAGAACAACCGCACCCCCGGCAAGGCGCAGATCGTCATTCAGGTGCCCGAGCGGCTGGGCGGCAAGGTGATCGAGGTCGAGAACATCTCGAAGGCCTATGGCGACAAGCTGCTGTTCGAGAACCTGTCGTTCACGCTGCCGGCCGGCGGCATCGTCGGCGTGATCGGCCCGAACGGCGCCGGCAAGTCGACGCTGTTCAGGATGATCACCGGACAGGAGACGCCCGACACCGGCAAGATCGAGATGGGGTCTACCGTCCGCCTGGGCTACGTCGACCAGAGCCGCGACCACCTGGATGACAGCAAGAACGTCTGGGAGGAAATCTCCGACGGGCTCGATTACATGAAGATCAACGGGCACGACCAGTCGACCCGCGCCTATGTCGGCGCATTCAACTTCAAGGGGCAGGATCAGCAGAAGAACGTCGGCAAGCTGTCCGGCGGCGAGCGCAACCGCGTCAACATCGCCAAGATGCTGAAGCGCGGCGGCAACGTGCTGCTGCTCGACGAACCGACCAACGATCTCGACGTCGAGACGCTGGGCGCGCTGGAGGAGGCGATCGAGAATTTCGCCGGCTGCGCGGTGGTGATCAGCCACGATCGTTTCTTCCTCGATCGTCTCGCCACCCATATCCTCGCGTTCGAAGGCAACAGCCATGTCGAATGGTTCGAGGGCAATTTCGACGCCTATGAAGAGGACAAGCGCCGCCGTCTGGGCGATGCCGCCGACCGACCGACCGCGCTGGCGTACAAGAAGCTGACGCGCTGACCGGATGACACCGCCCGCCGCTTATGCGGGGTATCCGCGGGCGACCGGGCGGTGATGGGGAACGCGATACGATAGGGAGCGGCGGCGGCGCTTGACGCGCTGGTCGCCCATCCCGGGGAGATCCTGCGCCGGGCTCGGGCGGATCGGTGCGACAGGGGAGCGGTCCGGGCCGGCCGCTCCCCTGTCGCAGCGCCTTATGCGGTGAACCGCTTGGTGAATCCCTTCATCGGCCGTTCGGACGCCGGATGGACGTCGATCGCGTCGATCCGGGCCAGCCGCGGCCCCTCGCGCCCCGCTTCGACAAAGGCGGCCAGCGCCTGTTCCTCGCCCGCCGCGACCATCTCGACCCGGCCATCGGTAAGGTTACGGACCCAGCCGGTGATGCCGAGCGACTGCGCCTTGCGCACCATCCAGTCACGATAGCCGACCTGCTGCACCCGCCCGCTCACCAGCAGCCGTTGCATCTGTTGTTCCATCTGCATTGCAATCCCCGCGCACACGGGGCCGATCCACGCGATCGGTCCCGCAAAACCCGTATCGCGCGGAATCGGGCAGGGGAGAGGGGGGCGACGCAGTCCGGCGCGCAAGGGGCAATATTCGGCGCGAGATGTTACAATTTGACGACGAACGGAGATCGATCGTTAGCTTTTCAGTAGCTTAGCGGATGCGTTTCACGAACAGCCGCCCATCGGCGCGGCGCTCGGTCTGGAAATTGGGCACCGCCTGAATCAGGTCGCTCAGCCGCTTGAAGCCATAGTTGCGCGCGTCGAAACTGGATCGGTTGCCGGCCAGCTGCCCCATCGCCGACAGTGCGACATAGCCCTTTTCATCGCGCTTCACCGAATCATAGGCGTCGATCAGCAACTTGATCAGCTCGGCGTCGATCCCGCCCTTGCCCTGTTGATCGGGCGTCGGCGGCGGGGGCGGCGCGGCGCTCGCCGCCTCGGCCTTAAGCGCGCCGGTATCGATGAAGCGGGTGCAGGCCTGCTTGAACGCCTCGGGCGTCTTCGACGTGCCGAATCCGTAGACCGGCAACCCGTCCTGCCGGATCCGCATCGCCAGCGGCATGAAGTCGCTGTCCGACGACATGATCCCGAACCCTTCGACCCGTCCGCGGAACAGCAGGTCCATCGCGTCGATCGTCATCTTCATGTCGGTGGCGTTCTTGCCCTTGGTCAGGTCGAACTGCTGCTGCGGCTCGATGCCGTGCTTCACCGTCATGTCGCGCCAGCCCTTCAGCGCGGGCTTCGACCAGTTGCCATAGACGCGGCGGATGTTGACCGTGCCTAGCTCCGCCAGCACGGTCAGCACCGGATCGAGCGTGGCGGGGGAGGCGTTGTCGGCATCGATCAGCAGCGCGATATTGCGGGCAGGCGGATCACCGTTCATGCCGCGCGCCGCATCGTCGTGTCGAGGCTCCAAACCCCGCCGCCCGCCGCGGCGAGGTAGAGGAAGATGAAGGCGTAGAGCATCACCGGCTCGCCGGCGTTGACCGAGGGGAAGAATCCCTGCGGCGCGTGGACCATCAGATAGGCGACCGCGCTCATCCCCGACAGGACGAAGGCGACCGGCCGGGTGAACAATCCCACCACGATCAGCGCGCCGCCGACCAGCTCGAGCGCGCCGGCGGTCGTCAGCAACGGGGTGAGCGGCATCGGAAACGGCGGGATGCCGAAGAACTTCGAGGTGCCGTGATGGAGGAAACCAAGCCCCGCGACGATGCGCAGGATGCTGAGCACGCGGGGGGACCAGCTGGCGGGGATCGGCATCGTCACTCTCCGGGTCGTTTCAGGCGCGCATGGTTTCACGCCGGCGCCGGCCGGTCAATCGGATGCGACGAAACGATCGGTTGCTGGATAGGCGATCGCCAGCACCTCATATTCGCGGTCGCCCGCGGGCAGGGTGACGCGGCGGACGTCGCCGACGCCCGCGCCGCGCAGCGCCCGCGCCAGCGGGGCGTTCCAGCCGATCCGCCCGGCGGATGCATCGGCCTCATCGTCGCCGACCAGCGTCAGCGTCCGTTCCCTGTCGTCCGCATCGACGATCGTCGTCTGCGCGCCGAACCAGATGCGGGCGCGATCTTCCTGCACGGCGGGATCGATCACCTTGGCCGCCTTCATCCGCTTCGACAGCCAGCCGAGCCGCCGGTCGATCTCGCGCAGCCGCTTGCGGCCATAGATATAGTCGCCGTTCTCCGACCGGTCGCCGTTGCCCGCCGCCCAGGCGATCGTCTCGACCAGCTTTGGCCGTTCGCCGGCGAGCAGCACGTCATATTCGGCCCTGAGCGCGGCATAGCCGGCCGGGGTGATGTAGTTGGGGCGGTCCATCGCCGGTGCCTACGACATTCCGGCGCGCGGTGGAATCAGCCCGGCGTGCGCTTGCCCAGATACCAGCTGATGTTGGCCGGCCCCTTGCTGCGGGCGTGCTGCGGATTCATCAGATCATAGACCACCGCATTTTCCAGCACGCGCTGCACATAGTTCTTCGTCTCGTAGATCGGGATGTTCTCGACCCATTCGATCACGTCGACCCCGCCGGTGCGCGGGTCGCCATTGGCCCGCAGCCACTTGTTCACATTGCCCGGCCCGGCGTTGTACGCCGCGACCGCCAGCGGATAGCTACCGTACAGCGCATACATCCGCGCGAAATAGCTCGAGCCGAGCTGGATGTTGTAGTCGGTATCCGACGTCAGCGATGCGGCGTTGTAGCCCAGGCCCAGCTTGCCGGCCTGTTCGCGGGCGGTGCCGGGCATCAGCTGGAGAAGCCCGCGCGCGCCGGCATGGCTGATCGCGGTCTTGTTGAACTGGCTTTCCTGCCGCGCGATGGCGTGGACGATCGTCCAGTAATCGTTGCTGGCGGCGGGCACCGGCACGCTGGGATAGCCGGCGGCGGTATAGTCGCTCAGCCCGTTCTGCAGCGCCGAACGGCCGACCATCACGCCCAGGTCGGGCCGGTTGATCGAGCGGCTGAGTTCGGCGGCGAGCGCGTGGTCGGTGTCGGTGCTCGCGTCGGCGGCGATCTGGCGGACGAAGGCGCCCTGATCTTCCCACCGGCCCTGGCTGCCCAGCAGGCGCGCGGCGCGGACGGTTTCCTTGCTGGCGAAAGCGGCGCGAGCCGACGATGCGACGTCCACCGTGCCGATCGGCGCGGGCGCGCGCAACGACTGGCCGAGCCGTTCGGCGGCAAGCTGGCCGTAATAGAGATCGGAGAAGTCGGCGGCGCGCTTGTAATAGCCGTTCGCCGACGACCGGTCGCCAGCGGCCTCGGCGGCGCGGCCGGCCCAATAAAGTCCCTTTGACTGGGTGGTCGGCGATCGCGATCCGCGCGCATAGCGATCGAACATCCCGATGGCGTCGCGTGGCCGGCCCAGGTTCTTGAGCGCGGTCTGGCCCGCCAGCCAGGTCAGGCTGGTATAGTCGTCGCGTTCGCCCAGCGGGCGCAGGCTGACGTCGGTGCCTTGTGGATAGGCGTCGTCGACCTGTCGCGCGATATCATAGGCCGATTGATACTGGCCGTCGGCCGCCGCGCCGCGGGCGTGGACGAGCAGCACTTCGTACCATTTCTCGGCGTTGGCTGGCGGGATCGCGATCGCGTGCTGCCGGGCGAGCTGCGAACGCGCGGTCGGGCTGGCGCCGCTGTCGCGCAGCCAGGTGGCGCGATCGGCGAGGAAGCCGGCGTCGTTCTGGGCAAAGCCCTCCACCGCCGCGCCGCGCGCCATGGCGTCGGGGGCCTTGGTGCGATAGGCGAGCCGCGCGCTGAACACCGGGCGACGCGCAGGCGAAGTATTGACGATCTGGCGCTGGGCGGCGGTGGTGGCGCCCTGCCACAACAACATGTCCATCCGCGCGTCCTGATCCTCGGGACCGAAGGCGCTGGAGAAGCGGGAGAGCAGCAAGGTTTCATCCGAGGGACGCAGCGAGCCCCGGCGCCACGCCTTGCGCGCCTGATCGGCGGCGCGATCGGGCGCGCCGGTCGCCGCCAGCGCGACGGCGTAGCGGACGTGGCCAGCGGCGGTCAGCGGCGGGAATCGATCGAAGAAGCGCACCGTCAGCGCCGGTGCCTCGCTGCCGTCGCCGACCGAGCTTTCCGCCACCGCGCGGCGGCTGGTCTCGCCCGGCCAGCCGGGATGGGCGAGGATGAAATTGGCGTAGGTGGTGAACCCCAGCCCGTCCGATTGCTGAAGCTGCTTCCACTGGTCGATGGTCGACAGCAGCGCGGCGGACGATGCTTCGGATGCCGGCGCGGGCGTGTACGCTTGTGGCGTGTAGGTCTGGGGTGGGGGCGATACCGGCCCGGAAGGGGCGGTGACCGGCGTCGGCGCGCCGTTGTAGATTTGTGGCGGCAGCAGCTGCTGCGGCCCGGCACGCTGGTGCACCCCGGCCGCGACGGCGGCACCGGATACGCAGGCAAGCAACAACGCGCCCTTGGAAAACAACCCGAGCATGCTGGACATGATACGGAATCCCGACGTATCTGCCAGCCCGCAATTCACCTCTGGAATGTTATTCACCGCAAATGTTCTCCGGATCGATCCCAGCGCTCGTGACGCCGTTCCGCAACGGCATGTTTGATGAAGGGGCATATCGCACCCTGGTTGAATGGCAGATTGCTGAAGGGTCGAAAGCGTTGGTGCCGTGCGGCACCACCGGCGAATCCGCGACGATGCCGATGGAGGAGCATTTCCGCGTCGTCCGCGTCTGCGTCGAGGTTGCCGCCGGCCGGGTGCCGGTGATCGCCGGGGCGGGATCGAACGACACCCGCGTCGCCATCGCCAACATCCAGGCGGCGAAGGCGGCTGGCGCCGACGCCGCGCTGATGGTGCCGCCCTATTACAACCGCCCGAACCAGGAGGGCATCTTTCGTCATTTCGAGGCGGTGGCGGCGGCGTGCGACCTGCCGATCGTGCTCTACAACGTTCCCGGCCGCACGGTGACCGACATCAAGCCGGAAACCGTCGCTCGGCTGGCGGCGGCACTGCCCTCGGTCGTCGCGATCAAGGATGCCAGCGGCGACATCCCGCGCGTGTCGCAGCATCGCGGATCGTGCGGCGCGGACTTCGCCCAGCTTTCGGGCAACGACGACATGGCGCTGGCGTTCAACGCCACCGGTGGCGTCGGCTGCATCTCGGTCACCGCCAATGTCGCGCCGCGCCTGTGCGCGGATTTCCAGGCGGCGACGGCGGCGGGCGACTATGCCACCGCGCTGGCGATCCACGACCGGCTGTTCCCGCTCCACGCGGCGCTGTTCAGCGATGCCTCGCCGGGGCCGGTCAAATACGCGCTCAACCGCCTGAAGCCGGAGATTCCGGCCGAGTTGCGCCTGCCGATGACTCCGCCATCCGATGACAGCCGCGCGTCGGTCGATGCGGCGCTGGCGTTCGCCGGGCTGGTCTGATCCGATCGGCGCACGCGGTCCCTTTCCTTCGCCGATCCGGCCCCCTACATGGCGCTGATCGATGCCCCGTCCCAAGCCCCCCCAATTCGAAAAGACCAAGATCGTCGCCGAGAACCGGCGCGCGCGCTTCGAGTATTTCATCGAGGACGTCTACGAAGCCGGGCTGGCGCTGACCGGGACGGAAGTGAAGTCCCTGCGTTTTGGCGAGGGGTCGATCGCGGAGGCCTATGCCGAGATTCGCGACGAGCAGGCCTGGCTGGTCAACGCCAACATCCCCGAATTCAGCCACGGCAACCGCTATAACCACGAGCCGAAGCGGCCCCGTAAATTGCTGCTTCATGAGCGTGAGATCAACAAGCTCCACGGCGCGGTGGCGCGCGAGGGGATGACCCTGGTGCCGCTGAGCGTCTATTTCAACGGACGCGGGCGCGCCAAGGTCGAGCTTGCGCTCGCCAAGGGCAAGAAGACGCATGACAAGCGCGACGCGATCAAGGAACGCGACTGGAAGCGCGAGCAGGGAAGGTTGCTGCGCGACCGTGGTTGAGCCGGAGGAGGCGCCACGGCGCAAGGATTGGCTCGCGCGCTGGATCGCCGCCAACCTGCCCACCCGCGAGAGCATCGAGGCCAATCGCTTCCTTCGCCCCGTCGCCCACCGTGTGCTCGATCCCGCGCTGTGGCGATTTACGCGCCGATCCGTGCCGCGCGGCGTCGCGCTGGGCATGGTCACCGGCGTGCTGGTGCCGATGGGCCAGATTCCGGCCTCCGCCATCCTCGCCCTGCCGCTGCGCGCGAACATTCCCGCCGCCGCGCTGACCACATTGATCACCAATCCCGTCACGACGCCGCCGCTGTGGGTAGCGGCCTATTGGGTCGGCCGGTTCCTGCTGCGGATCGACAGCGGCGCCGGCGGCACGGTGAAGGCGGCGGCCGATGCCGGCTGGCTGCGCTGGCTGGTGGCGGAAGCCGGGCCGGCGACCGCGCTGGGGCTGCTGACGATCACGCTGGTGCTGGCCGTCGTCGGCTATTTCGGCAGCGCGCTGTTCTGGCGGTGGCGCACCGTGCGCAAGTGGCGGCGGCGCCACAACCGCTAGCGTTTTCCTTACCGCGTTGACGCGGCGCGGCGCCAATGAATACAGTCGCCTATCCCGGATCGCTCTCCAAAATCCCCCTTTTCGGCACGAAAGGCCCAGCCATGCGGTTTCCCATTCTCGCCACGATTCTTCTTGCCGGCACCGCCGTTGCGGCGGGTGCCTATGCGCAGTCGGCGCCGGCCTCGCGCGCCGACGCGCCCAAGATCGGGGCGTTCGGCCTCGACACCGCCGGCATGGACCAGAAGATCGCGCCGGGTGACGATTTCTACGATTACGGCAACGGCAACTGGGACAAGGTGACCCAGATTCCGGCGGATCGTTCGTCCTATGGCATGTTCCACGTGCTCCAGGACCTGTCGCAGACGCAGACCCGCTCGATCCTGGAGGATGCGGGCAAGCAGTCGGGCAGCAAGATCGGAGACTATTACGCCAGCTTCATGGATGAGGCGGCGGCCAACGCTAAGGGGATCACCCCGGTCAAGCCGATCCTCACCGCCATTGCCGGCGCCCGGGACAAGGCGGCGCTGATCGCTGAGGCCGGCAAGCTCGACCATATCGGCATCACCGGCCTGTTCGGCCTGGGGATCATCCAGGATGCGAAGGACCCCGACACCTATGTCGTCGCGCTGGGGCAGGCCGGGCTGAAGTTGCCCGACCGCGATTATTACCTGAAGGATGATGCGAAGCTGGATGGCATCCGCACCGCGTACAAGGCATATCTGACGCAGTTGCTGACGCTGGCTGGCGAGCCGAATGCCGCCGCGCGCGCCGACGCGGTGTTCGCGCTCGAAAAGGCGATCGCGGCTGGCCACTGGACGCGCATCGAAAGCCGCGACGAGGACAAGACGTACAACCGCTGGACCGCCGCCGATTTCGAGGCGAAGGCGCCGGGCTATCCGTGGGCGGCGTTCCTGACCGCGCTCGAACTGCCGGCGCAGCCCTTTTACATCGTCGCGCAACCCAGCGCGGTGACGGCCGAGGCCAGGATCTGGGCCGATACGCCGGTCGAGACGCTGCGCGATTTCTACACCGTGCGCGTGCTCGACAGCTTTGCGCCCTATCTCGATTCGAAGCTCGAGCAGGCGGCGTTCGCCTTCAACGGCACCACCCTGTCGGGCCAGCCGCAGCAGCAGCCGCGGTGGAAGCGCGGCGTCAACCTGGTCAGCGCGCAGATGGGCGAGGCGGTCGGGAAGGACTATGTCGCGCGCTATTTCCCGCCGGAATCAAAGGCGGCGATCGACGATCTGGTCAAGAACCTGCGATCGGCGATGGCCGACCGGTTGCGCAACCTCGAGTGGATGGCGCCGGAGACCAAGCAGAAGGCGCTGACCAAGCTCGCCGCCTTCACGCCCAAGATCGGCTATCCCGACCATTGGCGCGACTATTCGGCGTTGACGATCGACCGGGGCGATCTGGTGGGCAACGTCATCCGGTCGCGTGCGTTCGAGGACAAGCGCCAACGCGACAAGCTGGGTCAGCCGATCGATCGCGGCGAGTGGTTCATGACGCCGATGACGATCAACGCCTATGCCAACCCGCCGATGAACGAGGTGGTGTTCCCCGCCGCGATCCTGCAGGCGCCATTCTTTGATCCGCACGCCGACGCCGCGATCAACTATGGCGGCATCGGTGCGGTGATCGGCCATGAGCTGAGCCACCATTTCGACGATCAGGGGCGCAAATACGATCCGAGCGGCAAGCTGGCCGAATGGTGGACTCCGCAGGACGTTGAACGCTTCAAGGTGTTCACCGACAGGCTGGTCAAGCAATATGACGCGTACGAGCCGCTGCCCGGCCAGCATGTGCAGGGTGAATTGACGCTGGGTGAGAACATCGCCGATCTGGCCGGGCTGACCGTAGCCTATCAGGCGTACAAGACCTCGCTGAAGGGCAAGCCGGCGCCGGTGTTGGGCGGCCTGACTGGCGATCAGCGATTCTATCTCGGTTGGGCGCAGGTGTGGCGTTCCAAATATCGCGAGCCGATCCTGCGGCAACAATTGTTGAGCGACCCGCATTCCCCAGGGCAGGAGCGGGTGGCAACGGTGCGCAACCTCGATCCGTGGTACGATGCGTTCAAGCCGAAACCTGGGCAGAAGCTCTATCTGGCGCCGGCCGACCGCGTTCGCATCTGGTAATATCGCCAATGGCTTGACGGGCGCGCGAACGCTCCGACAAGGAGGGTGATGGCCACCTCTCCGCGCTCATCCGGATCGATCGATTCCGCGTCCGTCACCTTGCCCCTCGCCATCGCGGCGGGGGCGACGGTGGCGGCCGCGCTGCTGGTGCTGATCCTGGTCGGCGATCGCACGCTGGCCGCCGGGTTCGCGGCGGCGGGGCTGATCGTGCTGGCGGTGCTGTTCGCCGCCGCACGCCTGTTTCCGCGCACTTCCGCGGTGACGGTCGAGCCCGATTGGGGCGTCGCCCACGCCATCGCCGCGACGTCGGCGGAGGCGGTGGCGGTCACCGACCGCGCCGGACGCATCGTCTGCGCCAACGATCGGTACGAGGCGCTGTTCGGCGGCTACCCGACCCCGCCCAACCTCAACGTCGCCGATGACGACAACGCCCGGCTGGGTGGCGCCGGCCGTGCGGCATGGCGCGACGGGGCAGGGCGCACCGTGCTGGTGGTTCGCGACAACCGCGTCGAAGTGATGGTCGAGCGGATCGGCGACGAGATGCTGTTGTGGCGATTCAAGGCGGCGGACGCGACCAACATCGTGGCGACCGCGATGGCGACGATCGCCGGGGTCAACGGCGACCGGCTGGGGGCGGCCGGGATCATGGCGGCGCTGCTCGGTCCCGATGGGCGGGTGCGGGCCGCCAACCGCGTGCTGCGCGCGCGGGCGATGGGCAATGAGGACGGCGCGATCGAGGGGCGCGACTTCGCCCGGTTCCTGATCACCGACAGCGCCGGGCTGGTCCGGTTCGAACGCGAGGGGCTGGGCGGCAATCCGCTGCGGGTGCTCCAGGTGCCATTCCTCGACGGCGACGACGCGCCGATGCTGGTCACCCTGCTGGACGAGGAGCCGCAGATCGCGGTGCCGGCGATCGGATCCAGCGCCGCCAGCCACGTCCGCAGCCTGATCGCGCTGTTGCCCGTCCCGCTCGCGCTGATCGATCGCGAGGGGCGGTTCGTCCACATGAACGACGCCTTCACCCGCATCACCGGGGTCAAGGCGTCCGCTCCGCCGCTCTATCCGGGCGATCTGGTGGTGCGCGACGACAAGGCGGCGCTGGCGGACGCCATCCGCCGTTTCGCCGGGGGCGCCGCGCATTCGACCCAGATGCCGGTGCGCTTCGCCGAGCGCCCCGACGAGCCGGTCCAGATCAGCCTGGCCGGCGCGCGCGGGCTGGGCGAGGCGGCGGTGCTGATGAGCGTCAAGGACAATGCCGAGGAGGGCAAGCTCAAGGACCAGGTCGCGCAGGCGACCAAGATGCAGGCGGTCGGCCAGCTTGCCGGCGGCGTCGCGCATGATTTCAACAACATCCTGACCGCCGTGATCGGCCACTGCGACCTGATGCTGATGCGCCACACGCCGGGGGACAGCGATTACGACGACATCCAGCAGATCAAGATGAACTCGAACCGCGCCGCCGGACTGACCCGCCAGCTGCTCGCCTTTTCCCGCCAGCAGACGCTGCGGCCGCAGGTGCTCCAGCTGCCCGACGTGATCTCCGAAGTGTCGAACCTGCTCAAGCGGCTGCTGGGCGAAACCGTCCAGCTCGTCGTCAACCATGGCCGCAATCTCGGCCCCGTCCGCATCGATCCGGGCCAGCTCGAGCAGGTGGTGGTCAATCTCGCGGTGAACGCGCGCGATGCGATGTTGGCGCGTAACCAGAACGGCGGCGGCACGCTGACGATCGAGACGATGGCGGTCGCCGCGTCGCAGGTGCGCGGCATGGAAGACGACGTGCTGCCGGTCGGCGACTATACCGCGCTGCGCATCTCCGACACCGGCACCGGCATCCCCGCCGACGTGCTGCCCAAGATCTTCGAGCCGTTCTTCACCACCAAGGAAGTGGGCAAGGGCACCGGCTTGGGGCTTTCAACGGTCTATGGCATCGTCAAGCAGTCGGGCGGCTATATCTTCGCGGAGAGCCCGCGCGGTGGCGGCGCCGCCTTTACCATCTACCTGCCGGTCCATGCCGCGACGGCGTCGTCGGGAGCGTCGCCGGCCGCCGCGATCGCCGCGCCCAGGCCGCCGGTCGCCGATACCTGGGGCACCGGCACGATCCTGCTGGTCGAGGATGAGGAAATGGTGCGCGCGGTCGCCGAGCGGGCGCTGGTGCGGCAGGGCTATCACGTCGTCAGCGCCGAAAACGGTGAGGTTGCGCTGGACCTGCTGGCCAGGATGGACGCGGCGCCCGACCTGCTGATTTCCGACGTGGTGATGCCGACGATGGACGGGCCAACGATGGTCCGCCACGCCCGCGCGCGCTATCCGAAGCTCAGGATATTGTTCATGTCGGGCTATGCCGAGGAGCAGCTACGCCGGTCGATCGACCTCGATCACGTATCGTTCCTTCCGAAACCCTTTTCGGTTCAAGAGCTTGCCGAAGCGACGCGGGACATGATCGCGGCGAAATAAGTTGGTGGGACGCGGCGGATGGCATAGAGCATATAGCCATGTCGCAGTCGCAACGAATCCTCATCGTCGAGGACGAGCCCCTCATCGCCATGATGCTCGAGGATTTTCTCGACGCGCTGGGCAAGCGTGCGGCGGGCACGGCGGACACGGTGGCGACGGCGCTCGCCGCGGTAGAGGCCGGAGGGTTCGACGGCGCGATCGTCGATGTCCACCTGCGCGGTGGTGAGGTAAGCTGGCCGGTCGCCGACGCGCTCGACGCGGCCGGCTTGCCTTTTGTGATCGTGACCGGGGGATCGAACGATTCGATCGTCGACCGCCACCGCGATCGCCCGGCGCTGGCCAAGCCGTTCACGATGGAATCCGTCCAGCAGGTGCTGGCCGATCTTCAGGCTGAAGCCGGCGAGGCCTGACCCCTCGACCGCGATCGTTCTTCCCGCTCAGGTGGGGATCCATTCGGGCTAACCTGTCGAGGGAATCGCGGCAACTGCGGCACCGGGTCCCCGCCCGCGCGCCGATCAGGTCCGCAGGCGTTCGATCGCCTGTGCCAGCGCGACATAGAGCTTGCCCATGTCGGACGACAGCAACGTCACGCCCAGCGGCGATCCGTCGCGCTGGGCAAGGATCTGGCGCAGCATCGCCTCGAAATCGTGGATGTAGCGGTTGACCTGCTCACGGAAATCGCCGTCGCTGTCGTAGAAGCGGACGATCTCCCGCGTCTCGCCCGAATCGAGCAGCCGCACAGCGCGGCGGGTGAACACCCCGCGATCGCCCTTCAGATAGGCGGCCCACGCGCTGTCGGAGACCTCGTTGGCGAACGTCTTGGTGATGTCGATCGACGCGGAGTTGAGCGCCTCGATCAACAACGACACGCGGCGGGCGAAATTGTCCTGGTTCGCCGATTCGCGGTCGGCGCGTTCGGCGTCGATGCGGGCCTCGACCTCGGCGGTGGTTTCGCTGATCGTCGCCAGCTGCTGGGCCAGGCGTTCGGACGCGCGCGTCGCCGCGGCCACCGCGCTTTCGGAGGCTTCGGCCAGCTCGTCGAGCGGCTGGGGCAGCGCGCGGGCAAAGGCGCGGCGCACCGCGTCGGCGCTGGCGGTCTCGATCGAGGCGGCGGCGTCGGGGATCACCTCGCCCAGCACCGCGCGCGCGCCATCGGCGGCCTTGGTCGCGGTCTCGCGGATACGCGCGAGCGCGTCGACCAACTGCGGCGCGGCATCCTCGGCAAAGCGGCGCGCCTTGGCGATCGCTTCGTCGACCACCACGTCCATCGTCGCGGCCTTGTCATGCCCGGCGTCGAGCGCCTCGGTCAGCGTCGTGGTGATCTGGGCGAGCTTTTCGCGCTCGGCTGTGACCAGCGTGGCGACCGCGTTGACCGCGTCGTGCGTGCTCTCCGCCGCGGTGACCAGCGCCAGCAATTCCGGTTTGGCCGCGCCGACCATCGATCGGCTGGCGGCGATCCGCGCTTCCAGCCGCCCCAGCGCCTCTGGCAGGGTCTCATCGATCTCGCGGGTCGACGCATCGAGCGCGGTCAGCAGATCCTCGGTGGTGGCGATCAGCGTGCGCGCGGTGCTCTCGCCGATCCGCATCGTCTCGGTCATCGCGCCCGCCGATCCCGACAGCGCGCTGATCGACGCGGCCAGATCCTGGCTGCGCGACAGCCCGTCGGCGTGGAGCCGCTCGAACTGCCCGGTCGCGCCCTCGACCCCGACCGAGAGGCTGGCGAACAGGCTGTCGGTGCGGTGCTGTTCCTCGCCCAGCCGCGCGGTGATGCGATCGATCGCCGCCTCCGCCGCGTCGAGCCGCTGCTGGAGCGCCTCGGCGCTCTCGCTGCTGGCCTTGTCGATCGCCGCCTGGCTGGCGCCAAGCATCGCCAGCATCGCCTCGCCTTGCGCGGCGATGCCCTTGCGCGCTTCGTCGATCGCCTGTGCGGCGCGGTCAAGCACCGCGTCGACCGCCGCCGACATCTCGTCCGCCGCGCCATCGAGTCGCGCGGCGGCGGCCTCGCTGGTCGATTCCATCCGCTCGATATGTGCGGCAAGCCGGGCGGCGGCACCGCTGGCGATATCGTCGGCGGTGCGCCCGCGCTCGCTCAGCGTGGCGAGGTGACCGCTCAGTTCCGCCGCCTTCTCACTCGCGGCCAGCCCGGCGGCATTGAGCGCGGCGGCCATGCCGGCGGTTTCCGCCTGCGCCTTGGGCAGCGAATTGAACACGACGTTCAGGCTCGATTCGGTGGTCTCCGCCGACCGCACCAGCGATGCGCCGATCGTGTCGAGTACTCGCGCCTCCGCCGACAATTCGCCGCCGATGCCGTGCAGCCGCTCCGCCGTGGCGTCGCCGATCGCGATCAGCGAGTTGGCCTGTTCCGCCAGCGCGCGGCGATTGGCCTCGATCCGGTTGGACAGCGCCGCGACATGCTCCTCCAGCGTGGCGGCTTCCCGGCGCATAGCCCGCGCGGTCGCGCCGAACCGGCGCGCCTCGGCCCGGCTGGTACGCAGGATCAGCAGATAGAGCGTCGCCGCCAGCAGCGGCGGGACGCACAGCGCGCCGATGAACTCGACCAGCGCCACCGGCGCCATCGGAAAGGCGGATCGCGCGAGCCAGACCATCGCGCCGACCCAGCCGATCGCGGCCAGCGCCAGCACCACCGCGACGATGCGCGCGATCCGGGAGGGGGCGGGTTGTTCGTCCACCCAATCATCCGCCGCCGGGTCGAGCCAAGGCTCATCGTGCGGCGGCAACGCCGTTTCGTCGTCCTGTTCCGGACGCAACCCCAAAATACGCGAACCCCCGCTCATTCTGGGACATGTATCACGTTCCGGGCGCTACGTAAGCCTCTGCCGTAACCTCTCCTTAAGCATCATCCCCTAGCCCCTGGGGCATGGCTTATGATCCCGGTGCAATCGATGCGACGCTGGCGGCGGCGGTGGGCGACGAGCCCGCGCTGATCGCCGAATTGCGCGAGGCGTTCCTCGACAGCGCGAAGGGAAACCTCGACGCGATGGACCGTTCCCGCGACCACGCCGGCTGGAAGGACGCGGCACTGCGCCTGAAGGGGCTGGCGGCGAGCTTCGGCGCGGTGCGGTTGATGGTGCTGGCGGGCGAGGCCGCCGACACGCCGGGCAATCCCGAAGTCTATCGCCGGATGCGGCGCGCGGTGGAGCGGCTTTAGACGCATCCACCCGGGGTCGGCGTCACTTCTTCCTGCTCAACTCGCGCATCGCATCGTCCAGCCCGGCGAGGGTCAGTGGGTACATGCGGTCGTTCACCAGCTCGCGCATGATCTTGACCGACTGCGAATAGCCCCATTGCTCCTCGGGCACCGGGTTGAGCCACACCGTCGCCGGATAGGTGTTGGTCAGCCGGTGCATCCACACCGCGCCGGCCTCCTCGTTCATGTGCTCGACCGATCCGCCCG
>NZ_DATMGG010000064.1:0-2121 GCF_035555815.1 Sphingomonas sp.
CGGCTTGCCGTCGATCGGCAGGATGTGGCGGACGACGAACGGCTCGTCGGCCGGCGACACCGCGGGCTTGGCCGGCGCGGGCTTGGCGGCTTGCGCGGACACGGCAGCCGTGGATGGCTTCGGCGGGGCCGGCGGCGCGGCGGCCGGGGTCAGCGAATGGGCGGTGGCGGCGACCACGATCGCCAGCCCGCCGGTGACGCCCGCGCCCAGCGCCGCGCTCTTTGCCCATCTGATCCACCGCTGTCGCATCGCCGCATCCTCATCCTTCCCGATGAAAATCGCGTAAAAGCGCCGCCACGGCCAGCCCGGTTTTGCCGCTGTCTCGCGGCGGGACGGGGCGGGGCGCCGTTAACCCGCCGCCCGCCGCTCAATCCTCGGTGCGGGTCTTGATCTTGTTGGGCAGGTCCTTGCCCTTGGTGCGCCGCGACGGCACCTGCACCGGGTGCTTCTTCTTCCATTCGGCGAAGGTCATCGGACCCTCGGGCGTGTCGATGATGGTGTCGTCGAGGCTCATGGAACCACTCCCTGACGTCCGACGGTGCCGGCGCGGATCGTCGTAAACTACCGCGTCGGCACCGGCTCCGCGCCCGAATAATCGTAAAAGCCGCGCCCGGTCTTGCGGCCATACCAGCCGGCCTCGACATATTTGACCAGCAGCGGTGCCGGGCGGAACTTGGGATCGCCGGTGCCCTCGAACAGCACGCGACAGATCTCCAGGCAGGTATCCAGCCCGATGAAGTCGGCCAGCGTCAGCGGCCCCATCGGGTGGTTGAGGCCCAGCTTCACCGCGGTGTCGATGTCGCGGATCGTCGCCACGCCCTCGCCCAGCGCGAAGCACGCTTCGTTGATGAACGGCAGCAGCACGCGGTTGACGATGAAGCCGGGCGCATCGTTGGCGTGGACGATCTCCTTGCCCAGCGACCGGCCGAACGCCTCGACCGCCGCGACGGTGGCGTCGGCGGTGGCGAGGCCGCGGATCAGTTCGATCAGCCCCATCACCGGGACGGGGTTGAAGAAATGAACGCCCATGAACCGCGCGGGATCGGGCGCTGCTTGCGCCAGCCGGGTGATCGGGATCGACGACGTGTTGCTCGCCAGGATCGCGTCGGCACCCATCACCGCACCGACCGCGCCGAAGATCTTGCGCTTGATCTCCTCCCGCTCGGTCGCCGCCTCGATCACCAGCTCGCAAGGCGCCATCGCGGTGACGTCGTCGACCGGCTCGATCCCGGCCAGCGTCGCGTCGCGCGCTTCGGCGGTGATCTTTTCCTTGGCGACCAGCCGGTCGAGACCCTTGGCGATCCCCGCCTTACCCGCCTCGGCGCGCTCGCGCGACACGTCGGACAGCAGCACGCGATAGCCCGCCGCCGCCGAAACCTGCGCGATCCCCGCGCCCATCTGTCCCGCCCCAATCACGCCGATCGTCTTCATTGTCGCCAGTCTCCTTCGCTGCCGGCTCCTAATGCGTGCGCGGCGATCCGGCTAGGGCTAGGACCGTCGGGTCACGGCGCGAAACGCTCCTGCCCGGCCTCGGCGAGGATCAGCGTGAACCAGTCCTGCGGGTCGCTCCATTCGACGATCGGGGTCCAGCCGCCGGCGCGCAGCAGCAGCCTGGCGTCGCGCAGGCCATATTTGTGGCTGTTCTCGGTGTGGATCGTCTCCCCGGCGGTCATCGCGAACGGACGGCCGTCGACGGTGAAGTCGATGTCGCGCGCCGCTTCCAGATGCATTTCGATCCGCGCGCGCTGGTCGTTCCAGATCGCGCGGTGGGTGAAGGCGTCGACCGGGACGGTGCCGCCCAGATCGCGGTTGATGCGGTGGAGCAGATTGCGGTTGAACGCGGCGGTGACGCCCGCGGCATCGTCATAGGCCGCGACCAGCACGTCGAGCGGCTTGATCCGGTCGACGCCGATCAGGAACAGCGCGCCCTCGCCCAGCGACTGGCGGAACCCGCGCAGCAGGTCGACCGCGCGCGCCGCCAGCATGTTGCCGATCGTCGATCCGGGGAAGAACCCCAGCCGCGGCAGACCGGCGACGCCGTCTGGCAACGCCAGCGGCCGGGTGAAGTCGGCCTCGACCGGCGCCACCGCGACTTCGGGAAAGCGCGCCGCGATCCGCCCG
>NZ_DATMGG010000065.1:0-10637 GCF_035555815.1 Sphingomonas sp.
CGATCGCATCGACGTCCACTGCTCGCCCGCCTTGGTGAGCGCGACCTGCGCCGCGCGGGTCAGCTCCGCGCCATGCGGCTCCTGGTGATGATGATGCCCGGACATGGCATGAATGTAGGCTGGCAAGCGGTGCGCGACAAGCGCGCCCGCCGCTTCAGATCACCGCGCGGCGATTGAGGTCGTGGCCCAGCGCGAGCAGCCCGACGCCGACCAGCGTGTAGAACGTCTCTCCGCCGCTGCCGTCGTGCGGCAGCGTGATCGCCCCGGCCATCACCCCGATGCCCAGCGCGCCAATCGCCGACGGCATCATATAGCCGTGGGTCCACATGCCGCGCCCCAGCGCCAGCGCGCCCATCGCGATCGCCAGCGTCAGCCCGACCTCATGGATCCACGGCGCGAGCAGCAGCCCGCCCGCCGCCGACGCCAGCGCGAGCAGCACGGCGGACGCCAGGCAATGGACCAGGCACAGCCCGCTCAGCCAGATCGCCCAGCGATCGAGCCCCAGCAGCCACGAGGAACGCAACGTCATCGACATCGTCCGGCCATTTAGGCCGTTTCGTGCAAAGTTACAACATCACATTGCAGGCGCCCGGTCGAAAAGCCGACCGGCGTGGCAAACGGGTGTCGCCTTTACCTGACCGCGTCCGCAGCCGGGCGCTGGCCGGTTTCCACCCAACGGCGCAGCGCGTTCCATCCGCCCACCGACTGCGCTTCGTTAAAACCGCAATGGGTATAGCCCTCGATCCCACCCACCGGCAGCGGCGCGCGTACCGGCGCGACGCCATATTGGGCCAGGTTGCGCGACCGCTTTGCCCGCGCCACCACCTCGGCCAGCGCCGCTTCCTGCGCATAGGGGACGAGCGAATCGATCGTGTTGTGCAGCGTGACCAGCGGGACGCGCAGCCGCCCGGTCGCCTTGTGCCATTGCCGCAGATAGGCTTGCGCGGCGGGCGTAGCGGCGATGCGCTGGATGCCGGCGTTGAGCGCGGCGGCTTCGTCGGCGGTCATCGTCGGCGACGCATAGACCTTGCCGATATTGCCATAGACCTGTCCACCCGCCGTCGCCGCCATGTCATCGGCGCCGAGCGCAGCGGTGACCAGCGGGTACGCGATCGACGCGGCATCGCGATCGAAGCCGCCGATCGCAGCGACCTGCGAGACGATGCGCGCTTCGCGGCCATCCGGGTCCTTCTGCGCGGCGGTCCACAGCGCGAGCACCGGCGTAGCGATCCTGGTGATCTGCCCGAACAGCCACGCCTGGGCGGTGTCGGCGGACGGCGGATCGGTCGGCAGGGCGTTGTGCCGCACGTCCTGCACACCAGGCAGCGCGTATGGAGTGCCTGCGGTGAGGAAATTATACGCCAGCCGCATGTCGATCAGCTGGGTGAACAGCGTCTGCCAATCGGCGACCAGGCCGCACCGGGCATAGCCGCCGGCGAAAGCCTTGGGATAGCGATCGAGCAGCGTCACGACGATGCTGCCGCCCATCGAATCGCCCATCACGTAGGTGCGGTTCGCGCCCAGCCGGGTGAGGAAATCGCGCAGCCGCACGGTATTTTTAGCCCCGGTCTCCACGCCGAGGCCCGCCTTGTCATAGGCGCTGTGGCCGACGGCGAAGCCCTGCGCATAGGCCTGCACGAAGACGCCGCCGCCGGGCGCCTTGGTGACCGGATCGTCGCTCACCGCCACGGGGGTGCCGGGGGTGGAATAGCCGTGGGCGTAGAGCAGCCCCTCGTGGTTCCACCGCGCCGGGATCGCCAGCGCGAACTGCGCCCCGCCCAGCTTGCCGCCGATGATCAGCCCGCCGTCCGGCGCGGGCTTCGTCGTGACGTCGCTTGCGCCGAGCGCGCGGGCCTTCGCCGCGAGCGCCTCGTCACCGGCGCGGGCGGCAGCCGCCGGCCGGTCATCGGCCCGCGCCACCCCGGGGGCCGAGCAGGCGAGCAGCACCGCCGTCGTCAGGCGGAATGCGGGACGGATCATCGATGGTCTCCTTCCAGGAACGAGGGCGGCGGGATCGTCATGCCGCCACCGGCGACGACCGGCGGGTAGCGAGCATTTCCAGCACGACGCCGTTGGTCCAGCCGAAGCCGTGTTCGACGGCATATTCGCCGCCGCCGCCGGCCTGACCGCGTTCGACGTCATATTTCTCGAGAAGCTGGCCGGTCGCGCGATAGTGGCGGGTGACCGCGCCAAGCCAGCGATCGGCGATATCGTCGGCCATCTCGCCGTGCCCGTAGCGCCGCAGCCCCGCCACCGCGACCCATTGCAGCGGCGCCCAGCCGTTGGGCGCATCCCATTGCTGCCCGGTGTCGATCGCGGTCGCGGCCAGGCCCCACGGCGCGATCAGCGCGCCAAGCGCGGTGACGGTCTGCGCGGCACGATCCGGCGCGGCGATGCCGGCGAACAGCGGAAAGATCATCGCGACAGTGGGGCGCTCGGCCGCCGCGCCGGTATCCAGGTCATGATCGGCGTAGTGGCATCGCCCGGAATGCCACAGGTGGCGTTCGATCGCCGCGGCGCGATCGGCCGCGCGGCGACGGAAATCGGCGGTGATCGGCGCTTCGCCCAGAGCGTCGGCCTGTTCGGCCACCGCCGTCTCCAGCCCATAGAGCAGGCTGTTGAGATCGACCGGCACGATCCGGGTGGTGCGGATCGAGCGCAGGTGGCGACCATCGCCCAGCCAGCGCGAGCTGAAGTCCCACCCGCTCTCGGCTGCGGCGCGCAGATCGCGCCACAGATCCTCGGCGACGCGGCCGGGCGCATCGGCGGCGAGCGCGACGTCCTCCGCCCAGGATTCGTCGCGCGGCGCCGCGCGGTCGTCCCAGTAACGGTTGAGCAGCGCGCCGTCGGCCAGCCGCACGACGCGGCGGTGCGCGCCCGGCGCCGCCAGCCGCTCCTCACCCGCCATCCAGAAGGCGTGTTCGGCGCGCATCCAGCCAAGCCGGCGCCGCCGCGCCGCTTCCGATCCGTCGCGCGACAGCGCCGCCATCAGATAGAAGAACGGCGGATGCGAGCGCGACAGATAGTAGCTGCGCGTGCCGTTGGGGATGTGGCCGTAGCGATCGATCAGGCTGCCGAAATTGACGATCATGTCCTCGACCAGGTCCTGCCGGCCCGACCGCGCCAGCCCCAGCATCGTGAAATAGCTGTCCCAGTAGTAGAGTTCGCGGAACCGCCCGCCCGGCACGACATAGCGCAGCGGCAGCGGCAGGGCCGAAGCGTGCGGCGGCACGGCCGGCGTCTCGCGCGTCAGTTGCGGCCACAGCGCGGCGATGTGCTCGACCAGCGGCCCCCGGTCCACCGGCGCCGCATCGATCCGCGGCGGCAGGTCGAAATTGTCCGCGACAAAGGCGCGCAGCGCGGCATCGTCGAGCGGCGCGCGCGCCTGCCAGTCGGCGACGATCGCGTCCGGGGCGCGGCACGGCACGGCATCGGCGAAGGTCTTGGAATCAGCGAACAGCCGCCGTTCCTGGACCTCGTTGAACAGCGCGCCCAACAGCAGGGAAGGCGGACGCGGGGTCATGCCCTCGCCTCCCGATCCAGCCCACCGCGGATGCGGGGGAGCATCGCCGCGATCAGCGCCAGCGGCAGCAGCGCGAAATAGAAGGCGAACTGGCCCGAGACGTGCTGGAACAACAGGCCGGTGATCAACGATCCCAGCGTCCCGCCCAGCGCGGAGAAGATCACGATCAGGCCCATCATCGCCGCATGGCGGTGACGCGGCAGCGCGCTCAGCGTCACCGAGCAGAGGGTCGGGTAGATCGGGGCCATGAACACGCCCAGCAGCGGGAACAGATACGCCGCCGCCGGCGCGTTGGCCCAGCCGATATCGGCGCGCAGCGTCACGCCGCGCGCGGCGGGAAGCGTCGCCACGATCAGCAGCGCGATGCCGCCCAGGCAGGCGAGCAGCACCGGCAGCCAGCCGACCTGGCGCAGGATCACGCCCGAACCCAGCCGGCCGATCGCGATCGCCCCGACATAGATGCTCGACATCTGGACGCTCATCGCCGCCGGCAGGTGGAGCACTTCGTTGTTGAAGGTCGGCAGCCAGGTGCCGACGCTCTGCTCGACCAGGACATAGCAGAAGATGCCGATCAGGAACGCCACCGTCGCCGGCAGCGCCGCCAGCGCCAGCATCGCGCCGATCCCGCCGGGCGCCGCGTCGTCGCCCGCGACCGATCCGGTTTCATCGAACGGCACCGCCCACCAGGCAAGCGCGAGCAAGCCGGCCAGCGCGCCGATCAGCCAATAGATGCGCAGCCACCCCGCGCCGGTGGCGTCAGCGGCAATGAAGCCGCCGAACAGCCACACGCCGACCAGAAGCCCGACCATGAACACGCCCTCGACGATGCCGGTGACGCTGGCGTGGTCGGCGGGGTCGCGGGCGAGCAGCCCGATCGTGCCATAGGTGGCGATCTTGGCGATGCCGAAGCACAGCCCGGTCGCCACGAACAACAGCTGCATGGCGATGAAATCACCGGCGAACGACACTGCCAGGCACACTAGCGCGATCGCCGCCATCACCCCGCCCAGCGCGCGGCGATAGCCGAAGCGCGGAATCCGCAACGCCAGCAGGAACGACGCGGCGACGACCGACAGATCCTTGCACGCCTCCAGCGTCGAACCCATCGTCTTGCTCGCGCCGAGATGGCGGATCGATTGCAGGATGACCGTGCCGACGCTGTTCATCAGGATGCCGAGCAGCGCATAAGTCAGCGCCAGCACGATCAGGACGCGCCAACGGTTCAACGCGCGCGCCCGCGAGATTCGGTGCCGAGATGCGCGTCGAAGAAGCGCGCGATCGTGGCATAGGCCTCGACCGATTCGGGCATGTCGGGCCACATGAAGAACGCATGCGGCAGGCCGTCGAACACGAACAATTCGCTGTCGATCCCGGCGGCGCGAAGCCGGCGGTGGGCAAGCGTCAGCGCGCTGACCGCGAAATCGCGGCCGCCGGCAAGCAGCAGCGTGGGCGGGAACGCCTTGATCTGAGCGTCTGATACCAGCGGATACGCCAGAGGATCGCTGATCGCGACGTCGGCGAGATAGGGCGACGGGATTATCGGCGGCAGCACGGTGACCGGCAACGGCGGTTGACCGGCGATCGGGCCGGCCAGGATCGGGCTGTCGCCGCTATAGGCCGCCGCCGTGCCGCAGAAGGTGCCGATCGCGCCGGGGCGCGGCAGGCCCTGCTTGCCGATCCACGCCACCGACTGCGCGGTGATCACGCCGCCGGCCGAACAGCCGTAGATGCCGATGTTTTGCGCCGGGTACGTCTTGAGCAGTTCGCGATAGACCGCGGTCACATCCTCCGACGCCGCCGGATAGCGGTGTTCCGGGGTCAGCCGATAGTCGACGGTGACGACCTTGATCCCCATCGTCGCGGCGATCGGGATCGCTTCGACCAGCGCGCCGCTGCCCGCGCCCCACATGAAGGCGCCGCCATGCACGTTGATCAGCACCCGGCCGCGATGGCGCGCGCTCACGCCCGCGCGTGGCGTGACGATATCGACCCCGACGCCCCCCATCGTCGCGTGTCGCTCGCTGGTGGCGAAGGCGCGGCGCATCTCGGCCAGGCGGCGGTCGTTCCAGTCCTGATAGAAGGCGCGCTGGCGGGCGACGTCGCCGCCCAGGTCCGGCGCGGATTCCGCCTTCATCCGCAGCAGCACCGCCTTGGCCTCGTCGCTCAGCTGGTTCGATGGCGGCAGCGCGAAGGCGGGCACCTGGACGATGCCGTCCTGCGCCGTCCCCGGCGCGGGGGTGATGGCAAGCGCGAGCGCCAGCGCGCCGCAAAGTCGCATGATCATGGCCTGGTGTCCGTCAGCGTGGTTTTGAGAAAGCGCGCCATGACCGCGAACGCCTCGTCGCTTTCCGGCGCCTCGATATAGCTCCAGAAGGCGTGCGGCAGGCCATCGAACATGACGAAGCGCGCGGGCGATCCGCCGGCGTCGAGCTTGCGGCACAGCGTGGCGGTGGCGCTGAGCAGATAGTCGCGGCTGCTGGCCACGCATAGCGTCGGCGGCCACCCTTCCAGCGGCCCGCGCGCGGGCGACAGCGCCGGATCGTCCAGCGCGCGCGTGCCGGCATAGGCCTGCGCCACCGCACGCAGCGGAGCGGTACCCGCCATCATCTCCGCCGAATCGCCCGGCTGCGACAGGTCGCCGCTGCCGGAGAAGATGCCGATCGCGCCGGGCAACGCCAGCCGATCGCGCCGCAATCGCGCGGTGAGCTGCGCGGTCAGGATCGCCCCGGCCGAGGTGCCGTAGACGCCGATCCGGCGCGGCGGCGTCGTCCGGGCCAGCGCACGATAGACCGCCAGCGCATCGTCCAGCGCCGCGGGGAACGGCGCTTCGGGCACCAGCCGATACCGCACCGCGATCACCTTGTACCCGGTCAGCGCGGCGACCGGCACATTCTCCGTGATCGATCCCGAATCGACGACGAAGCCGCCGCCGTGCAGGTTGAGCAGCACCGGCCCGTCGCGGCGCGCGCCGCGCGGCGTGAAGATGCGCACCGGCACCCCGGCGACCCGGCCCTCGGCCATGGTCACGCCATAGCGGCGGAGCTGGCGCTGGCCGATGTCCTGCTGGATCGCCTCGGACGCCGCGCGGCGCTCATCCATCGTCCTGGCCGTCTTCGGCCGCGCGGCATCGGCGGCCAGGCCGGCGCGGGCCTCCGCGCTCAGCCCCTCGGGCAAGGGCGCGCCCGCGACCTGCGCGGCGAGCAGCAGCAGCGCCCCGATCACGACCGGCCCCGGATCAGCTGCGCGTACAGCCGCGCCGAGGGCTTGGGCGTCCGCGCAAAGGTCGCGCGATCGACCGCGACCAGCCCGAATTTCGGCGCATAGCCCGCGAACCATTCGAAATTGTCGAGCAGCGACCAGTGGATATAGCCGATCACCGGCACGCCTTCGCGCCGCGCGCCGTCCAGCGCGGCGACGGCGGCGGGGATGAACCGCGCCCGCTCGGCATCGTCATTGGTCTCGATCCCGTTCTCGGTGACCAGGATCGGCTTGCCGGTCGCCCGGTGGGCGTAGCGGACGGCGCCGGCGATCGCTTCCGGCTCGAACGGCTTGCCATCGGCGCGGCGCGCGCCGCCGGGCGGCGGATCGACCGGGCCGTCGCGGCCGATGTAGCTGCGCTCATAGGTCTGCACACCGACGAACTCATCATCGCGCCCCGCCTCGAAGAACGGCTCATAGGACGCCCGGCGCTTGGCCGCGACCAGGCTGTCGTCGCCGACGGCGACATCGTCGGAAATGGCCAGGCTCAATCCGACCGGCAGGTCGCCGCGCACCGCCTTGATCGCGGCGCGGCCCAGCCGGTGGGCGTGCTGCACGTTGGCGATCATCGGCGTGGGATCGCCGCCATTGAGCAGGGAGAAGCGATCCGATCCGCTGGCGTGCGCCGCCGCCGCCATCAGCCCGGCCATCGCCGCGCGCGCCTTCGCATCGGGCTGGAACCGTGACCACGGGCCGGTGATCGACAGATTGGGTTCGTTGAAGGTCACCGCATGGCTGATCCCGCCTGCCATCGCGCGCGCCACCCGGTCGCAATAGCGGGCGAACAACGCGGGCGAATCCGGCGCCTCCCACCCGCCGCGCGCGGCGAACCAGCGCGGTGCGGTGAAGTGGTTGAAGGTGACCACCGGCGCCAGCCCCGCCTCACGGCAATGGTCGACGATGCGCGCGTAATGATCGAGATTGGCGCGGCTGAACTGGCCCTCGGCCGGCTCGATGCGCGGCCATTCGACCGAGAACCGGTAGCAGTTGAAGCTCAGCGCCCGCGCCAGGGCGATATCCTCCCGCCAGCGGTGGAGGCTGTCGCAGGCGTCGCCGGAGGGCTCCGCGAACAGCGTCGGCTTCAACTGTTCGAGCAGCCATACGTCGGCGTTGACGTTGTTACCCTCGATCTGATGCCCCGCCGTCGCCGCGCCCCACAGGAAGCCGCCCGCCTTCGCTGGCGCCGCCCCCGCCACCGCGGGCGATACCGCCGCCAGCGAAGCGCCTGAAATCGCGCCGAGCGCCTGTCGCCTGTCGATGCCGTCCATCTCAGAACCTCTCCGCTTGCGGCTTCCGGCCGGTTTCGACCCAATCGCGCACGATCGTCCAGATCTTGCCGGCCTGGCCGGGGGTGAAGCCGCAATGGGCATAACCGTCCAGCCCCGTTCCGGGGATCGGCCGCACCATCGACGGGGCGACCAGCACGAGCAGGTTGCCCATGTTGCCCGCCGCGCGCGCCTTGTCCCGCAGCGCGATCGCCTGATCGAGGAACACCAGCGAATCGTGGCGATTGTGGACCACGACCAGCGGCACGGCGAACCGCCCCGTGCTGGCGTGCCAGTCGTTGGCGAACGGCTGTGCCGCGGCATCGGCACGGATGCGCTGGATCCCCGCGTTCAGCGCCCGCGCGTCGGCGGCGGAGAGCAGCGGGCTGGCGTAGACTTTGGCGTCGTTGCCGTAGACGTTGCCGCCGAACGTCGCGCGCATGTCATCCATGCCGACCGCTGCCGTCATGATCGGGAACATGAACGATGCCGGGTCCTCTGGCACGCCGTTGATCGACGCGATGCGCGCCACGATCCGGGCTTCGTCACCGTCGGGTCGCTCGCGCGCGGCCTTGAACAGTTTGGCGATCGGCGACGACAGGCGCGAGACCTGCATGAACACCCACGGCGTACGGATCGCGCCCAGCCCGGCCGGCGGGATCGGATCGAGCGCGTTGGCCGCGATGTCCTTGTCGCCGGGCAGCGCATATCGCGTGCCGGCGGTGTAATAATTATAGGTCGCGCGCAGATCGGTCAGCTTGCCGATCTCGCTCTGCCAGCTGTCGGTCACGCCGCACGCGCTGATCGCCCCCGCAAAGGCGGCGGGATGCCGTTCGATCAGCCCGAGCACGATGTTGCCGCCCATCGATCCGCCGATCGCGAAGAACCGCGTCGCGCCCATGCGCTGCAACAGGCCGCGCAGCCGCAGCGTGTTCTCCACGCCGCTCTTCACCGCGACCGCCGACTTGTCGAAGACGCTCTGCCCGACCGCGAACCCCTCGCCATAAGCCTTGGTCAGCGTACCGCCCGACGGGTCCTTGAAGATCAGGTCGCTCGCCATCGAAATCGGCGTGCCGGGGATCGAATAGCCGCCGGCGAACAGCACCGCCTGACCATTCCAGTCGGCGGGCACGGCGATGCCGAACTGGCGGCCGGCCAGCTTGCCGGCCAGCGTCATGCCGCCGTCCGGCCGGCGATTGGTGGCGATGTCCGTCGCACCGGCCTGCGCCGCGATGGCGGCGAGCGCGCGCTGATCGGCGGTGATCGGCGCACGCGGCGGCCCGGGCTCCGGCCGCGCCAGGACCGCCGCCGCGACGCCGGCCAGGATCACCAGCACCGCGACCACGATCCAGCGACGCCGTGACAGGCGCATCCGCCGTGCCATCAGAAGCGATAGCGCAATTGCAGACCGTATTGCGCCGGCTCGCCGTAGATCGAGTTGATGAACCCGGAGTTGTTGTAGCTGGGGTTGGCGGTGACGCGATATTCCTTGTCGAGCACGTTGGTGCCAAAGATCGCCGCATCGACCGGCAGGCCCATCGCGCCGTTCCATTCAAGGCGCAGGTTGAGCAGGCCATAGCCCGCGATGGTGTCGAACGGCTGGACTTCGGGCGTGACGCGCTGGCTCGACTGATAGGTCCACCCCGCGTTCGCCGCGATCTCCCCCAGCGACGACGCCAGCGGCAGCGCATAGCGCGCGTTCAGCCCGTATTTGTGCTTGGGCACGAACGAGAACGGCGTGCCGGCAAGGTCAACGCTCGGCTGCGCGGCGGTCAGCGCCTGCGGGATCGCCGGGATCGCGATCGTGTTGTATTCCAGGTACTTGGCCGAATTGTACGAATAGAAGACGCTCAGCGTCAGGCCGCGTGTCGGCACCAGCGCGCCTTCGAATTCGAGGCCGAGCACGCGGGCGCGCTGGGCGTTGGTCAGGATGTCCGATCCGGCGATCGCCGCGCGCTGGATGACCTGGATGTCATTGTACCAGGTGTAGAAGGCGGACAGGTTGGTCCGCGCCTGCATGCCGCCGAAGTTCCAGTCGCGCTTCACCCCGACCTCCGCGTCGGTGACATGTTCGGGCCGGACCGGGAACAGCGGGTGCTGCTGCCCCAGGAACAGCGACACGATCGGGTTGGTCGCGCCCGATTTATAGCCGCGCCGGCTGACCGCGTAGAGCAGCGTGTTCGAATCGGGCTTCCAGTCGAGCCCAAGCTGCCAGGTCGGCCCGTTGCTTTCGCCGTTGAACGTCGGGCTGGTGCAGTTGGGATATTTGAGCGTCGGCAGCCCGCCGGCGGCGACCGCCTGATAGGCGTCGTAGACGCAAAGATCAGCATTGAGGCCGATGACCTGCGCCGCCTGCGCTGGCGTGATCACGCCCAGCGCGGCGAGCTGGTTGAACACCTGATAGCTGCCGGCATCCTGATAGCTCTGGATGTCGCCGCCGAACCGGTCCCACGTCCAGCGGAAGCCGGCGGTGGCGGTCAGTTCGGGGGTCAGCTTGTACTGGACCTGGGCGTAGGCGGCCTTGCTGCGCCCATCGACATGCGCCGACGGCTGCAGGCTGAGCGCCGGCAGCAACGGGCCATCGACGCCGA
>NZ_DATMGG010000066.1:0-7282 GCF_035555815.1 Sphingomonas sp.
CACGCCGGTGTTGTTCGCGTGCGGCGCGGCGCTGGCCTATTACATGGCGATCCCGATCGCGCTGCATTTCCTGCTGAGCTATCAGGGCGACCTGGGCGGCGTGCAGCAGGAGGCGCTGCCGCGCGTCGGCAGCTACCTTGATTTCGTGATGCAGTTCCTGTTCGCGTTCGGCCTGGCATTTCTGCTGCCGGTGGTGCTGATGCTGCTGGAACGCGCCGGGATCGTGACGCGCAAGCAGCTGGTCAGCGCGCGGCGCTATGCGATCGTCGCGGCGTTCGGCATCGCGGCGGTGCTGACCCCGCCCGACATCGGATCGCAGCTGCTGCTCGCGATTCCGCTGGTGCTGTTGTACGAACTGGCGCTGATCGGAATCTGGTTCACCGAAAAGCGGCGCGCGCGCGACGCGCTGGCCGCCGAGGTGACGGGAGCCTAGATCCCCGTCAACCGCCGATTCCGATCCGATCGCATCGGTTCGGCTGCTCGAGGTTTTTGATTTAACGCGCTTTCCGTGACGGCGGGTGATTCCACCTGCCCGGAAAACCCTCCAGCCACCGACGGTGTGTCGGAACGGGGCCGCGACGCGGCCCCGTCCAGCATTACTTGGCGTCGTCGGCGGTGTTGGCGACGGTTTCGCCCGCCGACTTGACGTCCTTGCCCACACCCTCGACGGTGTTGCAGGCGGCCAGCGTCAGGATGGTGGCCAGGGCGATCGCGGTGGTGATCTTGCGCATGTCGAAATACTCCTACGGTGAAAGCTGTGCAGCCAATGTCCGGACACGCGATTTCGTTCCCGCGCCGTGACGATTGACCGGGTGGGGCGACAGAATTTCGAGGCTGGAAAATGCTAGACCCGGAAGCGTCACCGGGGGGAGGGGGAGACGCTTCCGGGCCCATGTCTTGGATAGCGAGAGCGGGGGGGCAAAAGGTCACTATCCGAAGTTCTAAACGTGGGTGTCGACAGCCGGTTCCGTCGCCGCGGCGAAATTTTTTACGCGCGAGGAGAATCCTTTCGAGCGCGGCGGTTCAGTCGCGGCCGGTGACGGCGATGGCGATTTCGAACACCCCGGCCAGCGGCTGGTGGTGCAGCGGCGCGCGCAATTGGCGCGCCAGTCCTTCGCTGACGCGGCCATAACGTTCGGTGATCAGCTTGCGCAGCTTTTCGGTCTCGATCAGCGCGGGCGAAGCCACCCGCACCACCGCGCGCGTATCCTGATCGCCCGGTTTGACCGATATGCGCAGCTGCGCCGTGGGGTCGACGCTCATCGCCAGTTCGACCAGTTCGGTGATGAGGAAGGCGATGGCGACGGCGGTATCCTGCGACACCAGAAACGGATCGATCTCCAGCGTCAGGCCGAAATCGCGGGTCGGGCCGGTCGCGGTGGCGCGGATGTTGGCGGCGAGTTCGCTCAGCACGGATCGCAGCCCCAGCCCGCGGTTTTCCTCCAGCTCGGCGAAATGGTGGCGATGGACCACCGCCAGCGCATCGACCCGGCGTTGGATCGCGGCATAGGCGGCGATCGCCTCCGCCCCGGTGGCGCTGCGCGAATGGAAGTTGATCAGGCTGGTGATGACCTGAAGGTTGTTCTTGACGCGGTGATGGACCTCGCGGGTCAGCTTGGTCTGGCGCACCAGCCCTTCGGCCAGGTCGGCCTCGTGGTCGGCGATCGTCCGGCTGAGCCCGGCGAAGGTTTCGCCCAGCTCGCGAATCTCCTGCGCGGCGATGTGGCCGGTGCGGACCGGGTCGAAGGTTTCGCCCGGCTGATAGGCGCCGACGGCGGCGCGCAGGCGGCGCAGCGATCGGATCAGCAGCCGATCGATCACGAACCAGCTGATCCCCGCCGCCGCCGCCCACATCAGGATCGGCAGCAGCATCGCCGCCACCACCGCGGAGGTGATCGGCGCGCTGTCGACGACCATGTTGAGCATCAGCCGGTCGAGCCCGACCGGGGCGCTGTCATGCTCGCGCCGGGCCAGGATTCTGCCGGGCAGCGCGCGCAGCGACAGCGTCGAATCGTCGTGGGTCAGTTCCGAGCCGTATTTGGGAGCGAGGTCGCTGGGGCGGGCGATGTCCGCGAGATAGCTTGTCGGAAAGAACGCGCTGGCGCGCGCGGTGCCGCTGTTGCCGGTAACGCCGATCAACAGCCCTTGGCCGGGCACCAGCCGCGTCGCCACCGCATTGGGGCCGGGCGTCGGCGCGCCGCTGGGGGGAGGAGTGCCGCAGCGCAGCCGCCCCGTGCGGTCGACCACCGCATAGCGCGCGCCGGCCAGCGTGCTCGGCGCGAACACGCCGCGGGTGCGCGCGCACACGGCGGTGTCGCCGGGATCGGCCTCGATCGCCGCGACGGCGGAACGCAACGCGTTGGTGTCGCCGACCAGCTCGATCGCCAGCGATCGCGCCGCCCCTCCGGTGGCGACGCGCAGCTCGGCGCGATTCTGAAGGTCGGCGGTGCGCGTGGTCTGCAGCGTCGCCGCCACCGCGATCAGCGCGAGCGGCAGCAGCGCCGCGCTGAGGATCAGGAAGAGTTTGGCGCCCGTGGGCATCCGTGCGAGCGCGGTAAGCGCAGGGCGTGGGTCGCGCGGACCGGGATCACCGTCCATGCGCTATCGGCTAACCAAGCTTGTGGAGCAGATCGAGCATTTCGTCGGGAATGCTTTCGGCGACGGCGTCCTGATAGACGGCGCGCAACGCGTCGCCGACCGTCCGATCGCCTTCGTTCGCCTTGCTATGCTCCGCCTTTTTTTGGCTGGAACCGGTTTTATCAGAACGCACGACTTCCCCCTCAAGGCCCGGCCGGGCCGGGGAACTTCTTGGCTCGGGCGTGGTAAACGCCACCGCAACCGCGTCCTAACGCGATCGCGGGTGCAGATGAAACCAAATATGACCTCGATTGTTCCATGGCCACACAGATTCGGTCGAGACTGCTGGTTTCGGCCGCGAATGTTGCAACCGCCGCGTGGATGGCCCACACGGCGGGGATATCACGGAGTATATCGCCGACATGTCGCTTGGACAGCAGCTAGCGCCGCACCTTCCTTTCCTGCGGCGTTACGCCCGCGCCCTCACGGGCAGCCAGTCGGAGGGCGATCATTATGTTCGCGCGACGCTGGAGGCCATCGTCGCCGCGCCGGACGAATTCCCGCGTGAAGTCGATCCCCGGCTGGGCCTGTATCGCACCTTCCAGGCGATCTGGGGCTCGACGAATGTCGAGGAGCGCGATTCGTTCAACGCCCCGGAAAGCGACAATGAAGCGATCGCGCGGGCGCGGCTCGCGCGCATCGCCCCGCTGTCGCGGCAGGCACTGTTGCTGACCGCGATGGAAGGCTTCACGACCGAGGATGCCGGCTATCTGATCGCCACCGCCCCGGACGAGGTCGACCGGCTGGTCACCGATGCGCTGGGCGAGATCGAGAAGCAGACTCGCGCCCGCGTGCTGATCATCGAGGACGAGCCGATCATCGCCATGGATATCGAGGCGATCGTTCGCGATCAGGGCCATGACGTCACCGGCGTCGCCGTCACCCGCGACGAGGCCGTCGCGCTGGCGCTGGAGGACCGGCCTGGACTGGTTCTTGCCGATATCCAGCTGGCCGACGACAGCTCGGGCATCGACGCGGTGAAGGACATTCTCGCGGAATTCCGCGTGCCGGTGATCTTCATCACCGCCTTCCCCGAACGGCTGCTGACCGGCGAGCGTCCGGAGCCGACCTTCCTGATCACCAAGCCGTTCCAGCGGTCCACGGTCAAGGCGGCGATCAGCCAGGCGCTGTTCTTCGATGAGGCCACCGTTCCGACAAATTGACGAAGTTACGGAGCCAAAACGGTCTTCGGGTGTTGATGGTTCATGACTAACGAGATCGACCCGAACGGAGTGCAGCATATCGACGCCGAGCGCGCACGCGCCGGCGCCACGCCGCACATGACACGTTACATCCTCGGCATTTCGCTGACGCTCGTCATCGTGATCTTCGCGTTCCTGCTGCTTCGCTGAAAGTAGCGGGCGCGAAGGCGCGTTCCCCCCTCGCAATTCCCTGCGGCGCGCCTATACTGGCCTGCGTTCCAAGAACGGACTCCGATGACCGAGCGTGACGATACCGCCGAGGATGACGGCCCGCCGCCGGTGCCGCACGTCGCCTTGTCCGACCCCGAATTCAAGACCCAGCTGGCGCAGGTCATCCCGCACCTGCGCGCCTTTGGGCGGTCGCTGTCGGGCAGTCGCGACCTGGCCGACGATCTGGTGCAGGAAACCCTGCTGAAGGCATGGGCGGCGCGGCAGCGGTTCCAGGCGGGCACCAACATGCGCGCGTGGACGTTCATCATCCTGCGCAACCTCTATCTCAGCCAGATGCGCCGCGCGCGGTTCAAGGGCGAGTGGGACGATCTGGTCGCCGACCGGCTGCTCGCCGCGCCGGCCAGTCAGGATCGCCACGTCGAACTGACCGACATGCAGCGCGCGCTGCTTCACCTGCCGCAGCCGCAGCGCGAGGCGCTGATCCTGGTCGGCGCGGGCGGCTTTGCCTATGAGGAAGCGGCGGAGATCTGCGGCGTCGCGGTCGGCACGATCAAGAGCCGCGTCGCGCGCGGCCGGGTCGCGCTCGAATCGATCCTGACCGAGGGGCGGCTGCCGTCGCGGCGCGAGCATGACGGCGGCGGGCGCTCGGCGCTCGACACGATCATGAGCGAGGTCGAGGATCTCAGCCGCGACAGCTGAACGCGGGGTCGTCGTCGCCGCCGGGGCGCCCGGCGCTGAGTTGGCGGAGCAGGTCCGCCAGATCGTCGGGAATGCCCAACTGGCGACTATAGGCCTCGCGCAGCGCCGCCCCAATCGCATCGCTCTCACGCGGGCGTTCGACGATCATCGCGTGGTTACGCTTGGAACTGGAAAGCATACGGGTCATGCGGGTAAAACTATCCGGCGCCGGAATTGTTGCTTGACTTTGAGGAAATCTTCAATCGTCAGCTGCCTGCGATGTCGAACACCATGATCATTCAGCACGCCATCGCCCGTGCACAAGCGGAGGCGCCATTCCTGGCCGGGCTGATCGACCGGGAGCCCGCGCTGGTCGATACCATGGGGGCGGCGCTGGCCGATCCGGTCGCGGCGGCGGCGATCGACGATCCCGACATGCCGGTGGGGCGGCGGCTGCGGCTGGAACGGCGGCGGCTGGCGCTGATCGTAGCGATCGGCGATCTCGCCGGGCTCTATGATCTGACCCGTACGACCGAGGCGCTGACCGCCTTCGCCGACCATGCGCTGGACAGCGCGATCGCCACGGCAATCCGCGAACGGACGCCCGGCGCCGCGCCGGCGGGACTGGCGGCGATCGCGCTCGGCAAGCAGGGCAGCCGCGAGCTCAACTACTCCTCCGACATCGACCCGATCCTGCTGTTCGATCCCGACACGCTGCCGCGCCGCGAGCGCGACGAGCCGGTCGAGGCGGCGGTGCGGATCGGGCGGCGCGTGGTCGAGCTGCTCCAGGCGCGCGATGGCGACGGCTATGTCCTGCGCGTCGACCTGCGGCTGCGCCCGTCGCCGGAAGTGACGCCGATCGTGCTGCCGGTCGACGCGGCGATCTCTTACTATGAATCGCAGGCGCTGCCGTGGGAGCGCGCCGCCTTCATCCGATCGCGCGCTTGTGCCGGCGACGTCGCGCTGGGCGAGCGGTTCCTGGCCGACATCCGGCCGTTCGTGTGGCGCCGCGCGCTCGATTTCAGCGCGATCCGCGAGATTCGCGGAATCTCGCGCCGAATCCGCGACCATCACACGCGGGGGCAGAATTTCGGGCCCGGCTATGACCTGAAGCGCGGGCGGGGCGGCATCCGCGAGGTCGAGTTCTTCGCCCAGATCCATCAATTGATCCACGGCGGGCGAGAACCGGCGCTGCGCGCGCCCGCGACGCGCGACGCGCTGGCGCGGCTGGCGGAGGCGGGGCGGATCGACCCGGACGAGGCGGCGGCGCTGGCCGATGCCTACACGCTGCTGCGCACGATCGAGCACCGCGTCCAGATGATCGACGATCGCCAGACCCACGCGCTGCCCGAAAACGGCGAGGGGCTCGACCGCGTCGCTCGCCTGCACGGCCTGAAGGACGGCGCGGCGCTGCTCGATCTGCTGCGCCCGCATGTCGAGCGGGTCGGCACGATCTACGACGCGCTGGACGAAGAGACGGCGCCACGGCTGGCGGGCGGGGTCGATCCGCTGGAAGCCGCCGGGTTCCGCGATCCGGCCGCCGCGTCGCGCCTGATCGAAACCTGGCGTTCGGCGACCTATCCGGCGTTGCGCAGCGCCCCGGCGCAGGCGGCGCTGGAGGCGGTGCTGCCGGCGCTGGTCCGCGCGCTGGGCGAGGCGCCCGACGCCAATGCCGCGCTGGTCCGCTTCGACGCGATCCTGTCGCGGCTGCCGACGGCGATCAACGTGCTTCACCTGATCGCGGCGCGCCCGGCCTTGCTCAAGCTGCTGACCACGATCCTGGCCTATGCGCCGACGCTGGCCGACGTGCTGGGACGGCGGGCAGGGTTGCTCGACGGGCTGATCGATGCGTCGGCGCTCGATCCGGTCGACGACGTCGCAAGTCTGGCGGCGGAGATGTCGGCGGGGGAGAGCGGCGAGGACTACCAGCATCTGCTCGACCATGTGCGGCGGGTCGTCGCCGAGCGCCGCTTTGCGCTGGGCACGCAGATCGTCGCCGGGACCAGCGATCCGCTCGACGTCTCCGCCGGCTATGCCCGTGTCGCGGAGGCGGCGGTGGAGGTGCTGGCCGCGGCCACGGTCGACGAATTCGCCCGCCGTCATGGCCGCGTGCCAGACAGCGAGCTGGTGATCCTCGCGCTCGGGCGGATGGGCGGGGCGGCGCTGACCCATGCCTCCGACCTTGACTTCATCTATCTGTTCACCGGCGATTTCGCGGCGGAATCGGATGGGGAGAAGCCGCTGGGCGCGGTGCTCTATTACAATCGGCTGGCGCAGCGGGTGAGCGCGGCGCTGTCGGTGCCGACCGCGTCGGGACCGCTGTACGAGATCGACACGCGGCTGCGCCCGTCGGGGACGTCGGGGCCGCTGGTGGTGTCGCTCGACGGCTTCGACCGCTACCAGCGCGAGAGCGCGTGGACCTGGGAGCATATGGCATTGACGCGCGCGCGGGCGATCTTCGGGTCGGCGGCGGCGCGCGAGCAGGTGCAGGCGATCATCGACCGCGTGCTGGCCGGCGACCGCCCCGCGCGCGACATCGTCGCCGACGCGGCGAAGATGCGGGCGGAAATGGCCGCGCACAAGCCGCCGGCCGG
>NZ_DATMGG010000067.1:0-4035 GCF_035555815.1 Sphingomonas sp.
TGATGCTGGTGACGGGATGGCGCGCGGGGAGCTGGAAGCCATGGGCCGTCGTGGCGGTGGTGGCGGTGGCGGGCGAGGCGTGGGACCTGCGCGACAGCGTCGTGTTCCACACCCGGATCGACCTGTGGGCCAATTGGCACGACATCTGGAACACGCTGTTCTGGCCGACCGTGATCATGCTGCTGGCACGCGGGACGCCCGTGTTCGGGGGGAAGCGGGGGCGGTAGGGAGAAGCGACGGCGTCAGCGCGGCACGCGGGGCGCTCGATCGCCGCAGGGCATTGCCCCTCGCAAGGACGACGCGAGGGCACCTTGCCCCTCGCCGAATCGGTCGACATCGGGATCGATGGTTTGCCGCGCGATGAATCCGGCATCGCGGCCCCCCGCCGGTATGTCGGAGCGGATCGCGCGGATCGGGAGGCGATGGCGCGATCAGCCGACCGCTTCGAGCAGTCCCTCGAACAGGCGGCGGCCGTCGTTGCCGCCGTGGGCGCCCTCGATCTTGCGTTCGGGGTGCGGCATCATGCCCAGCACGTTGCCGGCGTCGTTGAGGATGCCGGCGATCGACCGCGCCGATCCGTTGACCGGCTCGGCATAGCGGAACGCGACGCGGCCTTCGCCTTCAAGGCGATCGAGCGTGTCGGCATCGGCGAAATAATTGCCGTCGTGGTGGGCGACGGGCACGCGGATCGTCTCGTCCGCGCGGTATTGCGCGGTGAACAGGCTCTGGCTGTTGGCGACGGTCAGCGCGACGTCGCGACAAACGAAATCGAGGCCGGCGTTGCGCATCAGCGCGCCGGGCAGCAGCCCCGCCTCGGTCAGCACCTGGAAGCCGTTGCACACCCCCAGCACCGGCACGCCGCGCCCCGCCGCGTCGACCACCGCGCGCATCACCGGCGAGCGGGCGGAGATCGCGCCGCAGCGGAGGTAATCGCCGTAGGAGAAGCCGCCCGGCAGCGCGATCAGGCCGACCCGGTCGGGCAGGTCGCTGTCGCCGTGCCACACCATGGCGGGGGCGGTGCCGGTCACCGCCTCCAGCGCGACCGCCAGATCCCGGTCGCAGTTCGATCCGGGGAAGACGATCACCGCGGTTTTCACGATACGCGCTCCACCCGGTAATTCTCGATCACCGTGTTGGCGAGCAGCTTGCGGCACATCTCGTCGATCTGGCCGTCGGAGGTGTCGTCGGCGACGTCGATCTCGAAGATCTTGCCGGTGCGGACCTGATCGACGCCATGGAATCCCAGGCCGGCGAGCGCATGCTCGATCGCCTTGCCCTGAGGGTCGAGTACGCCGTTCTTGAGCGTCACCACGATGCGGAGTTTCATGGCCGCGCCTATGGCGGTTCGTCGCATCGGGGGCAAGGGCTTCACGCCTCGTTTACCTGTCGGGCGCAGGGTCGGTTCGCGCATGAATCGCGTGATCGTAAAGGGTTATGAGTGATGGCGTTTCTGGCGATGGTGATGTTCATCGCGCTGTTCGCGTTCGGCAACACCTATTTCGGGTGGAGCGATCCCGGCGGGAAGGTGCAACTGGCGCTGGTCAGCGCGTTCGTGTTCGGCATCATCTGCGGGTTTCGCGCCAAGGGATAGCGAGTCGGCGCCGCGCGGGCCGGCACCGCGGATGCGCCACAGACCCATTTCGGAACGGGCTGTCAGAAATAGCGGGCGAGCGCGAAGCGCAGACGCAGGCGATCGTTGGCGAAGAACGCCAGCGTCGAATCGGAGCGCGAATAGGCGAACTGGACCGAGGGGGAGAAACCCAGCACGCGGACCTTGCGGTTGCCCAGCGTCAGCCCGGCCGACATCCGCCAGTCCCGGCGCGGTTCGCTGGAGAAGATCACCATCGGCGCGTCATAGCCGGCGCGCGAAAGCACCCCGGTGGCCGCGAAGTTGATGCCGAGCGGCAGCTCGCCGCCGACGCCGACCGATCCGCCGACCTCCGTGTTCGAATAGGCCGCGGCGTGCAGCGCGTCGCGGCGCACGAACAGCCCGGCGGAGGCGACGAGGGTGCGCGCGACCGCGCGTTCGGCATTGGCGTAGAGCCCGACCTGCCACCCGTCGTAGTCGCGGTCGAACAGCGCGGTGGTGCGCCGCGCGTCGAGTTGCAGCCCGATCCGAGTCTTGTCTGCGACCGCGATCTGGCCGCCCAGTCGCGCGCCGAGCTGATGGCTGGCGCTGCGGCCGCCGTACCAGCGCTGTGCGCCGACGACCTGTGCGAACACGCTGGAATCGTGCGACAGGTTGCGCTGCGGCCCGGCGGCGAGCTGGACGAGGTAATCGTCATAGGCGGTGCCGGCATAGTTGGTGCCGCTGCCGATGAAATCGACCAGCATCGCGGTCTTTGGCGACAGCGGCAGCCGCGCCCCGGCGCTGATGCTGGCGACCTGACCCGTGCCCGATCGCGCCTTCGCATCGTCGTTGAGCGAGACCGGCAGGGTGGTGTCGCCGAACTGGATGTTGATCGTGTCGGCGGCGGTGGCGCCGTTGATGTTGGTGTCGGGGGCGATGCCGAAATCGACGTCGAGCCGCCACAACCGCTGCGAACGGATCACGTCGCGCGCGCCGCGGATGACGCGGGCGAGATCGGGGGGCAGGCCGCCGCCCTGTTCGGCGATGCGGAACTGGCGGTCGGCGCTGGCGGTCTGGCCCAGCCCGAGCATCGCGCGGGCCAGCTCGAGCCGCACGCGCGTCTGGTTGGGATCGTCGGCCAGGATGCCCTTGAACACCTCGGCGGCGCGTTTGTAGTCGCCCTGTTCCGACGCGGCATAGCCGGCGAGGAAGCGGCTTTGCAGCTTCATCTCCGGCGCCTGCGCCAATGCTTCGATCAGCGGTTCGGCTTCGGCGAAGCGGCGCTCGCGCACCAGCATTTCGGCGCGGGCGAGCAACTGCGCGGGGGTGAGCTGGACCTGGCAGATGCCATAGGTGCACGCGGGCGCGGCGACCGGCGGCGTCGGGGGCTGTTCAACGGTTTCCGGCGCCCGATCCTGCGCCGCGGCCGGCGCCGCCAGCGTCAGGCCGAGCAGCACCGGGGCGGCAAGCAGGCCGCGCATCCTCGCCTCCCTTGGCCGCCGTCCTACTTCTTGGCGCCGGTGAACGCGCCGAGGATGTCGACCCGCTGATCGGGCACGCCGCCGACGATACGGAAATTGCCGCCCACGTTGACCGCGTTGGGGCCGAAGAAGGTGCCGTCGATCGAATTGGCGCCCGCCACCGAATTGCCGGGGTTGGCACGATCGAACACCGGCACCGCGCCGTTGTTTGCGTTCGAGAAGCCCGCCTGGGAGAACTGGCCGGTGAAGCCGCCGGTGCTCGCCAGGTCGATCGTCCCCGCGCCGGTGGCGGTGAAGGTCGATCCACCGGGCACGCCGGTGGCGCCGGGGGCCAGCGTCTGGCCGGCATAATTGGCGGCGGAGGCGGTGCCTGTCAGCAACATGCTCATCGTCGACTTGCCGAAATCGATGTCGATCTTGCTGCTGCCGGTGATCCACTGGAAGTACGTGGATTGCGGGTTCGACGAATCGAGCGTGTTGTTGACCACCATCGTCGCCAGCATTCCGCCTTCGTAGCTGGCGGTGCCGGTGACCGGGATCTGGGTGCGGCTGGTCTGCGCGCCGAACACCATCGCGCCGCGCTGGAACACGCTGTTCGAATCCTTCGCGAACACGCCGGGCGTGTCGGACGGGGTGAAGGTGTTGCGGACATAGCCGGCCAGCGAGACGTAGGTCGTCTGCGATCCGGGCCGCTGATAGAAGAAGGTGATCGCGTCGACGCGCGGCGATCCCGCTTCCGGCCCGGCGCTTTCGAGGAAGTTGAAATCGGTCAGGTCGGTGGGAACGCCCCATTGCGGGGTCAGCGAACCGCCGAAGTCGGTGCGGTGCGCCGGATCCTGGAAACGATTGTCGCCCAGGCTGATGTTGGCCTTGTCATCGACGAAGCTGACGGTGAACACTCCGTCGCGCGGATTGTAGACCACCGTGCCCGACGGCGTCCGCACCGAACTGGCGTTGCCGGCGTAAAGCTGCGCGCCCTCGACC
>NZ_DATMGG010000068.1:0-11955 GCF_035555815.1 Sphingomonas sp.
GAGATTTACCCTTCTGAGGGAAAAAGAAATGAACGAACTGACCAATTTCGCCAATCCGATCGCCAAGCCGGAAACCTTCGACCAGATCCAGATCGGCATCGCGTCGCCAGAACGCATCCGCAGCTGGTCCTTCGGCGAGATCAAGAAGCCGGAGACGATCAACTACCGCACGTTCAAGCCCGAGCGTGACGGCCTGTTCTGCGCGCGCATCTTTGGCCCGATCAAGGATTACGAGTGCCTGTGCGGCAAGTACAAGCGCATGAAGTACAAGGGCATCGTCTGCGAGAAGTGCGGCGTCGAGGTCACCGTCTCGAAGGTCCGCCGCGAGCGCATGGGCCATATCGAGCTGGCCGCGCCGGTCGCGCACATCTGGTTCCTCAAGTCGCTGCCGTCGCGCATCGGCCTGCTGCTCGACATGCAGCTCAAGCAGCTTGAGCGCGTGCTCTATTTCGAGAGCTACATCGTCACCGAGCCGGGCCTGACCCCGCTGGAGAAGTACCAGCTCCTGACCGAGGACGAACTGCTCGACGCGCAGGACGAATATGGCGAGGACGCCTTCTCCGCCGGCATCGGCGCGGAAGCGGTCAAGGCGATGCTGATCGACCTCGACCTGGAAGGCGAGCGCAAGGAGCTGCTGGAAGAACTGGCGGTCACCAAGTCCGAACTGAAGCCGAAGAAGATCATCAAGCGGCTGAAGGTGGTCGAGAGCTTCATCGATTCGGGCAACCGCCCCGAATGGATGATCCTGGACGTCGTCCCGGTGATCCCGCCCGAGCTGCGCCCGCTGGTGCCGCTGGACGGCGGCCGGTTCGCGACGTCGGACCTCAACGACCTGTATCGCCGCGTCATCAACCGCAACAACCGCCTGAAGCGGCTGATGGAACTGCGCGCGCCGGACATCATCGTCCGCAACGAAAAGCGCATGTTGCAGGAAGCGGTCGACGCGCTGTTCGACAACGGCCGCCGCGGCCGCACGATCACCGGCGCCAACAAGCGCCCGCTGAAGTCGCTGTCCGACATGCTGAAGGGCAAGCAGGGCCGCTTCCGCCAGAACCTGCTCGGCAAGCGCGTCGACTATTCGGGCCGTTCGGTGATCGTCACCGGGCCGGAGCTGAAGCTGCACCAGTGCGGCCTGCCGAAGAAGATGGCGCTCGAGCTGTTCAAGCCGTTCATCTACGCCCGGCTCGACGCCAAGGGCCTGTCGATGACGCTCAAGCAGGCCAAGAAGTGGGTCGAGAAGGAGCGCAAGGAAGTCTGGGACATCCTCGACGAGGTGATCCGCGAGCATCCGGTGCTGCTCAACCGCGCGCCGACGCTGCACCGCCTGGGCATCCAGGCGTTCGAGCCGGTGCTGATCGAGGGCAAGGCGATCCAGCTTCACCCGCTGGTGTGCTCGGCGTTCAACGCCGACTTCGACGGTGACCAGATGGCCGTCCACGTGCCGCTGAGCCTTGAGGCGCAGCTGGAAGCGCGCGTGCTGATGATGTCGACCAACAACATCCTGTCGCCCGCGAACGGCAAGCCGATCATCGTGCCGTCGCAGGACATGGTGCTGGGCCTCTATTACCTGTCGATGCTCAAGGAAGGCGAGCCGGGCGAGGGCATGATCATCGGCGACATGTCGGAGGTCCACCAGGCGCTGAACGCCGGCGCGGTGACGCTGCACACCAAGATCATCAGCCGCGTCCCGCAGACCGACGAGGACGGCAAGCAGTACCTCAAGCGCTTCGAGACCACTCCGGGCCGGATGCTGCTGGGCGAATGCCTGCCCAAGAGCCACAAGGTGCCGTTCGACACCGTCAACCGGCTGCTGACCAAGAAGGACGTCGGCGACGTGATCGACGAGGTCTATCGCCACACCGGCCAGAAGGAGACCGTGCTGTTCGCCGACGCGATCATGGCGCTGGGTTTCCGTCACGCGTTCAAGGCGGGCATCTCGTTCGGCAAGGACGACATGATCATTCCCGCCGAAAAGGAAAAGCTGGTCGATGAGACCCGCGATCAGGTGAAGGATTACGAGCAGCAGTATCAGGACGGCCTGATCACGCAGCAGGAGAAGTATAACAAGGTGATCGATGCCTGGAGCCGTTGCGGCGACCAGGTAGCCGGCGCGATGATGGACGAGATCAAGGCGGTCAAGCGCACCGAAGACGGTCGCGAGGCGCCGATCAACTCGATCTACATGATGGCCCACTCGGGCGCCCGCGGTTCGCAGGCGCAGATCAAGCAGCTTGCCGGTATGCGCGGGCTGATGGCCAAGCCGTCGGGCGAGATCATCGAGACGCCGATCATCTCGAACTTCAAGGAAGGCCTGACCGTCCTCGAATACTTCAACTCGACGCACGGCGCCCGCAAGGGCCTGGCGGACACCGCGCTCAAGACGGCGAACTCGGGCTATCTGACCCGCCGCCTGGTCGACGTGTCGCAGGACTGCGTCGTGATGGAGGACGATTGCGGCACCGAGCGCGCACTGGAGATGAAGGCGATCCTGCAGGGCGGCTCGACCATCGCCTCGCTGGGCGAGCGCATCCTGGGCCGCACCACGGCCGAGGACGTGGTCGATGCCAAGACCGGTGAGGTCGTCATCCCCAGCGGCACGCTGCTGGACGAGGCGATGATCACCCAGATCGAGGCGATCGGCATCCAGGGCATGAAGATCCGCAGCCCGCTGGTGTGCGAGGCGAAGATCGGCGTGTGCGGCAAATGCTATGGCCGCGATCTGGCGCGCGGCACGCCGGTCAACATCGGTGAGGCGGTCGGCGTCATCGCCGCGCAGTCGATCGGTGAGCCCGGCACCCAGCTGACCATGCGCACCTTCCACATCGGCGGCGCGGCGCAGCTCAACGAAACGTCCAATCTGGAGGCACATGCCGACGGTACGGTCGAGTTCCGCGATCTGCGCGTCATCGTCGATCAGCGTGGACGCCGCGTGGTGTTGAGCCGTTCGGGCGAAATCGCGATCGTCGACATGGACGGCCGCGAACTGTCGGTCGATCGCATCCCCTACGGCGCCTATGTCCTGTTCGACGACGGCCACATCGTCAGCAAGGGCGATCGCATGGCCGAATGGGATCCGTTCACCATGCCGGTGATCACCGAAACCGGCGGTACGGTGAAGTACCAGGACCTGATCGACAACAAGACGCTGACCGAACAGGCCGACGAAGCCACCGGCATCACCCAGCGCGTCGTGATCGAGTATCGCGCCGCGAGCCGGACCAAGGAGGATCTGCGTCCGCGCCTGACCCTGCTCGACGGGGACAGCGGCGAGACCGCGCGCTACATGCTCGCGCCGGGCGCGGTGCTGTCGGTCGATGACGGTGCCGAGGTGAAGGGCGGCGACGTCGTCGCCCGTGTCGCGCGCGAAAGCGCCAAGACCCGCGACATCACCGGCGGTCTGCCGCGCGTCGCTGAGCTGTTCGAGGCACGCAAGCCCAAGGAGAACGCGATCATCGCCAAGGTCTCCGGCCGGGTGGTGTTCGGCAAGGACTACAAGGCCAAGCGGAAGATCGGCATCCAGCCCGAGGATGGCGGCGAGGTGGTCGAGTATCTGGTGCCGAAGTCGAAGGTGATCGACGTCCAGGAAGGCGACTACGTCAAGCGCGGCGACAACCTGATCGGCGGTTCGCCCGATCCGCACGACATCCTGGAAGTGCTCGGCATCGAGCCGCTGGCCGAGTATCTGGTCAGTGAAATCCAGGAAGTCTATCGACTGCAGGGCGTGAAGATCAACGACAAGCACATCGAGGTGATCGTTCGCCAGATGCTGCAAAAGGTCGAGATCACCGACGGCGGCGACACCACGCTGCTGGCGGGCGAGCAGGTCGATCGCGACGAGATGGACGAACTGAACGCCAAGCTCGACAAGAAGCAGGCGCGTGCGCAGGGCAAGCCGGTGCTGCTGGGCATCACCAAGGCGTCGCTGCAGACCCGCAGCTTCATCTCGGCGGCGTCGTTCCAGGAGACCACCCGCGTGCTGACCGAGGCGTCGGTGCAGGGCAAGGTCGACACGCTGAACGGCCTGAAGGAAAACGTCATCGTCGGCCGGCTGATCCCGGCGGGCACCGGCGCGGGCATGAACCGCCTGCGCGTGGCGGCGAGCAGCCGCGACGCGGCGCTGCGCGCGCAGCAGCGGGCGCTCCAGGCGACGTTGATCGCCCCGGAATCGGCAGCGGAAGAGCGAGCGGCCGAAAAGCTGCGTGACGTCGCCGACGATACCGGCAGCGACGCGCTGGCGGCGGTGACGCCGTCGGGCCACGGCACCGACGAGGATGCCGGCGAGTATCTGAACTCGTAGGCGTTCGACCCGGACGGCCGCTCACCCGGCCGAAAGACAGGAAAGCCGCCGTCCGGGATGCCGGGCGGCGGCTTTTCGTTATCCCCTCCCCGTCATGGCGAGTCGGGCCAATGCCGGGCGAAGCAATACGGCGCCGCGCGCGGTAGCGTGGCCATCCATCCTCCCGCGCGGCGATGAGCGCGGGAGTTGCGCGTGACCCGAGCGTAACTCTGGGCGACCGGCTGTGCGGGAACACGGCGGGGATGCGTCCGACCGACAGGGCTCCCACCGCCTGTCGCAGCGCGAGCGCCTTACGCCGGGCCGGCGTAGCGCATCGCCACGTCGCAGCGGGCATAGCGCGCGCCATAGTCGGCCATGATCGCCGCATCATGAATGAAGCCGGCCTTGGCATAGAGGTGGATCGCCGCCGCCGACTTCGTGTTCGACAGCAGGTAGAGCGGCGCGGCGCCCAGTTCGCCCGCGCGCCGGATCGCGGCATGGAGCAGGAATTCGCCCGCCTTGCGCCCGCGCGCCGCCGCCAGCACGCCCATCTTGGTCAGCTCGAACGCGCCCGCGCCGGTGTGGCGCAGCGCGCAGGTGCCGACGATGCCCAACCCCTCCGCCTCCACGAACAGGATGTCGCCGCCGCCGTCGATGATCGCCGCGCGCGGATGTTCAAGCGTCTCTCGGTCGGCCGGCTCGATCCGGTACATCGCCCCGATCCATTCGGCGTTGATGTCGTGGAAATGCCCGGCGAGATCGTCCGACCAGCGCCGGATCGACAGTCCCGAGGCTGCGACCGTGCGGCGATCGAGCGGGGTGTCGGCCAGCGATTGCTCGATCGCGCCGAGCTGGGCGAGCAACGATCCGGTGCCGCCGCCGCACAGATCCGCTGCCGCTGCCTCGACGCGCGGCCACACCTCCGCGCGCGACCGGGCCATCGCGGCGCGCCCGACATCGCTCAGCGCGACGCTACGCTGGCGCTGGTCGCGCCCGTCGCGGCCGATGGTGACCAGTCCCAGCGCCGACAGCCGCGACAGGTTGCGCGTCACCCCCGGCTGGCTGGCGCCGACTGCGCTCGCCAGCGCGCCGACCGTCATCGCCCCGTCGCGATCGAGCAGCGCGAGCAACGGATAGTGACTGGGCTGGATCGGCAGGCCCGCCGCCTCGACGATGCGCAGCACATCGGCCTGCATCCGCTCGCCCAGCCGCTTCAGCCGGCTGCCGAGGAAGAGATAACCGCCACTGAGTATGTCGTCCGCCATGCCTTACGTCCCGAGATTTACATAACCCGTTATATATCACGTTGCCTTGCCGCAACCCCGACCACCTCGACAGGACCGCAACGGCACGATAGCGATCGCCATGGCTATCGAACTCCATGATCTTCTCGCCCCGGCGCTGCTGCGCGGTTTCGCCGCGATGGCAACCTTCCTCGACAAGGCGCGCGACTGGGCCGACACGCAGGGCATCGCCCACGCCGCCCTGCTCGACGCGCGCCTGATCGCCGACATGGCGCCGCTGACCGCGCAGGTGCAGCGCGCGAGCGACACCGCCAAGGGCGGATTCGTGCGGATCGGCGGGATCGACAATGTGGCAATGGCCGATGACGAGGCGAGCTTTGCCGATCTCCAGTCGCGGATCGCGCGTACCGTGGCGTTCATCGAATCGGTCCCGCGCGCGGCGATCGACGGCAAGGAGGCAGCCCCGGTGGTGCTGACCACGCCGGGCGGGGACATTCCGTTCACCGCGATCTGTTATGCGCAGGGGTTCGTGCTGCCCAACTTCTATTTCCACGTGACCACCGCCTACGCGATCCTGCGGATGCAGGGCGTGCCGCTGGGCAAGCTCGACTATCTGGGCGCGCGTTAGGGTCTGAACCTAGGGTATTTCCACGATGCGGCCGCCCAGCCGGTCGGCCTCGACGCGGTCGTGGGTGACCATCAGTATCGGCAGCCGCGCCTGATCGCGCAGCCGTTCGAGCGCGCGCATCACCTCTTCCCGCCGCGCGCGATCGAGCGAGGACAGCGGCTCATCGAGGAGGAGGAACGCCGGGTCGCTGAGCAGCGCGCGGCCGATCGCCACGCGCCTGGCCTCGCCGCCCGACAGCGTGCGCGGCCAGCGATCGAGCAGATCGCCGATGTCGAGCAGCGCGACGACGTCGTCGAAGGCAGCGCTGGAGGTGTTCGTTCCATGCCGCCCGTAGCGCAGATTCGCGGCGACACGCAGATGCGGGAACAGCCGCCCGTCCTGAAACACATAGCCCGCGCGGCGGCGATCGGGCGGCAGATCGAGCCCGCTCGCCGCATCGAACAGCGTCACGCCGCCAACGCGGATCGTGCCGCGATCGGGCCGCAACAGCCCGGCGATCATGTTGAGCACGCTGGTCTTGCCCGCGCCCGACCGCCCGAACAATATGGTCAGCGGCGCGTCGCCGGTGATGGCGCAGGCGACGTCCCGGTCGCCGATCCGCCGCGCGACGTCGACCTCAAAGGACATGGACGCCCCGCCCCGCACGCCGCGCGATCGCTTCCGAAACGATCAGCGCCGCCAGCGAGATCGCCACCGAGATCGCCGCCAGCCGCCACGCCGTCGCGTCGCCGCCGGGCATCTGCAACGCTGTGTAGATCGCCAGCGGCAGCGTCTCGGTCTCTCCCGGCACGTTGGAAACGAAGGTGATCGTCGCGCCGAATTCCCCCAGCGCCCGCGCGAACCCGAGCACGACGCCGGCGACGATGCCGGGGGCGCACAACGGCAGGGTGATGGTGCGGAACACGCGCGCGCGCCCGGCGCCCAGCGTGCGCGCGGCGTCCTCCAGCCGGCGGTCGACGCCCTCGATCGACAGGCGGATCGCGCGGACCATCAGCGGCAACGCCATCACCGCCGCCGCGATCGCCGCGCCGGTCCAGCGGAACAGGATATGGCCGGACATCATGCCGAGCGGGCCAGCGGGTGCGAACAGCAGCAACAGCCACCAGCCGGTCACCACCGGCGGCAGCACCAGCGGCAGGTGGACCAGCGCGTCGAGCAGGATCTTGCCCGGAAACCGCCCGCGCGCGAGCAGCCACGCCAGCGCGAATGCCACCGGCAGCAGCGCCGCCATCGCCACCACGCCGACCCGCAGCGATAGGAGGACGACGCCCCATTCTTCGGATGAGAGCATCACCACGCGCGTTCCGGCGTGGCGGGGCGGCAACGACACGTCCGGCCGATCATCGTCCGGTGCTGAACCCATGGCGCGCGAAGATCGCACGGCCGCGCGGCGACAGCAGGAAAGCGCGGAAGCCGGCGGCGTCGGGACTGCGCGACGCCTTGAGCAGCGCCAGCGGATAGCGGATCGGCGGGTGGCTCGCCGCCGGAAACACCGCCACCACCCGAACCGCGCGCGACGCGGCGGCGTCGGTCGCATAGACCACCCCCAGCGGCGCGGCGCCGCGCTCGACCAGCGCCAGCGCGGCGCGGACGCTTTCGGCGCGGACCACCTTGCGTTCTACCCCGCGCCACGCCCCCAGCCGGATCAGCGCGGCCTTGCCATATTTCCCCGCCGGGACCGCATCGGGCTCCGCCATCGCCAGTCGGCCGTTGCCCAGCGCGCGCGCCAGATCGACGCCCGGCCGCAACGTCACCGCGACTTGGGAAGCGCGCAGCGCGACCAGCACCAGCCGGTTGCCGAGGAAATCGCTGCGGCTGCCCGCGACCAGCAGGCCGCGCTTCTGGAGCTCATCCATCCAGTCTTCGTCGGCGGACACGAACAGATCGGCGGGCGCGCCGGCGATCGCCTGCCGCGCCAACGCCGAGGAAGCGGCGAAGGAGATCGTCGGCCGGGTGTGGCCGGCGCGCGCCCACGCATCGGCCGCCTCGCCCATCGATTCCTGCAGGCTGGCGGCGGCAAGCACCAGCGGCGGGCGCGGCGCGGGGGCGGCCGCTCCCAGCACCATCGCCAACAGCAAAGCGATCCAGATACGCAGCAATCCCCCGGCTCCGCCCAAAACTCATCCGGCCCGGAAGATCCCGGCGACGGTCATCGCCAGCTCAATCGCGCCCGGTGATCCCTCCGATGGTGGCGCGGCCGAAATTGGCGATCAGCTCGCCGATCTCGCGTGCCTGGGTCATCGCCCGGCCGCCCTGATCGCGCAGATAGTCGCCCTGGATCCGCATCACCTCGCCCAGATCCTTGGCCTCGGCGGCGGCGCGCATCGCGTTGAACGCCTCGCGCGTGTTGGCCTCCGCCTGGTCGAGCATCTTGATGCCGAGCTGCTGCCCCTGATCGGCGATCGCGCTCCCCGTTGCCTGAAGGCGTTCGGCCGCGCCCTCCACTGCCGATTTTGCATCCTTGGCCATGAAAGCTCCTGCGGTTGGCGCCGTCACGCGCGCGGCGCGATCGCGACAGGTTAGCGCGCGTGGCGATTACCGCAAGTTAACGATCTTCCGCCATAGTTCAGCCTGCGGGATCATGCCCGAAAAGGCGATCGCCGCGGAACCGCTGCCGTGAAACTGTTGCCATGAAACTTTTGATCGTCATCGCCGTCATCGTCTTTGCCACCGTGGCCGACCTGTTGTTCGGCGGCGGGCATCATGTGCGCGCGGTGCTCGATTGGCTGCACGGTTTCGCCGGCGGCTCGGCCGGCGCGACGTGGCGATAGGGGCAAGGCGTCCGGGCGAGGTGCGTCAGTCGTTGCGCACCCACAGGGAACGCTTGACCGGGCCGGTGAGCAGCTTGGTCCGATAGGCCTTGCGGATCCGCTCGGCGTCGTCGCCGTTGATCAGGACGACGCGGGTGCCGCCCGAAAGCAGCGTCTCGATCGCGGTGATCGTCGCTTTGTGCTTGGCGCAGGTGGCGGCGACGTCTTCCTTGGCGGCATTGATATTCATCGCGCGTGACATGCGGCAGTCTCCTGGTCGGGGTAAGGGTGGGAGCGGATCAGCGCAGCGTCGCCTCGGCGCCGAGTCCGTGCTGCAACACGCGGATGCGCTCGGTATAGCCGCGCGCCAGCCCGCGATGCGCGTGGCGCGCCTCGACGCAGGTGGCGGCCTCGGCGCGCATCAGCGACACCTGATGGCGGCAAAGGAGATGATTGAGGTCCATCGGGAAGCACTCCGCATTAGGTAAGCGGGAGCGCGAGGTCTCTCAGCCGCCGGCGCCTACGAGGACGTTGCCGACGATCGTTACGATATGGGAAGCGCGCGGCGAGATAACAAGCCGCGCGCGACCGCGATCAGGCGTCGTCGCCCATACGCAACGCGGCGATGAACGCTTCCTGCGGGATGCTGACGCTGCCGTATTCGCGCATCCGCTTCTTGCCTTCCTTCTGCTTTTCCAGAAGCTTGCGCTTGCGGGTGGCGTCGCCGCCGTAGCATTTGGCGGTGACGTCCTTGCGCAGCGCGGCGATCGTCTCGCGCGCGATCACCTTGCCGCCGATCGCCGCCTGGATCGGGATCTTGAACATGTGGCGCGGAATCAGGTCCTTCAGCCGCTCGCACATGCCGCGCCCGCGCGCCTCCGCCGTGCCGCGGTGGACGATCATGCTGAGCGCGTCGACCGGCTCGCCGTTGACCAGGATGCTCATCTTGACGAGGTCGCCGGGACGGTGGCCGATCTGCTCGTAATCGAAGCTGGCATAGCCCCGGCTGATCGATTTCAGCCGGTCGTAGAAGTCGAACACCACCTCGTTGAGCGGCAGCTCGTAAGTAAGCTGCGCGCGACCGCCGACATAGGTCAGGTCCTTCTGGATGCCGCGCCGATCCTGGCACAGCTTGAGGATCGAGCCGAGATATTCGTCGGGGACATAGATCACCGCCTTGATCCACGGCTCCTCGATCTCCTCGATCCGGTTGGGATCGGGCATGTCGGCCGGGTTGTGGAGCGCGATCTCCTGCCCCGCCGCCTCGCCCGCCGCCTTGGTCAGCCGCAGGTTGTAGACCACGCTGGGCGCGGTGGTGATCAGGTCGAGGTCGTACTCGCGGGTCAGCCGCTCCTGGATGATCTCCAGATGCAACAGGCCGAGGAAGCCGCAGCGGAACCCGAAGCCGAGCGCGGCGGACGTTTCCATCTCGAACGAGAAGGACGCATCGTTGAGGCGCAGCTTCGAGATGCTCTCGCGCAGTTTCTCGAAATCGGCGGCGTCGACCGGGAACAGCCCGCAGAACACCACCGGCTGGACTTCCTTGAAGCCGGGCAGCGCGGCGGCGGTGGGGCGCTTGGCGTCGGTCAGCGTGTCACCGACGCGCGCCTGCGCCACTTCCTTGATCTGCGCGGTGATGAAGCCGATCTCGCCCGGCCCCAGTTCGGGCAGGTTCTCGATCTTCGGCCGGAACGCGCCGACGCGGTCGACCAGATGGGTGGTGCCGGCGGCCATGAACTTGACCTGCTGCCCCTTGCGGATGACGCCGTCCATCACCCGCAGCAGGATCACCACGCCGAGGTACGGATCGTACCAGCTGTCGACCAGCATCGCCTTGAGCGGCGCGTCGGCATCGCCCTTGGGCGCCGGAATCCGCTCGACGATCGCATCGAGCGTTTCCTCGATGCCGATCCCCGACTTCGCGCTGGCCAGCACCGCGTTGGACGCGTCGAGACCGATGATCTCCTCGATCTCCGCCTTGACCTTTTCCGGCTCGGCGCTGGGCAGGTCGATCTTGTTGATGACCGGGATGATCTCGTGGTCGTGCTCGATCGACTGGTAGACGTTGGCGAGCGTCTGCGCCTCCACGCCCTGCGCGGCGTCGACCACCAGCAGCGCGCCCTCGCACGCCGCCAGGCTGCGCGACACCTCATAGGCGAAGTCGACGTGGCCGGGGGTGTCCATCAGGTTGAGGACATGGCCCTTCCATTCCAGGCGCACGGTCTGCGCCTTGATGGTGATGCCGCGTTCCTTCTCGATATCCATGTTGTCGAGCACCTGCGCCGACATTTCCCGCTCCGACAGGCCGCCGGTGCGCTGGATCAGCCGATCGGCCAGCGTCGACTTGCCGTGGTCGATATGCGCGATGATGCTGAAATTACGGATTTTTTCTAGCGGAGTCACGAATGCTTTTCATCTTTTCGGAAGGGGAATTGCCGGGCCGATAGCACCGAGCGCGCCCGATCCCAAGCATGGCGCGCATCTTCGCGGGGGCGGTTTGGCAGCATCGCCTATTTTCACGGAAGACGCAGTCGCGTATTGAGAGGATGAATCCTAAAGTATCGGGGGGAGTTTTGCATGTCGGCATCGAAGATCCTGTTGTTGAGCGCGATCACGCTGGGCGTCGCCAGCCCGGCCTTCGCGCAGAAACTGGCCAAGCCGAGCAGCGGGCAGCGGCTGCAGGAACAGACGATGGACGATGTGCCGCGCTGCTCGCGCAAGTTGGGCACGCTGTCGATCGTCGATGGCGACGATCCGCGCGGCTGGACCCAATATTCGCTGGCGCCGCCGCAGAAGCTGCTGAAGGTGCTGGTCCAGCGTTCGGGCTGTTTCAACCTGGTCGATCGCGGATCGGGCCTGCAGGCCGCCGAGAAGGAACGCAACATTGGCGGCAACCTCGGGTTGCAGCGCGGCTCCAACGTCGGGCAGGGCCAGATCAAGGCGGCCGATTACGTGCTGGTGGCTGAGGTGCAGGGCGCCAACAGCAACGTCAGCGGCGGCGGTGCCGGCGCGGCGATCGGCGGGCTGGTTGGCGGCCGTCTCGGCGCGCTGGCCGGC
>NZ_DATMGG010000069.1:0-8953 GCF_035555815.1 Sphingomonas sp.
CGACCTTCACCGCACGGGCGGCCCGGCGCGGTACTGGCGCACGCCATGGGGCACGCGGCTGGGCCTGATTTCACCGCTCACGGCCAATTTCTGCGACGGATGCAACCGCGTCCGCCTGACCACGGAGGGTAAGCTGTACATGTGCCTGGGCCATGATGATCAGGTCGATCTGCGCGCTGCGCTGCGCGAGGGCGGCACCGCGGCGCTGGATGCGGCGATCGATGCCGCGCTGGTCGCCAAGCCGGCGCGCCACGCCTTTGCCATCGCCCCCGGCGCGGCACCGGCGGTCGCGCGCCACATGAACGTAACCGGCGGCTGATCGCGATGCAGCGCGCGCTCCTCGCCTCCCCCACGCCCCCCGCGCAGGCCGCCGCCGCCGACCTCGATCGCGCCTATGACTGGGTGCCGTTCGAACAGGCCGACATGGTCATCGCGCTGGGCGGCGACGGCTTCATGCTCCAGGTGCTCCACCAGATGCTGGAGGCGCACCGCAGCGTGCCGGTGTTCGGAATGAACCTGGGCACGGTCGGCTTCCTGATGAACGAATGGCGGATCGACGACCTCGACCGTCGGCTGGCGCGGGCCAAGCCGTTCAAGGTCTCGCCGCTGACGATGACGACCGAGACGATCGACGGAGAGATCCACGAGTTGCCCGCGATCAATGAAGTGTCGCTGCTGCGCGAAACCCGCCAGACCGCCCGGCTGGAAGTGACCGTCAACGACCGGATCGTGCTGCCCGAACTGGTCTGCGACGGCATCCTCGCCGCGACGCCGGCGGGATCGACCGCCTACAACCTGTCGGCCAACGGCCCGATCCTGCCGCTGGGATCGGCGCTGATCGCGCTCACCCCGATCAGCGCGTTCCGCCCACGGCGCTGGCGCGGCGCGATCCTGCCCGAACGCGCGCGAATCGGCATCCGCGTGCTCGAGGCGGACAAGCGCCCGGTCAGCGCGGTCGCCGATCAGCGCGAGGTGCGCGACGTCGCCAATGTCACCATCGCCATCGATCCGCTGCGCGACCTCACCTTGATGTTCGACCCCGAACACGCGCTGGACGACCGCATCACGATGGAGCAATTCATCGCGTGACGCCCCGGTTGCGCGCGACGGGGTTGCAAAGCCGGATTCGGCTGCTATTAGCGCGCCTCCGATCGTGTTCCCCGGTAGCTCAGCGGTAGAGCAATCGACTGTTAATCGATCGGTCGCCTGTTCGAATCAGGCCCGGGGAGCCATTTCCGCCAATCAGGCGTGACCACCAAAGGTCGGATTGCTGTAACACCCCGAAACCGATGGTCGCTCAGTGGTTGCCGCGCGGCTCAGCCGACCAGCTTCAGCCCCTCCGCCAGGCTGAACGCGCCCGCCAGCGCCTTGTGCCGCCGCTCGACCGCTTCGCCGTAGAGGCCCGCATCGGCGGCGGGGGCGATCAGGTGCAGTTCGCCCGCATCGATCGCCAGCCGGGTGCGCTCGAGCGGCGCGGCGATGCCGCCCGACAGGCGCTGGCCCAGCCGTATCGCCAGTCCCCAGCGCGCCGCCAGCGCCAGTTCGTCGTGCGGGGCCAGCCGGCCGACCGGGTCGGGCGATTCGGTGCCGCCGCCCAGGCAGGTGAACAGCGCCTGCGCGATCATCCCCCGGCCCCGCGCGTCGATTCCGACCCAGTTGCCGTGCAGCGCGATATCGACGCCGCGTTCCGCCCGGAACTCGGGGTTGGCGCGCCAGCCGACATCGGCGAGCAGGCAGGCGGCATGGCGCAGCCGGGCGAGATCGGCCCCCTCGGCCGCGAACAGCGGCGCGATCCAGGCGTCGAGCAGGTCGCCATGCTCGGCGAAGCGGCCGATCCGCTGCCCCTCGTCCCGCGCGGCGGAGATCAGCGGATCCTCGCGCCGCGCCGTTTGGGACAGCCGCGTGAACAGCAACCCCTCACGCAGCCCGAACGACGACGCGATGGTGACGGTGCTATCGAGCTGGTGGAGCAACGTGACGAGCAGCGCGGCGGCATCGTTCAGCGTCGGCAGGCGCGCGCTCGACAGGTTGGTGATCGCCTTCAACTTGCTGCGATCGATATGCGCCAGCGTCCGTGTCAGGCGCGACAGTTCGTCGGCGGTCATCGAATAGCCGTGGATCACCGGCAGCGGATAGCCGGTCAAATGCATGTCGAGCCGCGCCAGCGCCCGCCACGACCCGCCGACCAGATAGAAGGGCAAGTCCTTCCCCCGCCCCTGCCAGCCGGCATCGCGCACCAGTTTGGCGACGCGGCGTTCCATCGCCCCCTTGCCCTTGGCGCGGATCGCGGCGAGGCGCAGCACGCCGAGCGGGAAGGAGATGCGGTCGGTGATCGCCCCGGCGACGATGCGCACCAGTTCCAGGCTGCCGCCGCCCAGATCGCCGACGATCCCGTCGGCCTCGGGAAAGGCGGACAGCACCCCCATGCCGGAGGCGAACGCCTCATCCTCACCCGAAAGCAATTCGACGTCGAGGCCCAGCGCGACCGCCTCCGCCAGCAACTCTCCCCCGTTGCTGGCGTCACGGACCGCGGCGGTGGCGACGGTGCGCAGCTCGGTCACCCGCATCTCGCGCGCCAGCCACGCGAAGCGGGCGAGCGCGGAGCGCGCGGCCGCCATCGCCTGTGCGTCGATCGCGCCCGTGTCGGGCAGCGCGCGGCCCAGCCCGGCCATCACCTTTTCGTTGAACAGCACCGCCGGCAGGCGCTGCGGCCCTTCATAGACGACCAGCCGGATCGAGTTCGATCCGATGTCGATGATGCCGGTCCGGGCGGGGTGATCGTACCCCGGCACGGCCGACTCCGGCTTGCCGGCGCGCATCCGACGCAACAACGGGAGCGCCATCAGACGTCGACCGGCGGCTCCGCCGGGCGCTCGGGATGCGAGCGCCGGCGGCGGAGCGACAGCTTGGGCACCGCGTCGCTCGATTCGAGCGCGGCGCCGCGGCCGGACAGCGACGGATTGGTCATGAAATAACGGTGAAGGTTGAACGGCCGCGCATGGCCGTGATGCAGCCGGACATAGCGGCCATCGGGCTTCAGCTCCCAGCTTTGTTCATTGTCGATCAGGTTGGCGACCATCACCTGGTCCAGGATCTGGTCATGGACCGTCGGGTTGAGGATCGGCAGCATGAATTCGACCCGGCGGTCGAAATTGCGCGGCATCCAGTCGGCGGAGGAGATGTAGACCTTGGCGCCGTCGTTGGGCAGCGCCTTGCCATTCCCGAACGCCCAGATGCGGCTGTGTTCCAGGAACCGCCCGACCACGGAACGGACGCGGATATTCTCCGACAGGCCGGGGATGCCGGGACGCAGGCAGCAGATGCCCCGAATGATCAGGTCGATCTCGACCCCGGCGTTGCTCGCCTCATAGAGCTTCTCGATCGTCGCGGGATCGACCAGCGAGTTCATCTTCGCCCAGATCGCCGCCGGCTGGCCGGCGCGGGCGTTGGCGCTTTCCTCGTCGATCAGCGCCATCAGCCGGTTGCGCAGGTCGCGCGGCGAATTGGACAGCAGCTCCAGATGGGTCGGCTCGACATAGCCGGTGACGTAGTTGAAGATCGCCGCCGCATCGCGCCCGATCCGCGCGTCGGCGGTGAAGAAGCTGATGTCGGTATAGATGCGCGCGGTGATCGGGTGATAATTGCCGGTGCCGAAATGGCAGTAGGTGCGGAATTCATTGCCCTCGCGCCGCACGACCATCGAGATCTTGGCGTGGGTCTTCCAGTCGATGAAGCCATAGACCACCTGCACGCCGGCACGTTCCAGCGCGGACGCCCACAACAGGTTCTGCTCCTCGTCGAACCGGGCCTTCAGTTCGACCACGGCGGTCACCGACTTACCCGCCTCCGCCGCGGCGATCAGCGCGTTGATGACGGCGGACTGCTTGCCGGCGCGGTACAGCGTCTGCTTGATCGCGACCACGTCGGGGTCCGACGCCGCCTGGCGCAGAAAGGACAGCACCACGTCGAACGTCTCGTACGGGTGGTGGACGACGATATCCTTGGCCTTGATCGCGGCGAAGCAATCGCCGCCATATTCGCGGATGCGTTCGGGGAAGCGGGCGCTGAACGGCGGGAACTTCAGGTCGGGGCGATCCTCATCGACCAGCATCGACAGGTCGCCGATCCCCAGGAATCCGCCGTTCTCGGTCAGGATCGCCTCGCTGCCGCCCAGTTCCTCCTTGAGCACGACCTCCAGATCGGGGCCGATGCCCGATTCCATCTCCAGCCGGATCACCCGGCCGCGCCGCCGCCGCTTGATCGCGCTGCGGAAGTAGAGAACCAGATCCTCCGCTTCCTCCTCCAGCTCGATGTCGCTGTCGCGCAGGATGCGGAACGCCGCGGCGCCCTTGACCTGATAGCCGGGGAAAAGCTGGGCGGAGAACCGCTTGAGCAGCGTCTCCACGGTGACGTAGCGCGCCTTTTCGCCGGGCAGGCGGACGAAACGCGGCGTCGCGGCGGGCAGCAGCACCAGTTCGCGGATCGGCTCGCCGTCGGAAATGCGGACCAGGTCGAAGATCACGCTCGATCCCTTGTTGGGGATGAACGGAAACGGGTGCGCCGGGTCGAGCGCCTGCGGGGTCAGGATCGGAAACACCTGCTCGCGGAAATGCTTTTCCAGCCACTGTCCGGTGTCGCCGTCGATCTCGTGCGCGTCGAGTACGTCGATGCCGGCGGCCGCCAGCTCGCGCAGCAGCTGGCGCAACGTCGCCTGCTGCCCGTCGACCAGCGCGTCGGCCTCCGCCACGATCGCGGCGAGCTGCTGCCCCGGCGTCAGCCCGTCGGCCGATCGCTGATCGACCTCCTGCAACTGCTGGCCCTTCAGCCCGGCGACGCGGACCATGAAGAATTCGTCGAGGTTCGATCCCGAAATCGACAGGAATCGCAGCCGCTCCAACAGCGGATGCGCCGGGTTCGACGCCTCCTCCAGCACCCGCCGGTTGAAGGCGAGCCACGACAGCTCCCGGTTGAAATAGCGCGAACCGGCCTCGACCGGCGGGTAATCGGGGGCAGTGGCGTCGGCGTCAGTCACAAAAGCTCCGGCGGCTGAGAGCGCAGTCTTTCGGATATAAGTCCGGATTGTGACAAGACGGCGCGCGCCATCGGGATCGACAGTTTGCGGGTACGCCGGGCATCGGCCGCCTCCTCGATCAGCTCGACCGTGCGCAGCACCGCCAGGTGGCTGCGCTCGACGCGCTTGACCAGCCACGCGATCAGATCCGGCCGCGCATCCAGATCACGGCGGTCGAACAGATAGCGCAACAATTCGGGGACGAGTTGATCGTCGGGCCGATCCAGCCGCAGCACCGGCGTCGCCGCCAGCCGCGACCGCAGGTCAGGCAGGCGCACCGCCCATTCGGGCGGCGGAGCGTCGGCGACGATCAGCAGCGGGCGCCGCGCCGACTGCGCCCGGTTCCAGGCGTGGAACATCTCGGTCTCGCTGGTGCGCTCGGCGTCATCGATCATCACGCCGCCGGTCTTGGCGACGAACATCCGCGCCAGCAGGCTGCGGCCGGACTTGCGCGGGCCGACCAGCAGCGCCGCCATCACCGGCCACGCCCCCCAATGCTCGATCGCCTGGATCGCCCGCGCGTTGGATTCGCTGACCAGAAACTCGTCCTCGCGGTGAACCGCGGGCTTGGGAAGCGGCAGGTCGAACTGGTCCGCGGTCATCCGCCCGCGGGACTTGGCGTGGGGGACGGTGCCGGCGCGGGCGGCGGGCCGCCGCGCCGGATGCGCAACGTGCTGCCGCTGACCTGGACGGACCATCCCCGGCTTTCGAGCGAGGTGCGCAGCACCGCGACGTCGCCGTCATAGGCGACGCGCATCACCGACACGCCGCCCAGCGCCAGGCTGGTCGTGGTCGCCGAACGCACGCCGGGCACGCCGCGGATCGCCGATTCGCCGGCGGTGACCGACGCGGCGGAGGGCGTGTCGAACTGGATCGCGATCGATGTCGATCCGATCACGTCGTTGCCCGATTCGATCGGCCCTTCTGTCGGCGTCGCCTCGGGCGTGGGCGTGGCAACCGGCGTCGGCGGGGGCCTCAGCAGCGAATCGGTATGCAGCAACCCGCCCTGCAACGCATCCTGATAGGCCCGGTCGAGCCGCGCGACCCCGGCATCGAGCAGCGCGGGCAGCGCATCGCCGCTTTCGACGCGCAGGGTAAAGCTGGTCAGCAGCCGGCGGTCGGGGCCGTGATAGGCGAAGAAGGCGGCCTGGATCGGGCCGTCGGGCCACAGCCGGTTGAGCCGCACCTCCGGCATCAGCACGTCGTTGGCACCATATTGGTTCAGGATCGTGCGCCACCATCCGCGCCCGCGCCGCTCGGTCTGGCCGACGTTGAGCAGCAACGGGTCCGGGCCGGTGCCGACCGGGCGGACATAGTCGATCAGGCTGTTGCCGGTGCGATAGCGTGCCCAGGCCTGCTGCCACGGCGTGGTGCGTTCGAACACCTGCCCCGCCCCGCCCGTCCACATCACCGGGATCACCAGCATCGGCGCGGATCGGCTGAACTGGGTCGAGACGCCCAGGATCGATCCGGCGCGCGCGCGATCGAACAGCACGCCCAGCTTCGCGATATAGCGAGTCGGGCCGATCTGTTCGTTCTCGACGACGATGCCGGTGACGATCGAATCGAGCGTGCCATCGGGCAACTGGCTGGTGCCGCCCGCCAGCCGCTGGGACAGCATCGCCCAGCCCTTGCGCTGCGCCAGCTTCCATCCGTTGACCCGTGCGGTATCGGCGTCCTTAGCCGCGACGTCGACGCTGATGCCGCCGACCTCGAAATCGCCCGAGCTGTCGATCGGCGCCGCACCGCGATCGCCGCCCTCGATCTGGGCGTACAGCATCGCTCCGCCACCAAGCAGCGCCGCCGCAAGGATCAGTCCGGGCGTACGGATGGGGAAACGCGCTGCCATTACGGCGCCCTTTTGGCGAAGCGGGCGTGGAAATCCAAGCGGCTTGTCGGTAGGCGGGGCGGATGACGAGCTATACCTATGCCGATGCGGGCGTTTCGATCGCCGCCGGGAATGCGCTGGTGCGGGCGATCGCGCCGCTGGCCAAAGCGACGCGACGCGCGGGGGCCGACGCCGATCTGGGCGGATTCGGCGGCGTGTTCGACCTGAAGGCGGCGGGCTTCACCGATCCGCTGCTGGTCGCCGCCAACGACGGCGTCGGCACGAAGCTCAAGCTGGCGATCGAGCATGACGCGCATGACGGGGTCGGCATCGACCTCGTGGCGATGTGCGCCAACGATCTGATCGTCCAGGGCGCCGAGCCGTTGTTTTTCCTCGACTATTACGCCAGCGGAAAGCTCGATTCCGCCGTCGCCGAACGGGTGATCGCGGGGATCGCGGAGGGGTGCCGACAGGCCGGTTGCGCGCTGATCGGCGGTGAGACTGCCGAAATGCCGGGCATGTATGCCGACGGCGACTATGACCTCGCCGGCTTCTGCGTCGGCGCGGTCGAGCGCGATGCGCTGCTGACCGGCGACCGGGTCGCGGCGGGCGACGTCATCCTTGGCCTCGCGTCCTCGGGCGTCCATTCCAACGGCTTCTCGCTGGTCCGCCGACTCGCCGCCGACAAGGGGTGGAAGCTGAACCGCCCCGCCCCGTTCGATCACGACGTGCGCCTGATCGATGCGCTGATGGCGCCGACCCGCATCTATGTCGCCGGCCTGCTGCCGCTGCTGCGCGCGAAACGCCTGCACGGACTCGCCCATATCACCGGCGGCGGATTGCTGGAGAATATCCCGCGCGTGCTGCCCGCCGGCTGCCACGCCCGCATCGATGCCGACGCGTGGGAGCAGCCGCGGCTGATGGCGTTCCTTCAGGCGCAGGGCGCGATCGAGCCGGAGGAGATGGCGCGGACCTTCAACTGCGGGATCGGCATGGCGGTGGTGGTGCCCGCCGCCGAAGCCGATGCGATTCGCGCCGCGATCGAAGCCACCGGCGAAACGGTCGCGGTGATCGGCACGGTCGAGGCGGGCGAGCGCGGCTGCACAGTCGCCGGATCGGCGGAGACATGGAGCGCGCGCGCGCCGTGGAGCGCGACACACCATGGCTGACCATCGCGGGTTTCCCCGCAAACCGGCGCACATCGGATGAAGGCGCGCGTAGGCGTCCTGATTTCCGGGCGCGGATCGAACATGATGGCGCTTGCGCAGGCAGCACGCGATCCCGCCTGCCCCTATGCGATTGCGCTGGTCGCGTCCGACAAGGCCGACGCACCGGGCCTCGGCTGGGCGCACGAACAGGGCCTCGCCACCTTCGCCGCCCCGCCGGGCAAGGCCGCGCGTGAAGCAGCCATCGATGCGGCGCTGCGCGGCGCCGGAGTCGGGACGATAGCGCTCGCCGGCTATATGCGGCTGCTGTCCGACGACTTCGTCGCGCGATGGCGCGGAAAGATCATCAACATCCACCCTTCGCTGCTGCCGTTATACAAGGGGCTCGACACCCATGCCCGCGCGATCGCCGCCGGGGATGCCGAGGCGGGCTGTTCGGTCCATGTCGTCACCGAGGAACTGGACGGTGGCGCGGTGCTGGGTCAGGCGCGCCTGCCGATCCTGCCCGGCGACACCCCGGAAACGCTGGCGGAACGAGTCCTGGCGCAGGAGCATTTGCTCTATCCCCAAGTGCTGGCGGAGTTCGTGGAACATGAGCCCTGATCCCGAATCCGATTGCGCGCGATTGCGTGCGATCGCCTTCACCTTCCCCGAGACGGCGGAAAAGCTGTCGCACGGTTCACCGGCCTTCTTCATCGAAGGGGGCAAGGTATTCGCCTATTTCTGGCACGATCATCACGGCGACGGACTGACGGCGGTGATCGTCAAGACCAGCGGGCGCGAGGAACAGACGATGCTGGTCGATCGCGATCCGGGCTTCTATTCGATTCCCCCCTATCTCGGCCCGTCGGGCTGGATCGCGATGCGCGTCGGAGAGGGCGATCCGGA
>NZ_DATMGG010000070.1:0-9392 GCF_035555815.1 Sphingomonas sp.
CGGAGATGTTCGCGCGGGGCATCCATCCCGACCTGCTCACCGACCAGACCAGCGCGCACGATCCGGTCAACGGCTACCTTCCCGCCGGCTGGAGCGTCGCCGAATGGATCGAGCGGCGCGAGCGCGAGCCGGAAGCCGTGGCGCACGCCGCCCGCGCGTCGATGGCGGTGCATGTCCGCGCGATGCTCGATTTCCATGCCGCCGGGGTGCCGACCACCGACTATGGCAACAACATCCGCCAGATGGCCAAGGACGAGGGCGTCGAGAACGCCTTCGCCTTTCCCGGCTTCGTCCCCGCCTATATTCGCCCGCTGTTCTGCCGGGGCGTCGGCCCGTTCCGCTGGGCGGCGCTGTCGGGCGATCCCGAGGATATCTATCGGACCGACGCCAAGGTGAAGGAGCTGCTGCCCGACGACACCCACCTTCACCACTGGCTGGACATGGCGCGCGAGAAAATCCGGTTCCAGGGCCTGCCGGCGCGGATCTGCTGGGTCGGGCTGGGCGACCGCCACCGGCTCGGCCTGGCGTTCAACGAGATGGTGGCATCGGGCGAATTGAAGGCGCCGGTGGTGATCGGCCGCGATCACCTCGATTCAGGTTCGGTCGCCAGCCCCAACCGCGAGACGGAGGCGATGCGCGACGGATCGGACGCGGTCAGCGACTGGCCGCTGCTCAACGCGCTACTCAACACCGCCAGCGGCGCGACCTGGGTGTCGCTGCACCATGGCGGCGGCGTCGGCATGGGCTATTCGCAGCACGCCGGGATGGTGATCGTCGCTGACGGCTCGCCCGACGCGGCGCGGCGGCTGGAACGGGTGTTGTGGAACGATCCGGCGACCGGGGTGATGCGCCACGCCGACGCCGGCTATGCCGGCGCGATCGATTGCGCGCGCGACCATGGACTGGACCTGCCGGGCATCCTGGGCTGAGCCTCGTCCGACGAGGGGGCGGGCTTGCCCGGTGCCGGGGCGGCGTCTACATCCGCGCCATGGGCCATTCCCCCGTCGTTTCGAGCCGCACCGCCGCGTCCACCGCCACCCCCCGCCCGCTTCGCCGACTCCATCGCGGTTCCGCGCCACGGTGACCCACCCCTGTTTCGCCGCGTTCGCGCGCGCCGTCGCGCGGCGGCGGGCGGCGCGATGAGCCGCATCGGGCTGCTCGGCGGGTCGTTCAACCCGGCGCATCGCGGGCATCGCGCGCTGTCGCTCCACGCGCTGCGCGCGCTGGGGCTGGACGAAGTGTGGTGGCTGGTGTCGCCGGGCAATCCGTTGAAGGCGGGCGCGACCGACATGGCGCCGTTCGCCGCGCGCATGGCGTCGGCGCGCGCGATGGCCCGCCACGCGCCGATCCGCGTCACCGGAATCGAGCGGCGGCTGAAGACCCGCTACACCGCCGACACGCTGACCAGGCTGGTCCGGCTGTTCCCGAAACACGACTTCATCTGGCTGATGGGCGCGGATAATCTGGCCGGTTTCCACCGCTGGGAACGGTGGCGCGTCATCGCCAATACGGTTCCGATTGCGGTGATCGCCCGTCCGGGCTATGATCGCGATGCCCATGCGGGTCCGGCAATGGGTTGGCTGCGGCATGCGTTGATGCCCGCTCGTCAGGCACGTCATTGGACCGAATGGAGATTGCCGGCGCTCGTGCTCCTGCGCTTCCGCCCCGATCCGACCTCGGCGACACGCCTGCGGGCTGCCGATCCAGCATGGCATCGCCGCTATTCCCTTAACCGTCGGTCGCGCGTCGCGACCCGGTTATCCCCCGGCCCGTAACCCAGGAGTTCCCTTGGCCACAGTACCCCATGTCCAGCGTTCGCCCGATGCCGATGGCGTCGAGGCGCTGCATAAGCTCGTCCTTGCCAGCCTCGACGACGATCAGGCGGTCGACACCGTGTCGATCCCGCTGGCCGGCAAGAGCAGCATCGCCGATCACATGGTCGTCGCCTCCGGCCGGTCGACCCGCCAGGTCGCGTCGATGGCCCAGAAACTGGCGGAGAAGATCAAGGCCGAATTCGGCCGCTCGGCGCGGATCGAGGGGCTGCCCAACGCCGATTGGGTGCTGATCGATGCCGGCGACGTGATCGTCCACCTGTTCCGCCCCGAAGTCCGCAGCTTCTACAATCTGGAGCGGATGTGGGCGTTCGGCGACGGCGCCGCCGCCAACTGAAGGCGCTGGTCGCTTGCTGCTCCATGTCGTCGCGCGCGGAAAGATCGGGCGCGGCGCCGAATCCGATCTGGTCGAGCGGTATCTGGCGCGCATCGCCTGGCCGACCCGGGTGACCGAGCTGCCCGACCGGGGCGGCAAGCCGCCGGCCGCGGATGGCGCGAAGATCGTGATGCTCGACGAGACGGGGGAGATGCTGGGATCGAAGGCGTTCGCCGACCGGCTGGGCCGCTGGCGCGACGACGGGGTGCGCGAGGCGCGCTTCCTGATCGGCGCCGCCGACGGATTTGACGATGCCGACCGCGCCCGCGCCGATTTGCTGCTGTCGTTCGGGCGGCTCACCTGGCCGCACCTGATGGCGCGCGCGATGCTGGCGGAGCAATTGTTCCGCGCGACCAGCATCCTCGCCGGCCATCCCTATCACCGCGAGGGCTAGAGAGCCCGCATGGGTGCAGGGTCGCGCATGTCGTCGTTGCGAGCGCAGCGAAGCAATCCAGCGGGGCAACGGGAGATCGCCGGATTGCTGCGCGGCTGCGCCGCTCGCAATGACGATTCGAGGGAGTCTTGCCGCTCCGATGCGTAGACTGATGCTCCTGCCGCTGGCGCTGGTCGCGGCGGCGCCTGCCCCGCCCGATCGCCGTGCCGAGCTGAAGGCGGCCAACGCCGCCGCCGCCGTCGCCGAGGCGCGATCGAAGGCGCTGGAACGCGCCGCCGCGACCGAACGCGACGAGGCCGCCCGCGCGCGCGGCCAGGAAGCGGCGGTCGCCGAACGGATCAAGGCGGCGGAGGCCAAGATCGTCGCCGCGCGGGCGCGGGTGGCGCTGGTCGATACGATGCTGGTCACCCAGCGAACGCGCCTGACCGAACGCCAGGCACCGATCGAGCGGCTGGTCGCCGCGCTGCAATCGCTCGCCCGGCGGCCGGCGGCGGTGGCGCTGGTCCAGCCGGGATCGGCCAACGACATCGTCCACGTCCGCGCGGTGCTGGGCACGATGGTGCCGGTGGTGCGCGCGCGCACCGAGGCGGTCCGCAGCGAGATCGCCCGCACCCGCAAGCTGCGTTCGGACGCGGCGCTGGCCGCCGCCAGCCTGCGCGACGGCCACGCCCGGCTGCAGACCGAACGGCTCGCGCTGGTGCGGATGGAGGGCGAGCACCGGCTGCGCAGCCGCGACCTGAACCGCAACGCGATGTTCGAGAGCGACCGCGCGATCGCGATGGGGGAGCGTGCGCGCGACCTGGTCGACCAGATCAGCGAGAGCAGCGGCGACGCGGTGACCGCCGCGTCGCTCGCGGCGCTGCCGGGGCCGCTGCCGCGCCCGGCGTCGGCCGGCGACGCCACCGGGACGGCCGCGCGCGCCGCCGCCCCCTATCGCCTGCCGGTCGCCGGGCGGGTGATCGAGGGATTGGGGGAATTGTCGAGCGCCGGGGTGCGATCGCGCGGGCTGGTGCTGGCGACCGCGCCCGGCGCCGCCGTGGTCGCGCCGGCCGGCGGCAGCATCCTGTTCGCGCGCCGGTTTCGCGACTATGCGACGGTGGTGATCGTCGATCACGGCAACGGCTGGACCAGCGCGGTCACCGGGCTCGCCACCGCGACGGCCAAGCCCGGCGACACCGTCGCGGCGGGCGCCGCGATCGGCCACGCCCCCGCCACGCCCGAACCGCACATCGCCGTCGAGCTGCGGCGCAGGGGCGTGCCGATCGATCTGGCGCAGCTGATCGATTGACCTGTGCCCCACGCGAAGTCTGCGTCCGGCACCGGGCCGGGCACGATCGCAGCACCATTGGGGGGAGGATCACCCCCGATCGATCCGCTCAGCCCCCGTTCAGCGGCGTGGGTGCTTTGCTCACGCGCGCAAAACCGCTAGCCTGACGGCAAACCCGGTTCCCAGGACACATTGCCGATGGCCCGTATGCTTGCTTCCTTCCTCCGCGCCTCGGCGATCGTCGGCACACTGGCGCTGGTGCCCGTCACCACCGCCGCGATGGCCGAGGTTGATACCGGCGCGTATCGCGACCTCGACGTGTTCATGGACATCTACAATCGGGTGAAGGCCGATTACGTCGACAAGGTCGATGACAAGACGCTGGTCAAGGGCGCGATCCAGGGGATGCTCGCCGCGCTCGATCCGCATTCGAGCTATGTCGACGCGCTCGATTTCGACAACATGAAAATCCAGACCGAGGGCAATTACGGCGGGCTGGGCCTGACCGTCACGATGGAGGACGGCGCGGTCAAGGTGATCGCCCCGACCGAGGACACCCCGGCCTATCGTGCCGGGATCAAGGCCGGCGACTATATCACCCACATCAACGGCCAGCTGATCTATGGCCAGTCGCTCGACGAGGCGATCGAGGGGATGCGCGGCCCCCCGGGCAGCAAGGTGTCGATCACCGTCGTCCGCCGCGGCCGCGACAAGCCGCTCGACTTCACGCTGGTGCGCGAGACGATCGTGCAGAAGCCGGTCAAGTGGGAGGTCAGGGACGGCGTCGGCATCGTCAACATCAACACCTTCTCCGCCCAGACCGGCGCCGACACCCGCGCCGCGATCATGGCGATCCAGAAGTCGCTCGGCCACGCCCCGCTCGGCTATGTCGTCGACCTGCGCGACAACGGCGGCGGGCTGCTGACCCAGGCGATCGAGGTCAGCGATGCGTTCCTCGACCATGGCGAGATCGTGTCGCAGCGCGGGCGCGAGAAGTCGGATATCGAACGCTATTACGCCAAGCCCGGCGATCTGGCGAACGGGCTGCCGGTGATCGTGCTGACCGATTCGGGCACCGCCTCGGCCTCCGAGATCGTCGCGGGGGCGTTGCAGGACCACCACCGCGCGCTGGTGATGGGCGAGCGGAGCTTCGGCAAGGGATCGGTGCAGACGCTGTTGCCGCTGTCGGCGAATTCGGCGCTGCGCCTCACCACCGCGCGCTACTACACCCCCTCGGGCCGGTCGGTGCAGGAGGGCGGGATCGAGCCGGACATCGCCGTGCCGCAGATCAGCGACCCCGATTACAAGGCGCGCCCGGTGTTCCGCGAGGCCGACCTGCGCCGCCACCTGATCAACGAGGCCAAGGTCGACAACAAGGTGCTGGAGGAGGACACCGCCACCGATCCGCGCTTCGCCGATACCGCCGAGGTGCTGGAGAAGAAGGGCGTCAAGGACTTCCAGCTCGACTATGCGGTCAGGACGATCGCGCGGCTGGCGTCGGTCGCGCCGCAGGCGGTCGCCGCCGCCGGGCCGCGCAAGCGATGATCCGCCGCTCGCGATCGAAGCTGGCCAGCGCCAACATGCTGGCGCTGCTGGTGCCGCTGGCGCTGCTCGCCGGCGCGTTCGGATCGCAATATATCGGCGGCCTGAACCCGTGCGAGATGTGCTGGTGGCAGCGCTGGCCGCACCTGGCGGCGATCCCGGTCGCGCTGATCGCCTTTCCCGCGCCGGTGCCGCTGCGCCGCGTGCTGGTGTCTCTGGCCGGCATAGCGATCGCGATCAGCGGGGCGATCGGCGTGTTCCATGCCGGCGTCGAATATCATTGGTGGAACGGCATCACCGCCTGCACCTCCACCATCCACGGCAGCGGCGACGTCCAGGCGACGCTCGACGCGATCATGAACGCGCCGATCACCCGCTGCGACGTGGCGCAATGGACGCTGTTCGGGGTTTCGCTGGCGGGCTATAACGCGATCCTGTCGATCGGCGCGGCGATCGCGATCTGGACGATGGCATGGAGCAGGCGATGACGACGCGCTTTCCCGGTGCCCGCCGGACCGACACCGAATCGATGATCCGCGTCGACCAGGCCGGCGAATATGGCGCGACGCGCATCTATGCCGGGCAGCTGGCGGTGATGGGCGACCGCACCCCGGCGGCGCGCAAGATCGCGGCGATGCTGGGCCAGGAGGAGCGCCACCGCGCCTTCTTTGACGCGATGATCGCCCGGCGCGGCGTGCGGCCGACCATGCTCCAGCCGTTCTGGGACGTCGCCGGATTCGCGCTGGGCGCGGTCACCGCCGCGATCGGGCCGGAGGCGGCGATGGCCTGCACCGTCGCGGTCGAGACCGAGATCGACCGCCATTATCAGGACCAGCTGGCCGCGCTGGGCGACAGCGACCCGGAACTGTCCGAGGCGGTCGAACGCTTTCGTCAGGAGGAGGTCGAGCATCGCGACACCGCGCTGGCCAGCGGCGCCGAACTGGCGCCGGCCTATCCGGTGATGAGTGCGATGATCCGGCTGGGATGCCGCGCGGCGATTGCCGTCGCCAAGAGGATTTGAGAGGATGGGTGCCATGAAACCGCTGTTGCCCCGACCGCTGGCCCGATCGCTGGCTGGGCTCGCCCCGGCGCTGGCCGCGCTTGTCGTCCTCCCCACCCCCGCCGCCGCGCAGGACGCCCCGGTCAACGGCGTGGTGATCCTGTACGGCGACCAGAAGTGCCCGACCAACACCAACGGCGAGGAAATCGTCGTCTGCCAGCGCCGCGACGCCGGCGAACAGTTCCGCGTGCCCAAGGAGTTGCGCGAGCCCGAGATCAAGCCGCAGTACCAGGCGTGGACCACCAAGGTCGACGACGCGCTGTCGGTCGGCGCGACCGGCACCGGCAGCTGCTCGACCGTCGGGCCGGGCGGATCGACCGGCTGTTTCGTGATGGGCGCCACCGCCGCCAAGCGCGAGAACCGTGCCAAGGCCAAGGCCGACACCGCCTATTCCGATCGCTGATCGCCGCCGCCGGTCGATGCGACCCTGAGGGTCATTCCCCCGCTTTCATCGGGATGACATATTGATAGCCGAGGCCTGTGGCCTGAAGGTTGATCGTGCCGGCGAGGCGACGATTGCGGGGGGCGTGATGGGGACGGCAGAGGCAGCGCGATGGCTTGGGTCGACCGCGTCGGGAGACCTGACGGCGCGGGATGGCCGCCGGCAGGGGCGCCATTACGAGCACCGGCACTGGCGCCGGGCGTTCGCGTGACCGCGCCCCCGACGCGCCACCGCGCGATCGGCGCGCTGCTGGTCGCGTTCGTGTGGTTTTCCTGCGTCTGGTTCGGATCGTGGGAATGGAACGTCAACCAGGTGACGCGGATGTTCGCCGCGCTGTCGATCGTCGAGCAGGGCGACGCCACCATCGACGAATATCAGGCGATGACGATCGACAAGGCGCGGTTCGGCGACCATTATTACGCGGACAAGGCGCCGGGCATGACGCTGATGGCGCTGCCCGCCGTCGCCATCGCCGACGCCGCGACCGGGCAGCAGGCGCACGACCTGTCGCTGACCTATCTCGATCCCGGATTCGGCGCGTTCCTGAGGCTGCGGCTGCGGCTTGCGGTGGCGACCAGCGTCGCGCTGCTGACCGCGCTGGCGGCGCTGGCGCTGTTCGACTGGGGGCGGGCGCTGGGCGGGAGCGCGGGCGCCGGGCTGTTCGCCGCGCTGGGCTTTGCGATCGGCACGCCGATGTGGGGCTGGTCGACCACCCTGTTCGGCCACGCGCCGGTCGCCGCGCTGTTCGTCATCGCCGGATGGGCGGTGTGGCGCGGCACGCGGGACGACCGGCCCGCGCCGGGGCTGGCGCTGCTCGCCGGGCTGGCGCTCGGCTGGGCGGTGGCGATCGAATATACCGCGGTGCTGGGCGGGCTGGCGATCGGGCTGTGGGCGCTGTGGAGGCTGCGCGGACAAGGCTTTCCCGCCGGGCCGATCGCCGCCGCGCTGGCCGGCGGGCTGGTCGGGGTGGCGGTGGTGCTCGGCTATAATCTGTTCGCGTTCGGCACGATGTTTCGTCTGGGCTATCAGGGCGTGGTCGGGTTCGAGGGGATGAACGAGGGGCTGTTCGGCCTGACCTATCCCAAGCCGCGCGTGCTGTTCGAGATCATCGGCGGCGACCGGCGCGGGCTGATCTGGGTGGCGCCGGTGCTGCTGCTGGGCGCGGCGGGGCTGGCACGGCTGGTGCGCGCGCGCGCCACGCGCGACATCGGCGTGATGGCGATGGCGATGGTCGTGCTGCTGTTCCTCTACAACGCGTCCTACGCCTATTGGGACGGCGGCAACGCGACCGGGCCGCGCCATGTCATCCCGGCGGTCGGCTTCCTCGCGCTCGGGCTGGCGCCGCTGTGGGGGGCGGCGCGCGGGCGCTGGACCAAGGCGCTGGCGCTGGCGGTGCTGGGCGTGTCGATCGCGCTCAACGCGATCATCGCGTCGGCGGAGATCCTGTCGGGCGGGCGCGAGCGGTTTCCGCTGTGGACCGACGTGATCCGCGACCGGTTCCTGAGCGGCCAGCTGCGCACGCTGCCCGGCGAATGGTGGGGCTGGAGCGCGTGGACCGGCTTTGCGCTGTGGTGGGTGGCGGCGGCGGTGTGCGCCGGCCTGTTCGCGTGGCTGCTGCGCGGCGAAAGGTCACACCAAGGTCTCACCTGAACCGCCCGCGCCGGCGCTCGTCACGCATCGTCGGATCGATGTGGTGGCATGCGTCGGCGAACTCGGCGGCGGTGAGCGGCTCACCGCGATCGCGCTTCGCCCGCGCCGCCGCGCCGCGCGCGTCCTGCGCGGCGCGTTCGGCGGCGCGGCGGCGGGCGGGCGTGATGATCGGGCGCTGTTCGTTCAGGAACTGCGGCAGCGTGCCGTCGGCGGCGTCGGCCAGCGCGAGCTCGTCCGCCAGCGCGCCCTCCCCCAGCACCGCCTCCGCCGGGGCGGGCAGGCGCGGCTCCATCGCGCGCAGGCTCGCCTCCAGTGCGGCGGGTGGCGGGGCGGCGGGCGCGGCTGCGGCCAGCGCGCCACGCCCGTAGCGTTCGGGCTTGAGGTGCGCGAGCAGGAAGGTCAGCAGCCGCGTGTCATAGGCGCGGCGGGTGCAGACCACCTCGCCATAATCGTCGTAGACATTGTGCTCGATCCCCTCGATCGCGCGTTCGAAGGCGAGATCCTCGAGGAACGACCCGGCATGATCGCGCGCCGCGTCCCACGCGCGGGCAAAAGCAGCGCCGTGCGGCGAGCGGCGCAGGCGATAGGCGGTCTCGCGCGTCATCCCGACCGATTGGGCGGCGAGCGCGACGATGCCGGTATCGGCGAGCGTCTCGATGAAGCGGCGCTGCTTCTCCTCGGTCCAGCCATCGTAGCGCGGGCGGCGGCGGACAGGCACCCAGCGATAGTCGGCGGGATCGTAGTGGTCGGGGGTGGCGCCGTCGATCGCGGGGAGGGCCGGGTCGTCGGCGGGGGTTTCGGTGGTGGGTTCGGGAAGGTCGCGCATCGG
>NZ_DATMGG010000071.1:0-10988 GCF_035555815.1 Sphingomonas sp.
CTGCTGACTTCGCTGTGATAATGTTTGCGAAGCTCGCCCAGCGTTCGCGGCGCGGCGATGATGATCAGCGATTCGAAATCCTGACGAAGCGCGCGCTCGTTCAGCATCGCGGCGGTCTCGGCGGCGAAGCGATCCTCGCCCTGCTGGTGGAAATCGGTGTTCTCGACATTGCCGCCGGCCGCCCAGTTCGCGCCCGCCGTGCGGACCGACGCCGAACGCCCCGCGAGATCGCTCGCCTGGTCGCGGTCGGCGGGGTTGGCCCGCTCCTCGTGGTGCTCGACCTGTAGACTGACGGCGGCGGCGTCGCCCTCGTTCCTCAACATAAGCGCCTTGCGCCCATCGGCGACCAGGACGACGGCGTCGTGCGGAACCTTCATGATGCTCTCCTTGCTTGCGATCGACGTTGAACCAACGCGGCGGGAGCGGCGGGGTTGCGCGGTCCCGCGCCCACAGCCATAGCCCGGCGATGCATGATATCCGCCTGATCCGCGACGATCCCGCCGCATTCGACGCCGGGCTCGCCCGCCGCGGCCTGGAGCCGCAAGCCGCCGCACTGGCCGCGCTCGACGAACGCCGCCGCGCGCTCATCACCGAAGTCCAGACCGGGCAGGCACGCCGCAACGAGGCATCGAAGGCGATCGGCGCGGCCAAGGCGCAGAAGGACGAGGCCACCGCCGCCGCGCTGATGGCCGAGGTCGCCGCGCTCAAGGAACGGATGCCCGCGCTGGAAGCGGAGGAAGCGGCGGTCGGCGACGATCTCACCACCCGCCTCGCCTCGATCCCCAACCTGCCGCTCGCCGACGTGCCGCAGGGCAGCGACGAGGACGACAACGCGCTGGAAAAGACGGTCGGTACCCCGCCGACCTTCGCCTTCGAAGCGCGCGAGCATGACGCGATCGGCCCGGCGCTTGGGCTGGATTTCGAGACCGGCGTGGCGCTGGCCGGTGCGCGGTTCACGCTGCTGCGCGGATCGGCGGCGCGGCTGCACCGTGCGCTCGGCCAGTTCATGCTCGACACGCTGGCGCGCGACCACGGCTTCGAGGAGGTCGTCCCGCCGCTGCTGGTGCGCGACGAGGTGATGTTCGGCACCGGCCAGTTGCCCAAGTTCGCCGATGACCTGTTCCGCACCACCGACGGACGCTGGCTGATCCCGACCGCGGAAGTCAGCCTGACCAACATCGTCCGCGAGCAGATCCTGCCCGAGGAGTCGCTGCCGCTGCGCTTCACCGCGCTAACCCCCTGCTTCCGCTCCGAGGCCGGCGCGGCGGGGCGCGACACGCGCGGATTCATCCGCCAGCACCAGTTCGAGAAGGCGGAGATGGTGGCGATCACCACCCCCGAGCAGTCCGAGGCCGAGCACGAGCGGATGACCGCCGCCGCCGAGGATATCCTGACCCGGCTGGGCCTGCCGTTCCGCCGGATGAAGCTGTGCACCGGCGACATGGGCTTCTCCGCCGCGCGTACCTATGATCTCGAAGTGTGGCTGCCGGGGCAGGCGCGCTACCGCGAAATCTCCAGCGTATCGACCTGCACCGATTTCCAGGCGCGGCGCATGAACGCGCGCTGCCGCCCCGCGGGGGAGAAGGGCACGCGCTTCGTCCACACGCTCAACGGATCGGGGCTGGCCGTCGGCCGCGCGCTGGTCGCGGTGGTGGAGAATTACCAGCAGGCCGACGGATCGGTCGCGGTGCCCGAGGCGCTCCAGCCCTATCTGCGCGGCCTCAACCGGCTGGAACCCGTCGCCTGATGCGCATCCTGTGCACCAACGACGACGGCTATGACGCGCGCGGGCTGGCGGTGCTGGAGGAGATCGCCGCGCGATTCTCCGACGATGTGTGGGTGGTCGCGCCGAGCGAGGAACAGTCGGGCGCCGGCCATTCGCTGACGCTCACCCGACCGCTGCGCATCCGCCGCCACGCCGACAAACGCTATTCCGTCACCGGCACACCGACCGATACGGTGATGATGGCGCTGGCCAAGATCATGAAGGACAGCCCGCCCGACCTGATCCTGTCCGGCGTCAATCGCGGCGCCAATCTGGCGGAGGACGTCACCTATTCGGGCACGGTGTCGGCGGCGATGGAGGGCGCGCTGGCCGGGGTGCGCGCGATCGCACTCAGCCAGACGATCGACCGGTCGGCGGAGGGCTTTGGCACGTTCGACGCGGCGCGCGCCTGGGGCGAGCGCGCGATCGGGCCGCTGCTGACGCTCGATTGGGCGCCGCGCACGCTGATCAACATCAACTTCCCGCCGCTCGCCGCCGATGCCGTGCAGGGCATCCGCGTCACCCAACAGGGCCTGCGCGATTACGGCCGCTTGCAGATCGTCGCCAACCGCGATCCGCGCGGGCTGGACTATTACTGGTTCGGACTGGGGCCGCCGATCGGCACCCCGCAACATTCCACCGATCTTGAAGCGATCGCCGACGGAATGATCGCGGTGACGCCTTTACACCTTGACCTGACCCACCGTGAGTCGCTCTCTATGGTTAACGGCGCTTATCGTTAGGGGGGACGATGCGGTACGGGGGGAGATATTGGGGAATCGGCGCGCTTGCCGGGATCCTGGCCGGGTGCATTCCCGCGTCGGTGGAGCGGTCGCCCGATCGCCCCGCCCCGCCCGCGCGGATGGAAGCGGAGACCGTGACCCAGCTTCCCGCGCCGCCGCCGGCGTGGCAGGTGCGTCCGGTCGTCGCCGACGCGCGCATCGTCACACCGGGCAGCTATGTCGTCCGTGCGGGTGATTCGCTGCGCAGCATCGCCGACAGCACCGGGGCCGGATCGGAAGCGATCGCCCGCGCCAACCACCTTGCACCGCCCTATCTGGTCCGGCCCGGCCAGCGACTGACGATTCCCGGCGGGCGCTACCATCTCGTACGCGCCGGAGAGACCGGCATCGCCATCGCCCGTGCCTATGGCGTGCCGTGGTCGGGCATGGTCGGGGCCAACCAGTTGAGCGAGCCGTACATCCTGCGCGTCGGCCAGCGCATCCTGATCCCCGGCGGCGCCACGCCGACCGCCGCCGAGCGCGCCGCCGCCTTTCGCCTCGACATCGACGCTATCGTCACCGGGGGGGAACCGGCGCTCGCCGCCAACCAGAAACCGACGCCGCCGATCGCTACCTCCGCGCGCGCCCTCCCCGCGACCGCCGCGGTCGCCCCACCGCGCGCATTGACCGGCGGCGGGTTCGCCTGGCCGGTCAGGGGGACGCTGATCCGCCGTTTCGGCCCCGGCGCCAGCGGCGAGCGCAACGACGGGATCAAGATCGGCGTCCCGCTGGGCACGCCGATCCGCGCCGCCGCCGACGGGGTGGTCGCCTATGTCGGCAGCGAGGTGCCGGCGCTGGGCGGGCTGGTGATCGTCAAGCACGGCAGCGACGTCACCACCGTCTACGGCCATGCCAGCCAGCTGCTGGTGCAGCGCGGACAATCGGTGAAACGGGGGCAATCGATCGCGCTGTCGGGCAGCACCGGCTTCGCCGACCGGCCCGAAGTGCACTTCGAGATTCGCCAGGGCCGCACCCCGGTCGATCCGCTCAGCCGACTGCCCGCCTCATGATCGACCGGATCGCGCCGATCGCGATGCTGTTGGCGTCGAACATCTTCATGACCTTTGCCTGGTACGGGCATCTGCGTTTCAAGGCGCAGCCGCTGGCGATCGTCATTCTGGCGAGCTGGGGCATCGCCTTTTTCGAATATTGCCTGGCCGTCCCCGCCAACCGCATCGGCAGCGCGGTCTATTCCACCGCCCAGCTCAAGGCGATGCAGGAAGTCATCACGCTCACGGTGTTCGCCGGTTTCTCGGTCCTGTGGCTGGGGGAGCGATTCACCCTCAACCACGCCGTCGGCTTCGCGCTGATCGCGCTGGGGGCCTGGTTCGTGTTCAAGGGGCCGCTCTAGCTTTTTGCGCACAAGGGCTTATGTGCGCGCGCACCGATGGCAACCCAACTCCCCCGACCGCCCCGCGTGGGCATGGTGTCGCTCGGCTGTCCCAAGAACCTGGTCGACAGCGAGCGGATCCTGACCAGATTGCGCGCCGACGGCTATGCGATGTCGCCCGACTATGCCGGGGCCGACGTCGTGCTGGTCAACACCTGCGGCTTTCTCGACAGCGCCAAGGAAGAGTCGCTGGAAGCGATCGGCGAAGCGATCGCGGAGAACGGCCGCGTCATCGTCACCGGATGCATGGGCAAGGAAGCGGAAACGATCCGCGATCGCTTTCCCAACGTGTTGGCGATCACCGGCGCGCACGAATACGAACAGGTGGTCGGCGCCGTCCACGAAGCAGCGCCCGCCGTGCCCTCGCCCTATCTCGATCTGGTGCCCGCAAGGGACGATGAGGCCGGGCTGAAGCTGACCCCGCGGCACTACAGCTATCTGAAGATTTCAGAGGGCTGCAACCACCGCTGCGCCTTTTGCATCATCCCCAGCCTGCGCGGCGACCTGGTTTCCCGCCGGCCGGATGCGATCCTGCGCGAGGCGGAGAAGCTGGTCGCGGCGGGGACCAGGGAACTGCTGGTCATCAGCCAGGATACCTCGGCCTATGGCGTCGACATCCGCCATCAGCCGCGGCCGTGGAAGGGCACAGAGGTCCGCGCGCATATGACCGATCTGGCGCGCGAACTGGGCCGGATCGCGCCGTGGGTGCGGCTCCACTATGTCTACCCCTACCCGCACGTCGATCATGTCATTCCGTTGATGGCGGAGGGGCTGGTCCTTCCGTACCTCGACATCCCGTTCCAGCACGCCAGCGAAAATGTGCTGCGCGCGATGAAGCGGCCCGCGAACAACGCCAAGGTGCTCGAACGCATCCGCAAGTGGCGGGAGATCGCACCCGACATCGCGATCAGATCGACCTTCGTCGTCGGCTTTCCGGGAGAGACCGAGTCGGATTTCCAGTATCTGCTCGACTGGCTGGATGAGGCGCAGCTCGACCGTGTCGGCGCCTTCCGGTTCGAGCCGGTCGAGGGTGCCACGGCCAACGCCCTCCCCGATCCGGTGCCGGAGGAGGTCAAGGAAGAACGCTATGCGCGGATCATGGCCAAGACCGCCGCGATCTCCGCCGCGAAGCTCCAGGGCAAGATCGGCCGCACGCTGCCCGTGATCATCGACGCGGTCGATGACGACGGCGGCGCCACTGGCCGCTCACAGGCCGACGCGCCGGAGATCGATGGCGAGGTGTTCCTGCGCGACGCCGGGCACCTCTCGGTCGGCGACATCGTACCGGTCAGCATCGAGGACGCCGACGAGCACGACCTGTTTGGCGTGCCGGCCGGGGGTTGATTGGTATCGGATTGGCATTAGGCAGGGCGAATGCGACGCCGTGCCCTGCTTCCCCTGGCCTTCACCGCGCTGATCGGTGCCAAGCCCGCCGACATATCGATCGTCGCGGTCGATCCGCTGACGGTGCAGGACGACGACTTCGCCCGGCACCGTGACCCCGCCGAATGGCGCGGCCTGAAGGTCAGCCGGGTCACCTTCGCCGAGGAACGCGCGCAATGGCGCCTGTGGCGCATCGTCGATCCGACGCGGCCCGACGGGCCGCTGTGGTTCGTGCCGCACGACAACGAGAACGCCGGGTTCGAGGCGGCGCTGGTCGCGCTGCGCAAATATGGCGGCACGCTGATCGCGGTCGATGCCGGGGTCGCGCCGGGGCACGATGGGGAACGGCTCAACCGCGCGGTCGCATTCGGCCGGCCGATCGATCCCAACCGCAATTTCCATGACGGCCTGCCGCTCTATCCGTCGCAGGTGTTGGCGGCGGTGGCGAAGGGGGCGTGGCCGATCATCGCGCTGCACACCAATTCCCGGGGCTATGACCCGCGCGAGTCGACCTGCCCGCCGCTGGGCGACACATCGGGCAGCGGCGTCATCTCGATCCGCTATTGCGACGCCACGCTGTCCCCCAGCGCGTCACAGGGCCAGGCCTATCCGTTCGACGACGACGACACCGTCGCCTTTGCCACCCATCTTGCCACCCAGCCGCAGAGCGCCGCCTTCTGCCACGACGCGATGGTCGCCGCCGACTGGAACGTGGTGCGCGAACGGGTGATGAACAGCGACGGGTCGCTGTCCAACTACGCGGTGCTGCATCGCCTCGCCTATCTCAACTTCGAGACGCAGGATCTGGGGCTGGACCCGGCGGAGCTGGCCAAGGCGCGCGACCGTCTGAGCTGGATCGTCGACCGCGCGATGGCGATGTGTGCCGCCCCGGCGGCGCGTCCCACCGCGCCGCCCGTCGTCCAGTTCCGCTAGCGCCCCGTCTTCACGCCCCATGCGGCAGGGCATAGGCGACGACGCTGTCGCCGGCCTTGGTCTCCATGAAGTGATGGCCGCCGGCGAAGATCACCAGATATTGCCGGCCGTTCTGTTCATAGACGATCGGCGTCGCTTGTCCGCCCGCCGGCAACGGCGCGCTCCACAGCGTCTTGCCGGTGGCTATGTCGATCGCGCGGATCAGGTCGTCGGTCGCCGCCGCGATGAACACCAGCCCCCCCGCCGTCACCACCGATCCGCCGTTGTTGGGCGTGCCGATGTCGAACGGCAGGCCGCTGGGAATGCCGAACGGTCCGTTATTGCGCGCGGTGCCGAACGGGCGATCCCACAGCAGCTTGCCCGTGGCGATGTCGATCGCCCGGATCCCGCCATAGGGCGGCTGCTTGCACAGCATCCCCGTCCACGGCATCCGCCAGCCGGCGTTGACCTTGATCGCATAGGGCGAATCCCACTGCGGATCGATCGAGTGCGCGTTGGAGAGCTGCTTCTTGTCCTTCATCGCATAGCGCGGGACGATGCCCAGCTTGTCGGCCTGGGCGCGCGGCACCAGCCGGACATAATTGGGCATGTCGTTGTAATTGGCGATCATCACCCCGCGCACCGGATCGACCGACACGCCGCCCCAGTCGCTGCCGCCGTTATAGCCGGGATATTCGACGGTGTATTTGTCGGCCCGGGGCGGGGTGAAGAAACCGCGATAGTCGGCGCGGCGATACTGGATACGGCAGATCATCTGGTCGATCGGCGACATGCCCCACATGTCGCGCTCGGTCAGCGGTTCCTTGCGCAGCGTATGCCATTTCGAGAAGATCTGGGTCGGCGCGCGCTGCTCCGGCTCGACGCCGCCGCCGGGCACCGTCATCTGCGCCAGCGGGGTCAGCGCGCGGCCCGTCGCGCGGTCGAGGACATAGAGGTCGCCCTGCTTCGACGGGACGACGATCGCCGGCGTGCCCTGATAGTCGATCAGCGTCGCCTGGCTGCCGAAATCATAGTCCCACACGTCGTTCTTCACCGCCTGGAACCGCCAGCGCGGCTTGCCGGTGGTGACGTCGAGCGCGACCAGCGAGGTGGCAAAGGCGTTTTCCTGCGGCGTGCGCTTGCTCGACCAATAGTCGACCGCGGCGTTGCCCATGGGCAGGTAGACGAGACCCAGCTGTTCGTCGCCGCTGGTGCTGGTCCATACATTGGGGGTGCCGCGCGCCCAGGTCTGGCCGGCCGGGGGGTAGCCGGTCCATTCGGGGTGCATCATGTCCCACGCCCAGCGCAGCTTGCCGGTCACCGCGTCGAACCCCTGGACCACGCCGGACGGCGCCAGCCGGGTCTGGCCGTCGAGAATCTGGTGGCCGACCACCACCACCCCGCGAACGATCGTCGGCGCCGAGTTGATCGAGGCGAGGCCCGGATAGACCTCTCCCATGCCGATCTTGGTATCGGTCTGGCCGTTGACGCCGAACCCGCTGCACGGCCGCCCGGTCAGCGCATCGACCGCGATCAGCCGCGAATCGAGCGTGCCCATGATCACCCGCGCCGCGCATTCGCTGCCCGGCTGCGCGCCCGGCACCGCGTAATAATCGACGCCGCGACAGGCCGTGGTGTAGGGAATCCATTCGTCGGGCACCTGCGGATCGAACCGCCACGCCTGCTTTCCGGTGGCCGGATCGAGCGCGACGATCACGTTCTTCGCCGTGCAGGTGTAGAGCAGGTTGCCGACCTTCACCGGCGTGTTCTCGGTGCCGTAGAGCTTGGCATAGGCCGGGTCGGTCGGTGTGCCGCCGGTGTGCGTTTCCCACACCTGTTCCAGCTTGCCGACGTTGGAGGCGTTGATCTGGGTCAGCGGCGAATAGCGCCGCGCGGCATAGGTGCCGCCATAGGCCGGCCAATCGGCACCCACCGTCTGGCCCGACGGATCGGCCATCATCGTCCCGGCACCGGGGAGCGGCAGCGCGATGTTGCGGTCGCGCCCGATCACGGCGAACAGCACGCCGGTCGCGATCACCACCACCGCGATCGATCCCAGCGCGGTGCCCCAGCGGCGCGGCGGCGCGATCAGCGTCGGCATCGCCAGGATGACGAACAGCAGCAGCACCAGCGGCGCAACGATGCGCGGCACCAGCCCCCATGCGTTGGCGCCGACCTCCACGAACGCCCACAGGATGGTGACCGCGACGATCGCGACGTACAGCCACGCGCCGGCGATCCGCCCGCGAATCATCAGCACGCCCGAAGCGATCATAAGAACGCCCGTCAACAGATAATAGAGCGACCCGCCCAGCGCCGCGAGCCATCCGCCACCCACCGCGAGCACCAGTCCGATCAGGGCGACGATCAGGCCGACGATCGTCGCGACCCAGCTGCGGTGTGATGGCATCGATTATGGCTCCCGCTCGGTTGTACCGGTCGGGCGAAGGAATCGGACAGGTCCCTGGCCTGCCGTCAGGCTCGCTCCATCGCCCCCAACTCACCAATCGGCCAGTCGTTCCACCGGACGATTGCGTCATCCCGCCGCACCTGCTTTGTTAGCGTCATGCGCGCACTCCTCCTTGCCTCCGCCCTGCTGGTCGCGGCGCCCGCCGCCGCCCAGGACCTGTCCCCCGCCGAAGCCAGCCAGGTCGACAAGACCGTCGCCGATGCGCTGGCCGCCACCGGGGTGCCATCGGCATCGATCGCGATCGTGCGTGACGGGCGGATCGTCTACGCCAAGGCCTATGGCAAGGCGTCGGAGACGATCACGAAGGCGACCCCCGACCTGCCCTACCAGATCGCGTCGATCTCAAAGCAGTTCACCGCCGCCGCGCTGCTGCTGCTGGAGGATGAGGGCAAGCTGAGCCTCGACGACACGGTGTCGAAATACCTGCCCGGCATCAGCGGCGGCGACCGGATCACGCTGCGCCAGCTGCTCAGCCACACCTCGGGCCTGCGCGATTACTGGCCGCACGACTACAGTCCCGCCAACATGGCGAAGCCGACCACGCCGCAGGGCATCGTCGATCGCTGGGCGAAGCAGCCGCTCGATTTCCAGCCGGGCGACCAGTGGCAATATTCGAATACCGGCTATGTCGTCGCCGGCCTGATCGTGGAGAAGGTGTCGGGCGAGCCGCTGCTCGATTTCCTGCGCAAGCGGATCTTCCAGCCGCTCGGCATGACCAGCGTGATCGACCAGGACAAGGCGATCGGGCCGAAATTCCCGCAGGGCTACAAAAGGTTCGCGCTGGGGCCAGTGCGTGTCGAGACTCCGGCCGCGCCGGGCTGGCTCTATGCGGCGGGCGAATTGTCGATGACCGCGACCGACCTCGCCAAATGGGACATCGCGCGGATCAACCGCACGCTGCTTCCCGCCGACGACTGGGCGGCGCAGGAAACCAGCATCAAGCTCAACGACGGCAAGGACACCAACTATGGTCTGGGCGTCACCATCGGCACGCCCGACGGCCGCAGGATGATCGAGCACAGCGGCGAGGCTGTGGGATTCCTGTCGGAAAACATCGTTTTCCCCGATCAGAAGGCCGCGGTGGTGGTGCTGACCAACAGCTGGTTCGGCAACGCCACCGGCACCATCGCGCGCGGCATCGTCCGCACGGTGATGCCCCCGCCCGAAGCCGCCGGGATCGAGGCCGCCTATGCCGCCAGGGCGCGCAAGCTGTTCGACCAGTTGCGCGCCGGCACGCTCGACCGGTCGCAGCTGACCGAGGACGCCAATTACTATTTCGATGCGACCGCGCAGGCCGACTACAAAGCCAGCCTCGGCCCGCTGGGTGATCCCGTCACCTTCACCCCGACCGGCGGGCCGGTGCTGCGCGGTGGCTATGTGATCCGCGGCTATCGCATCGCCTATCCCGATCGCGTGCTGCGGCTGTCGACCTTTGCCGAACCGGGCGACAATGGCCGGTTCGAGCAATATCTGATCAGTCCGGGTTCCTAGGCCCGGCGATCGCGCGCCACAGCAGCGCGATCACCGCGAACACCGGCAGCCCGATCACCGCCACCAGCGCGCCGTTGGGCGGACGATGCTCGACGGTCACCGCCAGGAACAGCGTCACCAGCGGCGCGAACCGCCATTCGCCCGTCGCCCAATCGAGCGCGAACGCCCCGACCGATACCAACGCGAGCAACGCCAGCGGCCACCGCCACCAGCCGCGCACCTCCCGCAGCACCGCCGCCGCGCCGAACAGCGAAGTGGCGACGGCGATGGCAGTCAATGCGATCCAGGCGATCTGCAGGCGAGTCATCCCGCCCCCCCTACGTCCATTCGTCCCGCGTTGCGTAGGGGCTTCGCGCACGAACATCATGGCGTTTCCTTCCCACGATACTAAGTTCGCCGGATGACTGCCCTGCTTCAGCCCGATCGCGGCCAGACCGCGCGCTCCATCATCGTCGTCCATCCCGATCACTGGGCCGACTGGCTCGCCACCCAACCGCCGCGTATCCGCGCGACCGTCGCGGCGCACCGCCTGACCGGCAAGCCCGGCAATCGCGCCGTGCTGCCCGGCGAGGGCGTGGACGACTGGTTGATGCTGCTGGTGTGCAACGAGGCGCTCGAATCACCGTGGCGGATCGCATCGCTGGGCGAACAATTGCCCGAGGGAAGCTATCGCCTCGCCAGCGGCGATGTCGGCTCGGCCGGGCTCGGCTGGATGCTCGCGCAGCACCGCTTCGACCGCTACCGCAAGGACGAGGGCGTGGCCGGCCCGCGCGTGCTGCTCACCAACGATCCCGC
>NZ_DATMGG010000072.1:0-15291 GCF_035555815.1 Sphingomonas sp.
GGTCGGCTGTGCGCCGCGCCCCTCCACCCATGCGAACAGCGCGGCATAAGGCGGGGCAAGGCCGTGCCACACCTCCTCGACCGTCGCGACATCGACGCCGAACGCCTGCGCCAGCGCGGTCTTGGCCAGCCGCGCGGACACACCGACACGCAGCGCCCCGGTCGCCAGCTTGAGCAGCGCGAAGCGTTCGTCGGCCTGGAGCCGATCAAGCATCGCGCCGAGCACCGCCGGGGCGTCGGATCGCGACAGCGCGGCCAGGCGATCGACCGCGTCGGCCAGCCGCAGCGGCTCGCCGATCACCGGCGCGTCGGGCTCGGGCCAGATCAGCGCGACCGTCTCAGCCGAATCGCCGACAAAATCGCGGCTCATGCGGAACAGCACCGGATCGACGCGGGAATCGACCATTGCACGGATCGTCGCCGGCTTGATAGCGGGCAGATCCACCTCTCCCGTCAGCGCCGCCAGCGCCCAGCCGCGATCGGGATCGGGGGTGCCACGCAGGTAGTCGCCGATCAGCTTGAGCTTCGCATTGCGCGCGCGGGTGTAGATCAGGCGATCGAGCAGGTCGGCGAAAGCGCGCATGACACTGGAACATGGACGCCGCGCGCAAGTTCCGCCAGCGTCGGGGCAATGGTGCGGCGGCTGATGATCCTGATCCTGCTCGGCGGCGGTATCGCCGCCGCGGTGTTGCTATGGGGCCTGGCCAACGCGCGTGCCGACCCGGTGGTGCGCCGCGCGACGATAGCGTTGCCACATTGGCCACGCGGGGCGCCGCCAGTGCAGGTGGCGCTGATCAGCGACATCCATATCGGCAGCGTGGTGATGGACGGCGCGCGGCTGCGGCGCATCGTCCCGCAGGTCAACCGGCTTGGACCCGATCTGGTGCTGCTGGCAGGCGATTTCGTCGCCGGGCACAATCCGGCGCAGGGCCGCGCCTTTGCCGCGCGGTTGACCGGGCCGCTGTCGTTGCTCGACGCGCGGCTGGGCGTGGTCGCGGTGCCCGGCAATCACGATCACTGGACCGATCTGGCGGCAGTGCGGTCGGCGCTGGATCGGGCCGGGGTGAAGGTGGTGGCAAATGGCGCCGTGGCGCGCGGCCCTCTGGCGATCATTGGGATCGACGACGCGGCGACGGGGAATGATTCGCTACCGATCGCGCTGGCGGCACGGCGCCGGATCGCGGGCGCACCGCTGCTGGTCACGCATTCGCCCGACCTCGCACCCCGATTGCCTGCCGGCGGCGCGCTGCTCCTGGCGGGGCACACCCATTGCGGGCAGATCGTGGTGCCATGGTGGGGGCCGATCGCGGTGCCCTCGGCTTATGGCGATCGCTACCGATGCGGCATCGTGCGCGAGGGCGGACGGCTGGTGATCGTCACCGGCGGAGTCGGGACCAGCGTGGTCCCGCTCCGTTTCGGGGCGCCGCCCGACCTGTGGCTGATCACGGTCGGGCCCGCCCGGCGCGGCGTCAGTCGAGCGCGTTCTTGACGCCCTTGCCAGCCATGAGGCCGAGTACGAGCAGCACGACGAACACCGCGATCGCGACGAAGAACAGGATCTTGGCGATGCCGATGAACGCGCCGCCGATCCCGCCAAAGCCGAGCAGCGCCATGACCAGCCCGGCGACGAGGAAGATGATAGCCCAACGCAGCATGTGTCTCTCCTTTGGACGTGTCGCATCAACCGCCCGGCGGCCGGGGAAGTTCCCCGGCCCGGAAGGGCATCAGGCGCCGCGGCTGGCCTCGAACAGGAACCAGGCGCGGCGTTCGGCCTGATCGGTCCATTCGTCGACGATGCCGCTGGTGGCGTTGTCCTTGGCCTCGTCGGCGGCATCCTTCACCGCGCGGAACGTCTCGACCAGCTTGAGATTGTCGTCGCGCAACTCGGCCAGCATGTCGGCCGGGGCGACGAAGTCCCTGTCGTTGTCCGTGAGGCTCTGGTGACGGGCGATGTCACCGATCGAGCGCAGGGTCGTGTTACCGGTCTTGCGCACGCGTTCGGCGATCGCGTCGGTGATCGCGTAGATTTCCGCACCCTGTTCGTCGAGCAGCAGGTGATAGTCGCGGAAATGCGGACCGGACACGTGCCAGTGGAAATTCTTGGTCTTGAGGTACAGCGCGAAACAATCCGCCAGCGCCCCGTTCAATGCATCGGCAACGCTCTTGGTATCGTTGCGGTTGAGGTCGGTCGGGGTGGCAAGCGCGGCGGGTTTGGCCATGTCAATCTCCATGAAAGGATGGTTTCGGCTCAGAAACCAATGATAGCGCGATTCGCTCCGCAGCGGACTCATGAAATGGTTCGATCATGCAGATCGAGCGCAGGCGTCACCGATCGTGCTCGAGCAACTCGGCGCGAACCTTGATCGCCCGCAGAGACAGCCGCACCTCGAACAGGAACAGCAGCAACCCGATCGTCAGCATCAGCATCGCGAAGATGAACGAGACGGCGGCGGTGGTGCCGATGTGGAGATTGACCAGCCGCGCCACGAACAACAGCGCCACCACCAGGCAGATCGCCACCGCGCTGGCGACGCAGAACGACAGCGCCCAGTTGATCACCCAGATCCGCCAGTCGAGGATGCGCAGCTCGCGGACGTGGCGCTCATGCTCCGGCCCCGACGATCTTGGGTGCAGCACCTCCAGCGCGCGGACGCGGTCGACCACGCGCGCCATGCGCCCGGCCAGCACGTTGAGGATCGATCCGATCCCCGCAAGCAGGAATACCGGCGCGATCGCCGTCTGGATCGTCGCGGCAACGGTGGAGAGACCGGGAGAGAACATCACCGGCGGACGTTATGGTGCCGGGGCGCAGGAGGCAAATCATGCTGACGATCACCAGCGACGACGCGACCGGAGTGGTCGAGATCACCGTCGACGGCGCGATCGGGCGCGCCGAGTTCGACCGCGTCGTTACCGAGCTGGAACGGCTGCTGGAGACTCACCGCCAGTTGAACGTGGTCGAGGTGATCCGTGACTTCGCCGGGATCGATCCGGCGCTGTGGTGGCGCAACATGGCGTGGAGCCTTGGCCATATCCACCGGTTCGCCCGCGCCGCCGTGGTCACCGATTCGGGCTGGATCGGCCCGGTGGCGCGCTCGGTGGGAGCGTTGATGCCGTCAGAGATCCGCACCTTCCCGATGGAGCGGATCGCGGAGGCGCGGCGATGGGCGGCGGAACGGCGCTGACCGTGCCTGGCCCTCACCGCTTGGTAACGCCTGACGGTTAAGGGGGTGCGATGAACAAGCCGATGCCGCTCGCCGATTTCGCGCGCCTGCCGCCGGTCCATGGCGCGCAGCTGGGCGACGGGCTGGCCGGCGCGATCGACGCGGTCGCCGAGCGGGCACCGCCCGGCCAGCGATTCCTGCGCTATGGCTGGTACGCCGCCGCGCTGGCCGCCTATGGCGGGGAAGCACGCACGCTGATCGTCGAACGCGAAGGTACGCCGGTGCTGGCGCTGCCGATGGTCGCGACCGGGCCGCGCTGGCTGGGGATGGCGGCGGTGCCGGGCAGCTATTGGCCGTTCCGCAGCTTTCCCGTCCGGGCGGACGCCGGCGCGGGCGCGTTCGACACCGCGTTGGCGCGGCTGGCGCGCGCGGTGACGGCGCTGCGCATCGGCCCGGTCTATGACGACGATCCCGCCGCCGGGCCGCTGATAGACGCGGCGCGCGCGCGCGGTTGGGCGGTGCTCGATCGCTTCGTCGCCGACAGCTATCTGCTCGATATCGCCGCCGCGCGGCGCGATGCGGCCTGGCCGCGCAACTCGACGCTCAAGAAGAACCGTTTCCACGAAAAGCATCTGGGAGCCCACGGCACGCTCGACTGGCGCTTCGTCGGCGGCGCGGACTGGGCCAGCCGCGCGTTCGACGATCTGGCGGCGATCGAGCGGGCGAGCTGGATCGCGTCGCGCACCGACGGACGCGACGCCAAGTTCACCGACGACGGCCACGGCCGCTTCTGGCGCGCCGCCGCGACCGATCCGGTGATCGCGTCGATGATGTGGGCGGCGGTGCTGGACGTCGCCGGCAAGCCCGCCGCCTTTTCCTTCGACCTCAATCTGGGCGCGCTGAAATATGCCGTCGCCAACAGCTACGACCCCGCCTTTGCCAAGCATTCGCCGGGCAAATTGCTCTATTACCGCAATCTGGTGCGCGGCATCGCCGACGGCATCACCCGTGTCGACTGGGGCGCTGGCGACAGCGGCTACAAGCGCACGATCGGCGCCGAACCAGGCCCGGCGATCCGCGACTGGCTGCTGGTGCGGCCGGGGATCGGCGCGGTGGCGGCGCGGGCGCTGGCGTTCGCGTGGCGGCGCAGCGGGCACCACCCGACGACGCCGGACACGCGGGAGCTTCCGTCAGAGTCCTGATCGCGCGCGATCGGCGGCGCGACGGACGACAAGGCGGCGTTCGGGGCCGACAAAGGCCGGATCGGCGACCACCCGGCGCGATGCGATGCGGCGTTCGGCTTCGGACGGGGCTGGCGGCATCACAGCGTCTCCTGCCCCGCACTCTATCCGCGCACGTAGCGGAAGTACCACACCTCGTGTCCCTGGCGCCGCGCCTTGCGTTCGTAGCGCGTTTCCGGCCAGTCGGCCGGGCGGGTCAGGAAGTCGCGCGGGTGCCCGGCCCGCCAGACGAAATCGCGCCGCGCGTTCATCACCATCATCGCCCAGCGGCAATAGGTGGGATCGTCGGTGCCCAGCCGGAACTCGGCACCCAGCTTGAGCTTGGCCGCGATCAGGTCGAGCGGGCCGTGGTTGACCATGCGCCGCTTGGCGTGGCGCGCCTTGGGCCACGGATCGGGATGCAGCAGATAGAGCCGGTCGAGGCTGGCATCGGGCAGCCGTTCGACCACGTCGAGCGCGTCACCCATGTGGAGACGGACATTGTCCAGCCGCCCGTCGCGGATATGGCCGAGCGCGGCGACCACGCCGTTGAGGAACGGCTCGCACCCGATGAAACCGGTCCCCGGCCGCGCCGCCGCCTGCGCGGCGAGATGCTCGCCGCCGCCGAAACCGATCTCCAGCTCGAGCGGGCGATCCGCGCCGAACAGCGCCTTCGCGTCGAGCGCCCCGGTCTCCGCCACCGCGACTCGCGGCAGCAATTCCTCGACCAGCGCCGCCTGGCCCTGACGCAGCTTGTGCCCCTGACGGCGGCCATAGAGTTGGCGGTGGGTGGCGGGATCGACCATGGCGGGCGGACATAGCGCCACCCGCCGCGCGCGCAAGCTTCAGCGTTGCGCCGATGCCGGCGGGGGCGGCAAAGGCGGCGCGGGGGCGGGACCGACCGGCGGCTTGCCCAGCCACGCGCGGCCGTGCGCCAGATCGAACGTCACCACCCAGTTGCGCAGGAACGGCATCCCCAGATTGCCGTCGATGATCATGTCGGGGGCGAAGGCGGCGTCGGTGGTGGCGCGGACATCGCCGGTGACGACGAAATCGGCGGCCTGGCGCCCCTCGTTCGCCGGGTCGAGCCCGACCAGCGCCGCCATCGGCTTCGACACCAGCACCGTGCCGCCATTGCCCGAATCGAGCTCCATCCACAGCGGCCCCTTCGCGGTCGGCACCTCGGCCAGCACCGCCAGCGCCAGCCCGCCGACCTCGCGGCTCTGGCGCACCGACAGCGGCCGCATCGTCGCGATGCGCGCGGCCAGGCTGGCGGGGCTTTCCACCGTCAGCCGGCCGGCGGCGAAGTCGATCGTCACCGCGCGCCCCTCGAACAGGTTGAGGCCGATCACCCCGTCCAGTTCGGCGTCGGCGGGGTTGAGCTTGGCCATGTCGATCAGCCCGCTGACCGCCGGGGTGAGGGTGAGCCCGCCGATTGTCATCGGCAGCCCGTTGCAGCGCGGGGCGTCATGGCGATCGCCCATCATCCGATATCCGGTCATCCGCCCCCAAGGCGCACACCCCGCAGCCTTCGCCGTATCGGGGTGGACCAGCGTCAGTCCGGCGGCGGTGTCGAACAGATATTTGCGCGGCTTGCCGGCGATTTCGGCGGTGAGCACCCAGCGACTGCGCCACCGCTCCAGCGCGACCTCAGCCTCGGGGGCGGGCGCGGGTGCGGGCGGCGTATCGGCAGCGGCAGGCGTGGCCAGCGACAGCGCGACCGCGATCAGCAAGGACAAGGACATCGACCCCCTCCCCTGGACGGTCGATCCGCCCGGAGCGCCAAGGGGTAGTGTGATTACATACGTAGTCAATAAGGCGCGCGACGAAAAGGGGCGTCCCGGTCGCCCGGAACGCCCCCCTTCATCGCATCGGTCGCGGGATCAGCGCAGCGCGTCCTTCAGCGCGTCGACCAGGTCGGTGCGCTCCCAGGTGAACAGATCGCCCTCCGGCTTGCGGCCGAAATGGCCATAGGCGGCGGTCGGCTGGTAGATCGGCTTGTTCATCGCCAGGTGGGTGCGGATGCCCTTCGGCGTCAGGCGCACCAGCTTGGGCAGTGCCGCCTCGATCTTGGCTTCCTCGACGGTGCCGGTGCCGTGGGTGTCGACATAGAGCGACAGCGGCTCGGCGATGCCGATCGCATAGCTCAGCTGGATCGTGCACCGCTTGGCGAGGCCGGCGGCGACGATGTTCTTCGCCAGATAGCGACTGATATAGGCGGCCGACCGGTCGACCTTGGTCGGATCCTTGCCCGAAAAGGCGCCGCCGCCGTGCGGGGCCGCGCCGCCATAGGTGTCGACGATGATCTTGCGCCCGGTCAACCCGGCGTCGCCGTCGGGGCCGCCGATCTCGAACAGCCCGGTCGGGTTGACGTAGATCTGGCTCTGGTCGGCGGGCATCCAGCCCTTGGGCATGACCTCCTCGAACACCGTCATCACATAGTCGCGCAGCCGCTTCTGCCCGGCGTCGTTCGACAGCGCGGTCGAATGCTGGGTGGAGACGACCAGCGCGGTGGCGCCGGTGGGAACGCCGTTCTCGAACTTGAGCGTGACCTGGCTCTTGGCGTCGGGCTCAAGGAAATCGACGACGCGCGCGTGGCGATCAGCCGCCATCTTCTCGAGGATGCGGTGCGAGTAATAAAGCGTCGCCGGCATCAGTTCCGGCGTCTCGTCGCAGGCGAAGCCGAACATGATGCCCTGATCGCCGGCGCCCTCGTCCTTGTTGCCGCTCTCATCGACGCCCTGCGCGATGTGCGCGCTCTGGCCGTGGAGGTGGCAGGCGAACTCGGCGGTCTGCCAGTGGAAACCATGCTGTTCGTAGCCGATGCGGCGGATCGTCTCGCGCGCGGCCTGCTCGATCTCCTCCAGGCTGGGGAAGGTCGCGTCGTCGCAGCGGACTTCGCCCGCCAGCACCACGCGCTGGGTGGTCACCATCGTCTCGCACGCCACACGCGCGACCGGATCGCGCGACAGGAACAGATCGACCACCGCGTCGGAGATCTGGTCGGCGACCTTGTCGGGATGGCCCTCGGAGACCGATTCGGAGGTGAAGAGATAGTTTGAACGCATGGATGCAGCCTTAGGGTTGGCGCGCGTCGCGCGATATAAAGAAATCCTTATGTCCGCTGTGTCGCCTAGCGACGGCGGAGCGCGGCTGCAAGCGCGAGCAGCATCAGCACGGCGAATCCGGCCATCCAGTTGCCGGTACGGGAGAACAATGTCGGCGGCAGCGCGGACGGCATCGGCAGTTCGATCGCGCCGGCGATATGGCGGGGCACGGTGCCGAGCACGCGGCCGTCGGCGGCGATCACCGCAGAGATGCCGTCGGGAGTCGACCGCACCACCGGCAGCCCCTCCTCGATCGCGCGCATCCGCGCCTGCGCCAGGTGCTGCGGCGGCCCCCAGGCGCCGAACCAGCCGTCGTTCGACGGATTGAACAACAGCGCGGGCCGGTGGGCGCGATCGACCACCTGTCCGGAAAAGATGATCTCGTAGCAGATCTGCATCCCGATCGCGCCGAACCCCGGCACGCTCAGCGTGCGCGGGCCGGGGCCGGGGACGAAATCGATCTCGCCGGCGACCAGCCGCGACAGGCCGATCGGCTCCAGCAGCGCGCGCATCGGCAGATATTCGCCATAGGGCACCAGATGCGCCTTGTCATAGCGCCCGCCCAGCCGCGCATCGGGGCCGACGACGAAGATCGCGTTGCCGGCGCCGCTGACTTCCCCCGCCGAATCGAAGAACAGCGCGCTGCCCCCGACCAGCGCGCGATCACGCGGACCGAGCGCGCGGGCGATGATCGCGCGGGTCGGGCCGGGATAGCCGCGGAAATACCACGACGCCGGATAGCCGTCCTCGATGAACGGATCGACCGACCCTTCCGGCCACACCACCAGCCGCGGTACCGGGCCGGGGCGTTCCGACAGTGCCGCCATCGTCAGCAGGATGCGGCGGGCATAGTCGGGCGCGCGCACCGCGTCCTGCCCGACATTGGGCTGGACCACGCGGATGCGGCGGCCGGGGTCGCCGGGCGGCGCGCGCGGCGGGGCGAGCAGGATCGCGGCGCTCACCAACGGCACCGCCACCCCGGCGGCCAGGCGCCAGCGCCGCTCGCCCACCAGCAGCAACAGCGCACCTGCCGCCAGCACGGTGACGCCCGACAGCGCATAGGTGCCGATCCACGCCCCCAGCCGCGCCACGCCGATCACCGGCAGCCACGCGACGCCCAGCGGATCCCACGCATAGCCGGTGAACATCGTCGCGCGCAGCCATTCGGCGACGATCCACGCGGCGGCGAACACCGCGACGAACGCCCCGCCCGGCCGCGCCGCCGCATCGCCCGCCGCGCGCGGAGAGGCCAGCCGCCACGCGGCGCCGGCCGCCAGCATCGGGTAGACGGCGAGGTACAGCGCGACCAGCACCACCGCGAGATAGCCTAGCGCGGGCGGCATCTTGTCCTGCAAGTCGAACGCGTGCTGGATCCAGTTGTTGGCGATCGCGAAATGGCCGACGCCGAACCCCCAGCCGACCGCGAGCACCCGACGCAGCGTCGGCGCGTCGTGGACCAGCCGCATCCACAGCGCGAGCGCGGCCAGCGTCAGCGGCCACAGATCGAGCGGCGCGAAGCCGAGCGCGGCGATGGCGCCGAGCAGCAGCGACCAGAGCAGGGGGGAACGAAGCAGCCTCACCAACGCGGGCTATCGCCGAGACGCGCGCGATTTGCTAGCCCGGCGTCATGCCTGATCTCCGCCCGTTCCACCTCGCCTTTCCGGTCCACGACCTGTCCGCCGCGCGCGCCTTTTACGGCGGAGTGATGGGGTGCCCGGAGGGGCGATCGGCCGATCACTGGATCGATTTCGACCTGTTCGGCCACCAGATCGTCACCCACCTGGATCCCGGCGCGCGGCCGGTCGCGGTCGAGAACGCGGTCGACGGCCATGACGTGCCGGTGCCGCATTTCGGCGTGGTGCTGACCATGGCCGACTGGCAGGCGCTGGCCGAGCGAGTCGCGGCGGCGGGCATCGCGTTCGGCATCGCGCCGCACATCCGCTTCAAGGGCCAGCCGGGCGAGCAGGCGACGATGTTCTTTCGCGATCCCAGCGGCAACGCACTGGAATTCAAGGCATTCGCCGACGATTCGATGCTGTTCGCGACATGACCCAGCCGATCTCGATCGACATTCCACACACGCTGGGGCGCGATGGCGCGCGGGCGCGGATCGAGCAGGGCACCGGCAAGCTCGCCGAATTCGTGCCGGGCGGCGCGATCACCGAACAGCGTTGGGACGGCGACACGCTCCACCTGACGGTCGAGGCGCTGGGCCAGCGCGTCGCCAGCCGGATTGCGGTGGCGGAGGCGACGCTCCACGCGGAGTTCGACCTGCCGCCGATGCTGGCGCTGTTCGCCGACCGTATCCGCGACAAGCTGGCGAGGGACGTGCCCACGCTACTCGAATAGACAGCCGCGCGCGCCCCGCGCCTATTGCGCCGCGCTGACGCGCCAGATCACGTTGCCGACATCGTCCGCGACCAGCAGCGCGCCGGTGGCGTCGGTGATGACGCCGACCGGCCGGCCCTGCGCCTTGCCCCGGGCGTCGAGAAAGCCGGTCAGCACGTCGACCGGCTGGGCGCCCTTGGCGGGGAAGCCGTTGTCGCCGAACGGCACGTAGATCACCTTGTAGCCCGACACCGGCTCGCGGTTCCACGATCCGTGCTGGCCGACGAACGCGCCGTTGGCGAAGTTCGGCCCCAGCTTCGCGTCGCCGGCAAAGGCGAGACCGAGCGAGGCGGTGTGCGGGCCCAGCGCATAATCGGGCCGCTTCGAATATTCCTGCAGCGCGGGGTTGCCCGGCTCGACGCGCTTGTCGGGATAGCCGCCCCAATAGAACCACGGCCAGCCGAAGTGATCGCCCATGTCGACCGCGGTCATGTAGTCGGGCGGCAGGTCCGACCCGAGCATGTCGCGCTCGTTGACCGTGGTCCACAGCCGGCCGCTCTTCGGCTCGAACGCCAGCCCGTTGGGGTTGCGCAGCCCGGCGGCATAGATCCGCAGCGCGCGGGTCTGGAGATTAAGCTCGAGGATGTTGGCGCGATAGCGTTCGGCCTCGATCCCGTTGTCGGCGATGTTGGTCGACGAACCCACGGTGATGTAGAGCGACTTGCCGTCGGCCGAAGGGAGGATGTTGCGCGTCCAGTGGCCGTCGCCGTCGCCGGGCAGGCGAGTGACATGCTCGGGCTTGGCGGTGATCTTGGTATCGCCCGGTTTGAACGGGAAGCGCACCACCGCATCGGTGTTGGCGACGTAGAGCCAGTCGCCGACCAGCGCCATGCCGAACGGCGAGTTGAGCCCGTCGACCAGCACCGTCTTCGCCTCCGCCACGCCGTCGCCGTTGGCGTCGCGCAACAGGGTGATTCGGTTGGCGGAGGGCACGCCGGCGCCGGCGCGGCGCATCAGCCGCTTTTCCACCCAGCCCTGGATGCCGCCGCCGTCGCGCGGGGGCGCGTTGCTCTCCGCCACCAGCACGTCGCCGTTGGGCAGGCGGTAGAGCCAGCGCGGATGATCGAGCCCCTGTGCGAACCGCGCGACCTTCAGTCCCGCCGCCGGGGTCGGCGCGGCGCCGTCCGGCCAGCCGATCGCCTCCGCCACCTTGACCGTCGGCACCGTCTGCTTTCGCGGATCGGTGATGTTGGGACGCGGCCCGAACAGTTCGGCGATCGGGGTGCGGGCCTGGTCGGGCCGGCTGATCCACAGCCAGCCGCCGAGGATCACGAGGGCGATGAGGCCAAGGACGATCAGGATATGTCTGCGCATGACGTCTAGCTACGCCCCGGCGCGCCGCCGTGCAATCGCGCGGCGGCGCGCCGGGGGCCGCGGTCAGGCCGACAGGTCGAACCGGTCGGCGTTCATCACCTTGGTCCACGCCTTGACGAAAGCACCGACGAACGCGGGGCCGGCATCGGCCGAGGCATAGACCTCCGCCAGCGCGCGCAGCTGCGAATTCGATCCAAACACCAGGTCGGTGCGCGTCGCGGTCCAGCGTTGCTCATCCGTCGCGCGATCGGTGCCGACGTACAGCTCGTCGCCGGTCTCATCGACCTCCTTCCACGCCGTGCCCATGTCGAGCAGGTTGACGAAGAAATCGGTGGTGAGCTGGCCCGGCCGGTCGGTCAGCACGCCGTGCGGCGATCCGCCGTGGTTGGCGCCCAGCACGCGCAGGCCGCCGACCAGCACCGTCATCTCCGGCGCGCTGAGGCCGAGCAATTGCGCGCGATCGATCAGCAGCTCCTCGGTCGGCACGTTGAACCGCACCTGAAGGTAGTTACGAAAGCCGTCGACGCGCGGTTCGAGCACCGCGATATTGTCGACGTCGGTCTGTTCCTGCGTCGCGTCGGTGCGGCCGGGGGTGAACGGCACCTCGATCGCATGGCCGGCGGCGCGCGCGGCCTGCTCGATCCCGACCGATCCGCCCAGCACGATCAGATCCGCGATCGATACCGACGTGCCCGAATCGGCCTTGATCCCTTCATAGACGGTGAGGACGCGGGCGAGCTGCTCGGGCTGGTTGACGTCCCAGTCCTTTTGCGGGGCCAGCCGGATGCGGCCGCCGTTGGCGCCGCCGCGATGATCCGAACCGCGATAGGTCGATGCCGACGCCCACGCCGTCGTCACCAGCTCGGCGACCGACAGGCCGGACGCCGCGATGCGATCCTTCAGCGCCCCAATGTCACCGTCGGTCAGCGCCGGGCCGCTCGCGGCGGGGATCGGATCCTGCCAGATCAGGTCCTCGGCGGGCACTTCGGGGCCGAGATAGCGCGCCTTCGGCCCCATGTCGCGGTGGCACAGCTTGAACCACGCGCGGGCGAAGGTATCGGCGAAATAAGCCGGATCTGCGCGGAACCGCTCGCAGATCGCGCGATAGGCGGGATCGGCTTTCATCGCCATGTCGGCGGTGGTCATCATCGTCGGCACTTTCACGCCAGGCGTATGCGCCTTGGGCGCCAGCGTCTCGGGCGGGTTGCCGACCGGCTGCCACTGTTTCGCGCCGGCCGGACTGCGCACCAGTTCGTATTCGTGGTCGAGCAGCATGTCGAAGAAGCTCATGTCCCAGCGCGTCGGCGTCGGCGTCCATGCCCCCTCGATCCCCGAGGTGATGGTGTGATCCCCGACCCCGCTTTCATGCGTCGAGGCCCACCCCAGCCCCATCTGCGCGATGTCGGCGCCCTCAGGCTCGGCGCCGACCAGCGACGCGTCCCCGGCGCCGTGCGCCTTGCCGAAGGTATGCCCGCCAGCGGTGAGCGCGGCGGTCTCCTCGTCGTTCATCCCCATGCGGGCAAAGGTCTCGCGGATATCGCGCGCCGATTGCAGCGGATCGGGGTTGCCGCCCGGACCTTCCGGATTGACGTAGATCAGCCCCATCTGGATCGCCGCGAGCGGGCTTTCGAGCACCATCTCGCGATCGGGCTGGATGCGGGTCTGGCTGTTCGCATGGCCGACCCATTCCTCCTCGGTGCCCCAATAGACGTCCTTTTCCGGTTCCCACACGTCGGCGCGGCCGCCGCCGAAGCCGAACACCGGCCCGCCCATCGATTCGATCGCGACGTTGCCCGCCAGGATCATCAGGTCGGCCCAGCTCAGCTTGCGCCCGTATTTCTGCTTGATCGGCCACAGCAGGCGGCGCGCCTTGTCGAGGTTGCCGTTGTCCGGCCAGCTGTTGAGCGGGGCGAACCGCTGGTTGCCCGAGCTGGCGCCGCCGCGCCCGTCGCCGGTGCGATAGGTGCCGGCCGAATGCCACGCCATGCGGATGAAGAACGGACCGTAATGGCCGTAGTCGGCCGGCCACCACGGCTGGCTGTCGGTCATCAGCGCGGTCAGGTCGCGCTTGACCGCGGCATAGTCGAGCGACTTGAACTCCGTGGCATAGTCGAAGTCGTCGCCCATCGGATTGCCCGACAGGCCATTTTGCTGAAGGATGTCGAGCGACAGCTGGTTCGGCCACCAATCCCGGTTGGAGCGCCCGAGCAGCGAGCGCAGCGCGGCCGGCTCCTTGATCGGACAGCCGAGGGGGTCACCGCTGGTCTTGGCATCCATATTCCGTCTCCTTGATCCCGGTTCTCGACGCACCGCGCCGGGCACGGTTCCGCCATGCGAACGCAAGGCTAGACCGGCTCCGGTGATCGGAGAAACATGAAATCATGAAGTTGGTGATCGTCCCAGCCGATCACCGGCCGGGCGGAATCACCCCTCGTCACCTTCCGCCGCCGGTTCGGGCGGGTGCAGGATCAGCCGGGTCACGCGGCGCGCGTCGGCCTGGGTCACCTCCAGCGTCCAGCCGCTGGCATGGGGCAGGCATTCGCCCGGCGCGGGGACGTGGCCGGCGAGCACGAAGGCGAGCCCGCCCAGCGTGTCGACGTCCTCCTCGACCTCGGCCAGCCGCTTGTCGACCGTCTCGGCGACGTCCTCCAACTCGGCGCGCGCATCGGCGTCCCACGCGCCGCCGGGCAGCGGCACCAGCATCGCCACCGGCGCGTCGTCATGCTCATCCTCGATCTCGCCGGTGATCTCCTCGATCAGATCCTCGATCGTGATGAGGCCCTCGGTTCCCGAATATTCGTCGAGCACCACCGCCAGATGGGTACGGCTGGAGCGCATCTGCGCGAGCAGGTCGATCGCGCCCATCGATTGCGGGACGTAGAGCGGCTGGCGCATCAGCGCGGTGATGCTGGCGGGCGGCGGCGCGTCGGTGGCGAGCACCGCGAACACGTCCTTGATATGCACCATGCCGATCACGGTATCCAGCGCGCCGCGATAGACCGGCAGGCGGCTGTGGCCGGCATCGGCGAACAGCGCGACCAGATCGGCGAAGCTGGTAGCTTCCTCCACCGCGATGATGTCGGCGCGTGGCACGCCGATGTCGCCGGCGTCGCGCTCGCCGAAATGCAGCAGGTTGCGCAGCATCTGCCGCTCGATCGGCGCCAGGTCGCCGGCGATCGGCCGGCTGTCCTCGGCCTCGTCCTCGTGCCGCTCGATCACTTCCTCAAGCTGGTCGCGCAGCGTCTCGCCGCTCTCGTCGCCGAAGATGAGGTTCCTGAGGCCGCGCCATATGCTGGGGGAATCAGGGGAGTCGCCGTTGCCGCTGCGACTTCGATCCTCGGCCATGTCGGTGGTCAGTCCTCATCGATGGGATAGGGGTCGGCGATGCCGAGGCTGGCGAGCGCGGATCGTTCCACCTCTTCCATCGCCTCCGCCGCGGCATCGTCGCCGTGGTCATGGCCTAGCAGATGGAGCACGCCGTGGACAATCAGGTGCGTGGCATGATGCTCGACGCTGATGCCCTTCTCCGCCGCTTCCGCCGCGCACACGCCATGCGCCAGCACGATGTCGCCCAGGATGACCTCGCCATCGTCGGTGCCCTGGGTGACGGTGTCGAGCAGGTCGGGCTGGACCATCGGGAACGACAGCACGTTGGTCGGCTTGTCCTTGCCGCGATACTGGCGGTTGAGCGTGCGGACCTCGTCGTCCGACGTCAGCCGCACCGCGATCTCGATCAGCGTTGGCGAGTTGATCCAGCCGCCCTGCGGCGTGCGCTCGATCGCGGCGGTCGCGGCGCGCGTCGCCAGCCCCTCCCAATCCTGATCCGGCCACGGCGCCTCCGGCAGCACGGCGACGTCGAGGCTCATGCCTCCGCGCCCTCATAGGCCTCGACGATGCGGCCGACGATCGGGTGCCGCACGACGTCGCCGGCACCAAAGCGGACCATCGCGATGCTCTCGATTCCCTCCAGCCGCCCGACCGCGTCGTTGAGGCCCGACGCCGCCATCCCGCCGGGCAGGTCGGTCTGGCGCGGGTCGCCGCAGATCACCATGCGGCTGTTCTGGCCGAAACGGGTCAGGAACATCTTCATCTGCGCCGG
>NZ_DATMGG010000073.1:0-3716 GCF_035555815.1 Sphingomonas sp.
GGTGGCGGCATGCCGCCCCAGGTCGTCGGCGAGGCCACGGGCGTCGTCAAATTCTTCAACGGGCAAAAGGGCTTCGGCTTCGTCGTGCGCGATGACGGTGGTGAGGACGTGTTCGTCCACATCAGCGCGGTCGAGCAGGCGGGCCTGGTCGGCCTGGCCGAGGGTCAGCCGCTTGGCTTCACCCTGGTCGATCGTGGCGGCCGCATCTCTGCGACCGACCTCAAGATCGAGGGCGAACCGCTCCCGGTCACCGATCGCGGCCCGCCGCGTGACGCGGCTGGTCCGGGTGGCGCGCGCGGCGCCGGCGGCCCGCAGCGGCAGCTGACCGGCGAGAAAGCGTCGGGCACGGTCAAGTTCTTCAACGCGATGAAGGGCTTCGGCTTCATCCAGCGCGATGACGGACAGCCCGATGCGTTCGTGCACATCAGCGCGGTCGAACGCGCCGGCCTGCCCACGCTGAACGAGGGCGACCGGCTCGAGTTCGAGCTCGAGGTCGATCGCCGCGGCAAGCATGCGGCGGTCAACCTGAACCCGGTTCAGTAAGGACCGGTTTCGGACACGGGATACGGGCGGTGCCGCACCCACGGCGCCGCCCGTTTTCGTTGGAAGGGCTGTCTTCGTTGGAAAGGCCGATGAAATCGATCGCGCGCCATCTGGCGGCGGTGCTGGCGCTTGGCCTGTCGCCGGCCGCACCCGCCGCCGCGCAACAGGCTCCCGCCGCCGCGCCCGCCGCCCCGACCAGCGCTACCCCCGCTGCGGTGCCGGTGCCGGTATCGCGGGTCGAGGTGATCGCGCGGCTGCCGCACGATCCCACCGCCTTCACCGAGGGGCTGCTGTGGCACGATGGCCATCTCTATGAGAGCACCGGGCGCGAGGGGGTGTCCGATGTACGTCGTACCGATCCGGTCAGCGGCAAGATCCTGGCGCGTGCCACCATCCCGTCGGGCGAGTTCGGCGAAGGCCTGGCGCTCGACGGCGATACGCTGATCAGCCTGACCTGGCACGACGGCCTTGCCCACCGCTGGCACCGTGACACGCTCAAGCGCGCTGGCCCCGATCTGCGCTACACCGGCGAAGGCTGGGGGCTGACCCGCGCGCCGGAGGGGCTGATCATGTCCGACGGCACCACCAGCCTGCGCGTGCTCGACCCCGTCACGCTCGCCGAAAAGCGGCGGATCCCGGTGACGATCGCCGGACGGCCGCTGCGCAACGTCAACGAGCTGGAATGGGTCGACGGCGCGATCCTCGCAAACGTCTGGCACACCGGCTTCCTGGTGACGATCGACCCCGTTGATGGCCATGTCACCCGCGTGATCGACGCGCGCGCGCTGGTCGAGGAAGTGGCGGCGAAGGATCCCGAGGCGGTGCTCAACGGCATCGCCTGGGACGCCAAGAAAGGCCGGCTGTTCGTCACCGGCAAATTGTGGCCGACGCTGTTCGAGATCGCGATCGTCGACGACCCCGATTCCACCGTCAACTGACGCCCGCCGGCGAACCGCGCGGTCAGCCGAGCTTCTTCGAGAATACCTTGGACAGCGCACCGAAGCCGTGCTTCTCGAAGAAGCGGTGGGCGCCGTCGTTGTGCAGGCCGCTTTCCAGGAACGCCCAGCGCATCCCGCGCCGGCGCCCTTCAGCCTCGACGAACGCGAGCAGCGCCGCACCCACGCCGTGCGATCGTACCGCCGGATCGGTCGCCAGATCCTCTATGACCATGAACGACGTGCGGTCGTTGACCTCCCACAGGATGATCGCGGCGGCGACCAGCCGGCCGGAGTCCTGCGCGACCGCGACGCTGCGATCAGGGCCGAGCGCCGCCAAGTCCTCCTGCATCCGTGCGTCGAGATCGGGCGCCCAGCTCCGTCCGTCGAGGCTGAGTCCGGTCTGCACCTCGCCGTGGCTGACGTAGGATTCGTCGAGCGCGACGATCCGCGCGAAGAAGGTCGCGATCCCCGGCAATTCGGCGGGATCCGCCCAGCGATAATCGATCATCGCTCAGCAATAGGCCAACGGATGGGCATGGGGTAGCCGCGTCCGCTCGACCTCGGCCAGCCAGCCGGCGATGGTCGGGCAGTCGAATACCGCAGGCGAGCCGATCAGCGCATAGAAATCGCCGCGGCGGCGTTCGACTTCCTCCTCCGTCACGTCGGGCAGGTCGCCGTCGGTACGCAGCGTCAGGCGCGCCTGCGCGTGCGCCACGTCCCAACCATCGATCAACGCGATGCACAGCGGGTCAAAGATCTCGCGCAGGTTCGGCGTGTAGTTGTCGCGTAGATCGCCCCACAAGGCACGGAATCCCCATTCGGTGCAGGTGTCGAAATACCATGCGACCCAACTGCCGAACACATCGGCGTCGATCAGATCGAGCTTGCGCAACCGCGCCGCGATCTCGAACAGATTGCAGTTCATCTCATAATATTTGCGTGCGATCATCGCGATCTGGCGCGGGTCGATCCGTTCGCCGTGCTCGTTACGGACCAGATCGGCCAGATCGTCGAACCGGCCGACCGGCGCCAGCCGGCGCTTCATGGTCGGGACCAGCTTGGCGTGGCGCGCCTCGAATTCGAACACGCGGTTCGATTCGATCTCCAGCCGCTGGTAGATTTCAACCTTGCGCGCGTCGAGCGCCTTGCGGTCGGCCTCCTCGCGTTGCGCGTCCGCGATTGACTGCGCCTCGCGCCGCTGTCGCCCTTCGGCGAGCAACTGGCGGACCGCCCAGATGATCGTAAATGCCAGCGCGCCCGCTTGAAGCAGCAGGCCGGCGAACAGCTTCACCATCTCGATCATCATTCTTCCCCCCAAAGAAGGCGGGGATCATGTCACCAGACGCAGCAGCGCCGCAAGCGTATCAGCCTCGGCGGCGGGCTTGTCGTTACGGATGCGGTGGATGCGCGGGAAGCGCATCGCCACCCCCGATTTGTGCCGTTTGGACTGGTGAATCGAATCGAACGCCACCTCCAGCACCAGCGTCTTTTCCACCTCGCGCACCGGGCCGAAGCGGTTGACGGTGTGGGTGCGCACGAAGCGGTCGAGCCATTTCAGCTCGTCGTCGGTGATGCCCGAATAGGCCTTGCCCACCGGCAGCAACTCGCCGTCGTCGCTCCAGCAGCCGAAGCTGTAGTCAGAATAGAAGGACGACCGCCGGCCGCTGCCACGCTGGGCGTACATCATCACGCAATCGGCGGTGAGCGGGTCGCGCTTCCACTTGTACCACAATCCGGTGCGGCGCCCGGCGACATAGGGCGAGTCCCGCCGCTTGAGCATCACCCCCTCGATCGCCGAATCGCGCGCGCCGGCGCGGATCGCGCCCAGATGCGCGAAGTCGCCGGCATCAATCAGCGCGCTGACATCGAACCGGCCGGGATCGAGCCGCGCTGCGAATCCTTCCAGCCGACCGCGCCGTTCCGCCCACGGCAGGTCGCGCAGATCGTCGGGGCCGTCGAACAATATGTCGTAGAGCCGGACGAACGCCGGATAATCGGCCAGCATCCGCGCCGACACCGCCTTGCGCCCGAGCCGCTGCTGGAGAGCGTTGAAGCTCGCCGCTTCCCCGCCCTGGAACGCGCCCTTCACCAGCAATTCGCCGTCGAGCACTCCGGGCACGCGGAACGCCGCCGCGACGTCCGGAAAGCTCCGGGTGATGTCGTCGCCGCCCCGGCTGTACAGGCGCGTTTCCCCGGCGACATGGACCAGCTGGACGCGGATGCCGTCCCACTTCC
>NZ_DATMGG010000074.1:0-36248 GCF_035555815.1 Sphingomonas sp.
TTCGTGCGGAGCACGGTGCGCGCCGGGGTGGCTGTGGTCATGAGCCGCTCTCCTAACCTTCGATATCGATGAACATGTCTTCGGCGGCGAATTGCCGGGGGAGAAGCTGCTGCTCGAAACAGTAGCGGATCAGGCGGTCGATCGACGGACGGTTCGCCTCGATGCCGTATGGAAGCGGATCAGCGCCGACGATCTGCTGCATCGCGCGATAGTGCGCATCGGTATCGGTATCAGTATCGGTATCGCCGCGCGCGAGTTGCGCGAGATAGCGCGCCTTCGACTCCACGAAGGCATCGAACAGCGCGCGCGCGACCTGCGGATGTTCGTCCAGGACGCGATCCTTCACCACGATTACGCCGTGGATCGGATAGACGCCGGTACGGCGATACCATTCGGCTTCGCGCGCGGCGGCGTCGGGGAACAGTTCGCGATAGGTCTGCGCGTCGCCGCCATCGGCAACGCGCCAGCCCCCGGTCGGCGCGCCGGCGCGTCCGATCCCGGCGTTGGCGGTGAACGCCGCCGACAGATATCCCTCCGCCATGAGGTCGACCAGCGGTCGCCCCGCTGGCGCCCGTTCGACATTCGGCGGGAGCCGCAGCGACTGCACATGCTCCTCGTCGTCGACCACCCAGGTGATCTTGGACAAGTCGACGCCATGATCTTCGGACAGGATGCCGCGCGTCCAGATCCCGGTCGTGACCGACCATGCCCGCACACCGGCGCGCTTGCCCTCCAGATCCTTGGGCACCTCGATCCCCGCATCGCCGCGCGTCACGAAGCCGGCGTGATGAAAGCGGCGAAAGATCGACACCGGCAGCGCCTTGAACGGCGCCCCGGCCGCCCGCGCGATCATGTACGTCGCGGGCGCCATCTCGCACACGTCGAATTCGACATCGCGAACCATCCGGCGAAACGCGGCGATGATCGGCTTCACCTCGACGAAGTTCGGCTCGACGCCCGCAATCTTGACCTGTCCGCCCTTGAGCGCGGCGGTGTGCCCGTAGGTCGCGATCGCGATCTTCAGCGGAATGCCCGGCGCGCTATGCATCACCGGGGTGCTCGACATAGATCAGCCCCGCCGCCGCCAGCGCCCCCCGCATGTCGCCGACATCCAGCGAAAGCTCACCCGCAGCGTAGCGCGCGCGCAGCGCGTCTTCCTTCGCCGTCCTCGCCTGTGACAGCGCCAAAACCTCCTCCGCGCTTTCCCTCGGCACCACGACGACTCCGTCATCGTCGGCGATCACGACATCGCCCGGATGGACCAGCGCGCCGGCGCACACGACCGGAAGGTTGACCTGTCCCAGCGTGGCCTTCACGGTCCCCCGCGCCGAAATCGCCCGCGACCAGATCGGAAAATTCATCTCGGCGAGTGTCCGTACGTCGCGGCAACCGGCATCGATCACCACGCCGCGCACGCCGCGGGCCTGAAGCGCGGTCGCGATCAGATCGCCGATCATGCCGTCGCTGCTGTCGCTCATCAGCCCGACCACCAGGACGTCACCCGGACGGCATTGTTCGATCGCGACGTGCAGCATCCAGTTGTCGCCGGGAGCCGCAAGGACGGTCACGGCGGATCCGGCGATCTGTGCGCCGGCGAACACGGGGCGCATATAGGGGCGCATCAACCTATCGCGCCCCATCGCTTCATGCACCGTCGCCACGCCGCAGCTCGCCAGCGCATCGCAGACATCCGGCGACGCCCGCTCGATGTTCCTCACCACGATATTTTTCATGCCGCATCTAGTGCCGGCGAAGGTTGCGGGGTGCGATTGAGTAAAATCGCCCTGCGCTTGAGCCGATGGTTAAGTCGCTTAACCTGCGGCTCAACCGCACGGACACTTTAGTCAATCGACAGCGCCCGCGCGCCCCGGCATCGAATCGGCGATTCCTCGGAAGCGGGCATGAACATGATCATCGATTGCCACGGCCACTACACGACCGCCCCCAGACAACTTGAGGCGTTTCGCCAGCACCAGCTTGGAACGTGCGGGTGCGCGGATGCGCATGTCGGCGAAATCATCCCACCGCCGGTGATTTCGGATGACGAACTGCGCGAGAGCCTGGAGGGCGCGCAACTTCGCCTCCAGCGCGAGCGCGGCACCGACCTGACGATCTTCTCGCCGCGCGCCGTCGGCATGGGACATCATTTGGGCGACGCGCGGATCAGCGCCGAGTGGGCAACGGTGTGCAACGACCTGATCCACCGCATCTGCGCGCTCTATCCGGATAATTTCGCGGCGGTGTGCCAACTACCCCAAAGCCCCGGCGTCGCGCCGAAACATTCCATCCCCGAACTACGGCGCTGCGTCGAGGAACTGGGCTTCGTCGGTTGCAACCTCAACCCCGATCCATCCGGCGGACACTGGTCGGGCCCGCCGCTGCACGACCGGTCATGGTATCCGCTCTACGAGGCGCTGGTCGACCTCGACGTTCCGGCGATGATCCACGTCAGCGGATCGTGCAATCCGCATTTCCACGCGACCGGCGCGCATTACATCAACGGCGATACCACCGCCTTCATGCAGTGCCTCACCTCGTCGCTGTTCAAGGATTTTCCGACGCTCAGGTTCGTGATCCCGCACGGCGGCGGGGCGGTGCCCTATCACTGGGGCCGCTACCGGGGGATCGCCCAGGACATGGGCCTACCGCCGCTCTCCGAACTGCTGCTCGGCAACATCTTCTTCGATACCTGCGTCTATCATCAGCCCGGCATCGACCTGCTGCTGAAGGTGATACCGGCCGAAAATATCCTCTTCGCATCCGAGACGGTCGGTGCGGTGCGCGGGATCGATCCGGAGACGGGCCATCATTTCGACGACACCCGCCGCTATATCGAGGGCGCCTCGCTGAACGGAGAGGCGAAAGCCAGCATCTATTCCGGCAACGCGCTGCGCGTCTATCCGCGCCTGGCACGTGGCCGGGCGGCGGGCTGGCCCGATCTGTAAGGTTCGACGTCCGAGCCCGGCGTGAACCGCGCCGGGAGGGACCGCTCTCAAATCCGGCGAGCCGGACTGACCGGTCTACTGCACCTGCTGCAGCCAGTCGGTGAGGACACGGTTGAACGCTTCCGGCTGTTCGACATTGGGAACGTGGCGCGCGCCGGTGAATTCCTCGTACCGGCCGTCGCGGAACAGGGCGGCAATGCGCCGGCTCTCCTCCGGCGTGGCGCGCGGATCTTCGCTTCCACATGCCACGAGCACCGGCACGGCGACCTGATCGAGACGGTCGGTGTAGCTGAAGTCTGCCAAGGCCTGGGCGCAGCCGATATACCCGTCCACAGTGCAGCAGGCCACGGTCGACCGGATCTGTTGCCAACGGTGCGGATGCGCCGCCTGAAACTCCGGTGTGAGCCAGCGCTTCATCGTATCGTCGGCGATCGATTCCACCGAGCCGGTTTGCCGAAGCTTGTCGATGCGCCCCCCCCAGTGCGTCGCCGCGTCGGGAAAGGACTGGCTCTGCGTGTCGCACAGCATGAGCGACTGGACCCGCCGGGGATGCCGGAGCCCAAGCGATTGCCCTACGGCACCACCGATCGACAGTCCGACGAAATGAAACCGCTCGATGCCGGTGGCATCGGCCACGGCGATGAGATCGTCGGCCAGCGCATCGATCGTGTACGGTCCGGCCGGCCCCCGACTGCCACCGTGCCCGCGCAGATCGACGCGCAGGACGCGATAGCCGGCTGCGACAAGGGCGGGGACCTGTTCCGCCCACAGACCCAGATCGGCGGCGAGCGAATGGGTGAAGGCGACGACCTGGCCGGTCTCCGCGCCGACAAGATCGTAGCACAAGGTATGCTCACCATGCGGAAGAAGCACCGCGATCGTCTCCTGGTCAGATTGTCGCCTGAGCTTTTCATGCATGGGGCGCGGCCGTCGATTGATTAATAGAGACAGGGGGTTAACCGCCTGGTTAACCGGCATTGTCAGCGGGCTGGCGATTTGCTCTGTATGGCCCCCGCCGTCGTTTTGCGGCGGGATGCCCCGCGTGCGCGCTCCGTTTGTTAGGCCATTGTTATGCCCACCTCCCTGGATTGGTACCTCCTGCGCAATCTGAAGGCCCGGCAGCTGAAGCTGCTGGTCGCGCTCGACGATCTCGGCAATCTGAAGAAGGTCGCGGAAGCCACCCACGTCACCCTGCCGGCGGTATCGAAGGCCCTCGCCGAGCTGGAGAAGGGCCTCGAGCTCGAATTGTTCACGCGCACCACCCAGGGCCTGCGCCCGACGATCTACGGAGAGTGCCTGATCCGGTACGCCCGCAGCATGATGATCGAGCTGCAGCAGGCGCGCGACGAGCTGAAGGCGCTCAGTTCCGGTTCGGGCGGCAAGGTGAGCATCGGCGTCTATGCGGCGTCGAGTTCAGTGCTGGTGCCCGACGCGATCGCGTTGCTCAAGGAACGATCGGCCACCACCAACGTACTGGTGAGCGAAGGGACGACCTCGACCCTCCTGCCGCAATTATGGGAGGGAAAGCTTGATCTGGTGGTAGGACGGCTACCGATCCTGTCGCCGTCGAGCGGCTTTGAGGAGAAGCTGCTGCTCGAAGAGCAACTGGTGCTGGTGACCAGTCCGGCGCATCCGTTGGCACAGCTTGAGCATCTGGAATGGGCGGATCTGAAGGAATACCCCTGGGTGTTGCCGCCGTTGCCATCACAGATGCGCGAACCCCTTGAACGCGCCTTGATCCGCAACGGCATCGAGCTTGAGCGCGACTACATCGAAACGTCGTCGCTTCATCTGACGCGCGCCTGCCTCTACCGGACGCGCGCGATCGCGGCGATGGCCAGCGCCGCGGCCCACGACACATTGCTCCCTTTGGCGGTTTTGCCGCTTTCACTTCCGCCGATGCCACGGGGTGCCGGCATGTTGTGGAACCGAAACCGGCCGCTGAGCCCCGCCGCCGGGTTGATGATCGAATGCCTCGAGGAGGCGGCGGCGGTGCTGAAAGAGAAGGAAATCGCCAACAGGATGGAACCGTCCGCCTGACCGATACAGATCGCCATCAATATTTGTCGACGAATTCCTCGACATGTCCGAACAGTTTCGTCGCCTCTCCGGCGTTCTGTGGAAAAAGTCCCTGTTGCGATCCATAGCGCAGGAACGCGGTCAGGGTCGCTTTGTTGGCGGCCAGGCCATAAGGCCAGAACTCGCCGCCGAAAGCCTCGCGGATGGTGCGCATGTGGCCGTCCACGGCGGGGATGGGAACACGGCTTGCCCGAATATCGTCCAGCCGCGCGAAATACCGCCGCCGGGCGACTTCAAACGCCCGGTACAGATTCGACGCGAGCCAGCGGTGGTTCTGCAGCAACTCGGTGCGCACGGCGAGCGCGCGCAGGATGGGAAACACGCCGGTCTTTTTCAGCGCCGCGCGTTCGGCATCCCCCGGCCTGGGGAACAGCCGGCCGACGCCGGTCATGTCCCCACCGATGGGAAGCCGGTGGGGTGGCGCGATCGCGGCATCGACCTTGCCGGATTTGAGGAGCGCCACCATCCCGGAGTCATCGACTGGAACCCAGCGCGCGTCATTCGATCCCAGCCCGTACATCTCGGCGAGCATCCCGCGGACGTAGAGGCACTCCGTCAGATCGCGTTCGGGCACGGCGATGCGCGCGCCACGAAGGTCGGCGGGCCTGGCGATCCGGTCGCGGCGAACGGCGATGCTGTCGTGCAGAAAGCGCCGCGAGGTGAAAATGGGCAGCGCGGTGATGCGCGTATCCCCGGCCAGACGACGCTGGGCATATTCGGCGAGCGGCACGTCGGAAATGTCCCATTCGCGGTTGTCCGCGAACCGCTCGAACGAATGGGGCGCCGGAAGATCGACCCACGTCGGTGCCAGTCCAGCGATTTCGACCGCGCCCGAACGGATCTCGTAATCGGTGTCCCGGCCGCGAATTTCATAGACATGGTCATAGGCCATCAGCGCGATGGTCAGCTTGACGGGTGACTGGATCACAGGTTGCCCCCTTCCCACTCGGGGTAAACATCGGCGGCCTTCAGGCGGCGATCGATCAGTCCCTGTTCGTGCAGATATCGCAATCCGGTATCGATGGTCGGGCGATTGGCGTCGACGCCATAGGGCCAGACGTCAGGGCCGGTCAGTGGTTCGAGGCTCTGGATATACTCCTCCGCCCACGGCACCGGAACCCGGCTGGCGGCGGTGTCGGCGAGACTGTCGAAATAGCGGCGGCGGGACAGATCCAGCGCCTGATAGATGCGCCGGCCGATGTCGTTGTCGCGGTCGTAGAGTTCGCGCGTCATGACGATCGTGTGCATGGCGGGCAGGCAGCGCGTCTTCTCGAAATAGCGGCGCTCCTCGATTCGCGCATCCTCGAACAGGCGGCGCACCAGACCGCCCGAGCTGACCGACCCTTCGACGCTGGCGGGTGGCGAGGGAACGATGATGCCGTCGAGATCGCCGGACCAGAGCATTTCCTCGATGCCGCGGTCGGCAACCGGAATATAGCGCACCCGCGGGTCGAGGAACTTGGCCGGAACATTCTCCGGCCGGCCCGGCCGCTCCACGCCGCCTTGATACCAGATGATCTCGTGCGGCTCGATCCCATACATGTCGCGCAGCATACCGCGCGCCCACAACCCTGCGGAATTGGCCCACCCGACGATGCCGATGCGGCGCCCGCGCAGATCCTCGGGCGTCTTGATCCGGTCGGACCGCACAAAGATCGCGCTGTGGCGAAACAGCCGCGAGGTGAAGATGGGAATACCGACAAAGCTGTTGTCGCCCGATGCGCGGATCGACGCATATTGGGAAAAGCCGACCTCGGCGACATCCCAGTCGCGCGTGGCCAGAAAGCGCCGGAACGCCTCCGGGATCGGCAAGCGAATGAACAGCGGATCCGCCCGCTCGATCGGAATTCGGCCATCGGTGACGGCCGCCATGTGATCGTAGGAACTGAGCGAGAAGACGAACGGAAGCTTGCCCGCGTCGCCGCCCGGCGAAGCCTTCGCAGGCGCGGGCGCCGCGGCCCGCTGCGCCTGCGCGTCGCTGGCGATCATCTGGGACGCCATCGCCACCGCCGGCAGGCTGACCAGCCCGCGCAGCAGATCCCGCCGGGATTCGCCTTCAGGCGCACCGGCGGTGGCCTCCTGCTGACGATTACCGTCCACCGGCGAAACGGGCCCATTCGATCTGATCATTGGTCTGACACTATCCTTGCGCGCATGTCCCCGCCCAGGCCGGGAGGCAAAACGGGCCGCCGATCCCGCTAGAGCATGATTCGATCAGGTTGAAGGAACATGCTCTATTTATCTTTTGTTTTCTGCATCTTCCGAGTCAACAGATGATGCCGTCCGCTTCGAAAGGCTCTCGGCGCTCAGCGCGCCTTGTCGCTCTGCGCCTTGTTAAGCATCGCCAGCGATTCCCGGACGAAGCCCGGTGCAGCGCAGCCCGGTTTAACGGTGGTCGCCGTCACGGGATAGCTGTGACCGGCGTAATCGCTGTCATCGACCACATAGTGGATCGGACCGAATACAAGAGAGACGAGCATGGTCTTGTCGGGGTTCGGCGCCTGCTGCTTCACCTTGGCCCACACCGCCGGAAGGATGTTGGCATCGCTGTGGATCAGCGCCACGTCGCCGATCTGAATCAGCCCGAAACGAAGCGTCTGCGGCGGGCCGTCGCGCGTCGTGAACACGCATTTCGGCAGCGTGGCGCCGGGTGCGTCGGAACAGGCGTTGGCGTAGGGCGTGGTGATCTGGCCGGGGCAGACCAGCGTTTGCAACATGCCCTGGATGCGGACGTCGGCGCTGGTGGTGATATTGTTGAGCGTCGCGATCACTTCCTCGCCCAGGACGGTGCCGACGGCGCTCATCAGCGCGTGCGGGTCGGCGGGCGTGGCACCGGGCGGAAGCGCTCCCCGCCCCGCAACGGTGTCACCCCCGCTGGTGTTGATGACGACGTCGGGCGGCGATCCGACCGTGTAGAGCACCACCGCCTTGTCGCCGAAGCGCTGCTCGACATAGCGTTCCATGACGCCGGCGACGTCCGCGTTGATCTCGGTCTTGACGCGCATCGCCATCACCGGCTCTGGGCCGTTGTTGACCAGCACCGCGAGCGGCGTCCCGTCCGCGCGTTCGATCTTGAACACGCCAAGGGTGCGATCCGCCGCCGGCTGCCTGCTCCCGCGCGGCTGTCCCGGCTCCATCCGCGCCGCCGCGAGGTGGAAGATGCCGTTGCCGTAGCCGGCTTTGGCTGGCTGAAGGTCGGCGACCGCTTCCGTCACCGATCTCAGTATCAGGTCGGCGGTATAGGCGGTGACCTTCGCCGAACCCGGCAACATGATCCCCTTGGGATTGTTGTCGAGACGCACGGCGTTGTGCGTATGCGTGACCGACAGCATGACGTTTTCAACCGGCGCATTCGCCGCCTCGGCGATACGCTTCACCAGCTGTTCGAAAACGTCGGTCGCGATCGTCGGCAAGTCGCCGTTGACCAGCACCGCTCGCCGGCCACCCGCCTGAAACACGATCGTCCGTACGTAGATCTTGCTGCCGATCGTGGCGAACGGCTTGGGCAGGTCCTCCAAAGGAGGCGTGATGTCGATTCGTGAAACCCCGGCGAGCAGCCCCGGAGCACCCGATACACCCGCCTGCTGCGCGAGCAGCCCGGCTTCCGCCGCCGGCTGCATGAACGCAGCGAGCAGCAACAGCATCTTGCCGGCCTTGCGAACCATCTTGCTCCTCCTCAGAACCGGGCGCGCACGCCGGTGGTGAAATAGCGGCCAACGAAATCGTCTGTCGAAATATAGGCGCCAAACCGGCCGGTATCCGACGATCCGTTGATGGCGATCGGCGATTTCTGATCGAACAGATTGGTCACGTTGATATAGAATTCGAAATCCTTGGCCCAGCTGCTCTTCGGCGTGATGCTCAGGTTCAGGTTGGTCCAGCCGAACGCCGGAATCTTGTTATCGACATAATACAGCGTCGGATCGGCATTGTACTGAAGACTGCTCCGCCAACGCTCGACGAGCGTCAGACGCACTTCGTCGGTGAGATTGTAATTGACCATCGCGGTCATCCGCCATTTCGGCGTGGTGGTGATCCCGACCGACGAATAGGCATAGCCGGCAACGTCGGATTCCGCGATGCCCGGAGTCGATTGCTTCAGCGTGGGCTGGTAGGTCGTCAGCACGCGCAGCGAGAGCGGCTGATGGGCGAGCCGCGTATTGTAGTTGAGCTCGAAATCGATGCCGCGTGTCTTGATCGATGATGCGTTGATCGATCGGCTGTAAAACAGGGTCGCGTTGTTGGCGGCCGACGTATCGCTATACCCGTTCGGCCGGACGATCAGCGAACACAGCGCCGAGCTTCCCCCGCTAGCATTGCACAGCCGCTGGATCGTGACGTTCGAGCCGTTCAGGGACGTGATGGCATCGGTGATGTTGATGTCATAGCCGTCGACCGACAGGCTGGCGCCGGGCAGCCAGTTCGGCTTGTAGACAAAGCCCAGCGTCAGCGTGTTGCCGATCTCCGGCTTCAGGCCCGGATTGCCGCCGGTCAGGATCTGCGCGTTGGCGATCGTCTGGTTGGTGAGCTGGTCGATGACGGTGCCGCGGCTCACCGTGGTCGGCTGGTAGAGGTTGCTGAGATTGGGCGCACGGAAGTCGCGCGAGCGCGTAGCGCGCAACAGCAACTCGTCGTTGACGCGCCAGTCGAGGCCCGCCTTCCACGTCCACGCACCGCCAAAACTGTCGTAGTTCGCATAACGACCGGCCAGGTTGACGCTCAGCCGCCGCGCGATCGCCGAATCCGCCAGCAGCGGGATTTCGGCTTCCACCGCGGCTTCCGCCACCGTCTGCTTGACGAGCGGAATGATCGCGAATGTGACCTGATGCAGATTGGTGTTGGCCGTGCAGGCGTTGAAACGAATACCCGTGCAATCCGCCTTCTCATCGGGCGAGACTTCGCTGGTCGACTGCAACGTCGTGCGCCGCCACTCGCCGGAGATGGCGAGATTGACCGGGCCAGCCCAGGTGGAGAACGGAGAACCGGTGACCGATCCCCCGAAATTCACCAAGGTTGATGTCGTCTTCGAACGGGTGACGTCGGTGATGTAGTCGATTGCGGCCGCCGACGCCGCGCTGGGACCAAAGAAGTTGAGCGGCGCGCAGCTGGGATCATCATTGGACGTGATCGCGTCCGCATTGATCTGACAGACGATGTTGCCGTTGACGCTCACCGCGTCCAGCGCCGAATAGAGGTGCTGCAAATTGATGTTGCGCATAGTGGTCTGCGCCTGGGTCGAATAGCCGTAGCTACCGTTCACTTCCCACTTGAATTTGCTGCCGAGCGATCCCTCGAATCCGGCGGTACCATAGTAGTTGTCGAGGTTGAACACCTTGTTGTGCGGCCCGAGCTGCAGCGGAATCTTGCTGAGCGTGAACGTCGTGGTGTCCGTTCCATATCGATAGTTGCCCAGAAACGGATTCTGCGCGCTGAGCACGAGATTGGCGAAGTTCAGTGACGTATCATTGTAGCTGTTGCGATTGAACGCGCCGAAACCTTCGGCGTAAAAATGCACGTCATCGGTCAGGTCGTAATCGACACGGGCAAAGGCGCGCCGCGCCAGCAATGCGCCCTTGAGCGAGGTGTTGAAGAAATAGCCACCGTCGCCGCCGACTTCGTAGCCGCGCGTTCCGGTCAGCGTACCGTGCTGAAAAGCGGAGAGCACACCATCCGCCGAAAAGGTCATTCCGGCCAGCGGGCCGCTGTTGATCAAGCCGCCAAAGCTGGTCTGCGCGTTGCGGACGTTCGAATACAGCGCATAGGGATTGTTCGCGGTTCCCGGCGCGATCAGCTGCGCGGTCGACGAAACCGCGGCGGAATTGCTGCCCTCGACCTGCCAGAGCTGGCCGTTGCTGCGCGAGAACATGTCGGAGATCCCGCGGTCATCATAGTATTCGAAACTCGCCTCGACATGCCCGCGGCCACCGGCAAAGCTCGTTCCCACCGCGATGCCCGCGTCGAAAACCGGGCCATCGCCCTTGCCGGAGATGCCGTACTGCGCCTTGAGCTTGATGCCGTCGAACTTGCGGTCGGTCACGAAATTGACGACCCCGCTGATCGCGTCGGAGCCATAGACCGCGGAAACGCCGCCGGTCACCACGTCGACCCGCTGCAGCAACATCTGCGGAATCATGTCGATGGTGACCAGGCCGGTATCGGTGGTCGGCTGGAGACGTCGGCCGTCGAACAGCGTCAGGTTGCGGAACAGCCCCAGATTGCGGATGTTCGGCGCGTTGGCCGAACCGTTCGGACCGCCATTTGATCCGCTGCCGCCGGTGCCGGTATTCTGGCCCATCGACCCTTGGAATACCGGCAGATTCTGCAGCGCCGCACCCACCGAGGTCGGCTGCAATTCCAGCAGCTGCTGCGAGCTGACGACCGTTAGCGGCGTCGGGCTGTTGTTGCCGTTCTGGATCAGGCGGGAGCCGGTAATGACGATTTCAGCGGCGGCCGGCGCCTCGCTGGTCGCGGCGGACTGCGGCACGGTCCGATCCGCGGCGCTGCCGTCAGCCGGATCGTTTGCAGAAGGGGGCGTTTGCTGGCCGGGAGTCGCCGTCACGGCCGCGGCGACCACAGCGGTCCCTTGCTCGCCAGCCGCGCCGGAGTCGATTGGTGTTGCGTGCGCGGTCGTTGCCAAGGTGAGCAGGCTTACGCCACCGAGCAAGCCGAGGCCGAGAAACGGCTTCATCAGGATCCCCTCCATGAGAGTCTTAATGTCGTTGCGTGCGTGGATCGCACGTCCGACATAAAGGGTGAGGATGGATGCCCTGACTGTCGATTGAATATTAGGAAGGCTCGGTTGAGCATCCAGTTAAGTGGAGAAGGGGCCGTCCGCTGCGCGGGGCGGCCGCGTCGGCTAAGTGCCAAACTCGTCGCCTGACGGATCGCCGTACCTATCCGGAATGCAGCGAGGAGACACGTTGGCACTGGCCGAACGGCACCTTGCGACATATTGCCCGACCTTTCGCTCAAACTCTGATCGAGCGATTTTTCGGTGCGTCCGCGCGTGGGTTCGCAAACAATCTGAAATCTTGTCCCAAAGCTGTTCCGGGCCGATCGGCGCGAGAGGTGATCCGGGATAGACTGACGAGATCGCTTCAACGACGGTTTCATTGCTTCGAACGATCCGTAAATGCACGTCGCCGCTGTCGAGGCCAGCCACGACTCCCGCCCCGTTGGGCGATTCAACCACCGCGATCCGCTTCATCAGCGCCCTTATCGCAGGTCGCGCTATTGCCTCGGCAGTGAAATCGCCCAAACGAACCGTACCGGTGCCGAGAGCCGTCGCGACAGTGTAAGCGGCACAGAACTTGGCCTCATTGCCGTCGCGCGGATCGGTGAACCGCAACGGCCGCATCGTGCCGTAGGGGACGTCGACGACGATCCGGAGATCGGGGGCGAAGGGGTGAGCGATGCTATCGCGCGCGGCCAGCGCCGCGCCGATCATGCGATGGGTCGCGTAGCAGCATGGATAGAGCTTCCGCGATACCCGCCCCGCCGCGAGCGCGAAGCCGCAATTGGCCGCGCGCACCGCCGCCGCCGCATCCCCGTAGAGATCAAAATAGCCGCCCGGCCCGAAGATATCCTGGTCGCCGGTCATTCCAGCCTCGACCAACAGCAGCGCACGCACCGCGGTCGCCGCGGCGAAGCCGACGTGCGCCGGCTTGGCCAGCGTGCCGAAATTGCGCTGCATACCGCCGCATTGCGCCGCCGCCAGCGCCAGCAGGCTGCGCGCGCCGCGCGGCTCCAGCTCGACCAAATACCCCAGCGCCGCCGCCGCCGAGATCGGCCCGATCGTCGACGTCGCGTGCCAACCGCGATCATAATGGCCGAATCCAAGCGCCTCCCCGACCGCCGCGTCCACCGCCAGCCCGACGGCATAGGCGGCCAGAACGCGCGGGCGCAGATCCGGTCGTCGCGCCGCGACCGCCAGCAAGGCGGGCACGATCACCGCCGACGGATGGGTAACGCTGCCGAGCGCGACATCGTCATAGTCGAGCGCATGCGCCGCCGTGCCCTGGATCAACGCCTCGCGCTCCGCATCGAGGCCTGGCTGCCCAAACGCGGGGTCTTCGCTCGAACCATAGGCTTGGCGCACCGCCCGCGCGGACGGCTCGTCCCATCCGGCCAGCGCAACCGCCACCGTATCGCTGATGCCGACCCACGCATCGTCGAGCACCGCGGCATCCGCGTGGCCCGGCGCGCGCATGAAATCGCACAGCCTGTCGATGAATTCCGGCACGCGACACCCTCCCCTTTCGACGCCTGTTTCCTTCCATAAATGCCGGCGATGACCGGATCGCAAGACGCTATTTGCGCGGCTCGCCCCGGCAATGACATGGGGCGAGGCTAGGCGGATTTCGGGCCGCGCCAACGGGAGAGGACAATGGGAACGACATCGCACAGCCAGCGCCGCGAGTGCCGTCGATGAGCGCGCGGTCGTTCGACGTGGTGATCGTGGGGGCAGGCTTCGCCGGGCTCTATGCGCTGCACAAGTTCCGCGGCATGGGCAAAAGCGTCGCCGTGCTGGAGACCGCCGCCGACGTCGGCGGCACCTGGTACTGGAACCGCTATCCCGGCGCGCGCTGCGATGCGCAGAGCATGCTCTATTCCTTCTCGTTCGACGAGGGGATCGAGCAGGAGTGGACCTGGACCGAACGCTACGCGACCCAGCCGGAAATCCTTCGCTACCTGAACTTCGTGGCGGACCGGCTCGACCTGCGCCGCGACATCCGGTTCGGCGCCACCGTCACGGGCGCGCGATTCGATACCGCCACGGATCGCTGGAGCGTGCGCACGGCCGACGGGGCCGAATATGATGCTCGATACCTGATCATGGGAACCGGCGCGCTGTCGGTCGGCCGGATGCCGGACATCGCGGGAATCGAGCAGTTTGCGGGCGAATCCTATCACACCGGCAACTGGCCGCACGACGGCGTCGATCTGGCCGGCAAGCGCATCGGCATCATCGGCACTGGATCGTCGGGGGTCCAGACGATCCCGCTCGCTGCACAGGTCGCCGGCCATCTTACCGTGTTCCAGCGCACCCCCGCCTATGTCGCGCCGGCGATGAACGCGCCGCACAGCGAGGCGCAGGTCGCCGAATTCAAGGACAATGCCGGAACCTTGCGCGCCCGGGCACGGGTTGGCGACCTGCGCGGCATCGGCGAGTTGTTCGCCCCTTGGCTGCCGCCCAAGGGCCGCACCGCGATGAGTGTCAGCGCCGAAGAGCGGGCCGAGGTCTACGAGCGGTGCTGGAACATCGGCGGCGCGGTGATCATGACCGCGTTCAGCGACCTGATGACCGACGAGGCCGCCAATTCCACCGCCGCCGACTTCTTCGCGCACAAGATCCGCGAGATCGTCACCGACCCCGTCACCGCCGAACGGCTCATCCCCCGCGACTATCCGGTGTTCAGCAAGCGGCTGGCGATCGGCACCGATTATTACGAGACGTTCAACCGCCCCAACGTGACGCTGGTCGATGCCGCCGCCCACCCGATCGTCGAAGTCACCGCCGAGGGCATCCGCACCAGCGAGCGCGACTATCCGCTCGACGTGATCGTCTACGCCACGGGATTCGACGCCATGACCGGCGCGCTGACCGCGATCGACATTCAGGGCGTCGATCACCGGACGATCGCGAACGTCTGGCGCGAGGGGCCACGGACCTACCTGGGAGTAGCGATGGCCAATTTCCCCAATTTGTTCACCGTGACCGGGCCGGGCAGCCCGTCGGTGCTGAGCAACGTCGTCGTCTCGATCGAACAACATGTCGAATGGATCGCGGCGCTGATCGCCCATGCCGACGCACGCGGCGCGACCCGGATCGAGGCGGAGGCCGAGGCGCAGGATCGCTGGGTCGATCGCGTCAACGCGGCGGCGGCGGGTACGCTCTTCCTGAAGGGCAAGAGCTGGTATCTGGGTGCCAACGTGCCGGGCAAGGCCCGCGTCTTCATGCCGTTCATCGGCGGCGTCGGGCCGTATCGCGCGATCTGCGACGAGATCGCGGAGGCGGGCTATCCCGGCTTCGCGCTGTCAGGCAACGCCACCGCCGAGGCCGCCGCGTGACCGTCGATCCGGCCGTCGTCATCATCACCGGGGCGGCGGGCGCGATCGGCGCCGCCACCACGCGCCTGCTTGCCGCGCGCGGTGCCACCATCGTCGCGGTCGACCGGGCCGGCACCGACTGGTCGCCGCTCGCGTCGATCGCGCCCGGCCAGTTGCTGCGGATCGAGGGCGACGTTACCGACGACGGCTTCGTCTCCGATTATGTCGCGCACGCCTGCGATGCGTTCGGGCGGATCGACGGCTTCTTCAACAACGCCGGCGTCGAAGGCCCGGTGGCGCCGGTCGAAAGCTATGCGATCGCGCAGTTCCGCGCGGTGTTCGCGGTCAATGTCGATGCGTGCTTCCTGGGATTGCAGCGCGTCCTGCCGGTGATGTACCGGCAGGGCAGTGGCAGCATCGTCAACACGTCGAGCGTCGCGGGCCTGCGCGGCGGGCCGGGGATGATCGGCTATTCGGCGTCGAAGCACGCAGTGGTCGGCCTGACGCGCGTCGCCGCGACCGAGGCTGGGCCGCACGGGGTGCGGGTCAATTGCGTCAATCCAGGTCCGATCGCGGGGCGCATGATCGACGCGATCAACGCCGGACAGGCCGCCAACGCCACCGATGCCGCCGCCGCACGCAGTCGGATCGAGGGCGCGCTGCCGCTGCGCCGCTATGGCCGGCCGGAGGAAGTGGCCGAGCTGGTCGCCTTCCTCCTGTCCGACGCAGCGGGCTTCGTTACCGGCGGGTGCCACACCGTCGATGGCGGCTACAGCACCTACTGAGTCAGAAGGTGACGATGGTCCGCCGCGTCTTGCCTTCGCGCATCAGGTCGAAACCGTGGTTGATCAGGTCGAATGGCAGTCGGTCGGACACCAGAGTTTCCAGGTCGAGCTGGCCGTCCATGAAATAATCGACCAGCCTGGGCAAATCCTCCTTCGGCCGCGCGCCGCCCATTGTCGTGCCGATCAATCGCTTGCCCATCAGCAGCATCGGCGCGGGAATGGTCAGCTCGCCCCCGACCAGCCCAACCGCGGTGCACACGCCGTAGCTGGTCCGCAGGCAATCGAACGCCTGGCGCAACAGCGCGATGTTGCCGACACAGTCGAAGCTGTAGTCGGCGCCGCCGCCGGTGATACCCTGGATCGATTCGACGACATTGTCGACCTCACGCGGGTTGACGAAATGGGTCATACCATAGCTGCGCCCGGCGGCTTCCTTGTCTGCCGCGACATCGACGCCGATGATCGTGGTCGCGCCCGCCATGCGCGCGCCCTGTACCGCGCTGAGGCCGACGCCGCCCAGCCCGAACACCACCACCGATGCGCCACGCTCTACCTTGGCAGTGAACAGTACCGCGCCCACCCCGGTCGCAACGCCGCAGCTCACGGTCGAGATCAGATCAAGCGGCGCGTCCGGACGGACCTTGGCCAGGCTCCACGCCGGCACGGTGATATATTGGGAGAAGGTGCCGAGCGAGACAAACGCCGCCATGCCGTCGCCAAAGCCAGTGCGGGCGCCGCCGAACATGCTGGGGAATTGTTCGCAAAAATTGTGCGGCCTGCCGTCGGTGCACAGGTCGCAATGGCCGCATTCGGGCATGGCGAAGGGCAGGACATGATCGCCCGCGCGGAACTCGTCGACGCCCGGCCCGACTTCGGCAACGACGCCGGCACCTTCATGCCCGAGCACCATCGGCCAGCGCACCGCCCGCGAATTGCCCTCTATCGCATGGAGATCGGTGTGGCACAGCCCGGCGACCTTCAGCTCGATCAGGACCTCGCCCTCCGCCGGGGGGCGGACCATCACGGTCTCGATCGACAGCGGCGCATTGGCAGCGCGGCTTACCGCCGCCTTGGACGCGATCATGTCATGCTCTCCTGAACTGCGCGCCGACCGGCACTGTATGCGGCATCGCTATAGCCGCACGGTCATGTCGCAAAATAGCGACTTGCACTGCACCCATAAGGGCCGGCTATCGCGGCGCCATCGCCCGCGCCAGCGCGGCGGCGCCGTCGTCCCGCATCCGTTGCGATACCGCCGCGCCGGGCACCAGATCGAATCCGTGGAACGCGCCGGGATAGACATGCAGCTCGACCGGAACGCCCGCACGCGCGGCACGGCGCGCGAAATCGAGATTCTCGTCGATGAACAAGTCCAGCGCGCCGGTCGCGAGATAGAGCGGCGGCAACCCCGACAGATCGGCTGCCCGGGCCGGCGCGGCGTGGGCCGAGACCCCGTCCCCGCCCGGCGCGCCGCCCAACAGGCTACTCCAGCTGAAGCGATTGTCGGCGGCGGTCCACACGAACTCGCCGGCGGTAGGATGCGGATCGACCAGACTGCCGGTGCGGTCATCGAGCATCGGATAGGTCAGGTGCACGAACGCCAGCGGATGCGTGCGCTCGTCCCGAGCGTAGAGCGCCAGCGCGGCGGCGAGACCGCCGCCCGCGCTTTCACCCATCACGCCGATCCGCGTGAGATCGTGACCGCCGTCGGCACCCGACGCGAAGATCCAATCGAGCGCGGCATGGCAATCGAGCAGCGCCCCCGGAAACGGCGTTTCGGGCGCGAGGCGATAGTCGACCGACACGATCCGGCAACCAAGCGTGCCGGCGAGCAGCCGGTGGCGCGGCTCGCCCGACGCCGCGCGCCCGGCGACATAGCCCCCGCCATGGATGTGGAGGATGGTCGGCAACGCATCGGCGTTGCCGGCCGGGCCGTAACAGGTGATGGCGACGTCGGCGGCGCCCGGCGGGCCGGCGATCGTTCGTTCGACCTTGTCGACCCCGCCGGTCATCGTCGCCGGCAACGGCAGCCGGCGCTCGCGGACCTGTGCCAGCGTATCGGTGGACATCGCCACGTGCGGGATCAGATCGAGCAGCGGCAGCAGTTCGGGATCGACCAGATGACGGCTGACGGACATGGCGGGACCTCTCCTGTGCGATACGCGGGCCGGCGGTAGCAGATCAGGCGCGCGGACAAACATACCGCGTCGTTATGCTTTGATCGCGAACTCCTATTTTGGCGCTTCCCGAGGCCTGACTAAGGACTAGGGGAAAGGCGCGCCGGCCTGAACCGGCGACGACGAACCAGCGCGCGGCGCAACGGGAGAGATGGCGTGAGCGGACCCCACCAAAACTATCGGCTGCTGATCGACGGCGATCTGGTCACCACCGCCGCGACGATCGACGTGATCAACCCCGCCACGGGCGAGGCCTTTGCGCAGGCGCCCGATGCCGGGGCGGCCGAACTCGACCGCGCGGTCGCCGCCGCCACCCGCGCCTTTCCCGGCTGGCGCGACACCCCGATCGCGGAACGCAAGCGCGCCGTGCTCGCCGCCGCCGACACGATCGAGGCTCATGCCGAGGAACTGGCGCTGCTGTTCACACTGGAAATGGGCCGCCCCCATATCGGGTCGCAGCGCGAATTCGTGCGCGCGGTCGACTGGACGCGCGGCATGGCGCAGTGGGATCTGCCGGTCGAGGTAACTGAAGAGAATGACGCCCACCGCGTCGAGGTGCACCGCGTGCCGCTGGGCGTCGTCGCCGGGCTGGTGCCGTGGAACTTCCCGGTGGTGCTGGGCATGTTCAAGCTGGTACCGCCGCTGATCGCGGGTAACACCGTGGTGATCAAGCCGTCACCGTTCACTCCGCTGTGCACGCTGCGTATCGCCGAACTGATCAAGGATCATTTCCCGGCGGGCGTGGTCAACGTGCTGTCGGGCGGCGACGATCTCGGCCCGCTGATCACCGCGCATCCCGGCTTCGCCAAGATCACCTTCACCGGATCGACCGAAACGGGGCGCAAGATCGCCGCCGCCGCGGCGGGCGACCTGAAGCGGATGACGCTCGAACTGGGCGGCAACGACGCCGCGATCGTGCTGGACGATGCCGATGTCGAGAGCGTCGCGCCGCGCATCTTTCTGGGCGCCTATGGCAACACCGGACAGATCTGCGTCGCGACCAAGCGGCTGTACGTCCACGACGCGATCTATGATGCGTTCCGCGACAAGCTCCACGCTCTGATTCAGGCGGGCAAAGTCGGCGACGGCCGTGAGGAGGGCGTGATGTTCGGCCCGTTGCAGAACAAGCGGCAATATGACCGAGTCCGTGCGCTGGTCGACGATGCGCGCGCCGAAGGATTGCGCGTCCTGGAAGGCGCCGCCGTGCCCGAGCGCGGCTATTTCGTCCCGCTGACGCTGGTCGACAATCCGCCCGAGCAATCGCGCGTCGTGCAGGAGGAAGCCTTTGGGCCGGTCCTGCCGATGATGCGCTTTTCCAGCGACGATGAAGTGGTCGAGCGCGCCAACGCCAGCAGCTATGGGCTGGGCGGGTCGGTATGGTCGGGCGACACCGCTCGCGCCGTCGGCATCGCGCACCGGCTGGAGACCGGGTGCGTGTGGGTGAACGAGAACACCGGCATTTCGCACCTGACCCCGCAGGCCGGCACCAAGCAATCGGGCCTGGGGGTGGAGAGCGGCCTGGTCGGCCTGCTCGAATATACCCGGCCCAAGGCGATCTGGATCGCCAAGGCCTGACCGCGGGCGGACGCGGGGACGACGATGACGGCGCTGGACGGAATTCGGGTGCTCGAACTGAGCCGGGTGGTCGCGGGGCCGTGGGCGTCGCAGCTGCTCGCCGATTTCGGCGCCGACGTCATCAAGGTCGAGCACCCCGCACACGGCGACGATACGCGCAGCTGGGGACCGCCCTATCTGGCGCATGACGACGGCACACCTTCCCGCGAATCGGGCTATTTCCTGGCGGCGAATCGCGGCAAGCGTTCGCTGGCGATTGATTTCGCCGATCCGGCGGGGCTGGCGGTCGTCACCGCGCTGGCCGACCGCGCCGATGTGATCATCGAGAATTTTCGGGTCGGGGCGCTGGCGCGCTACGGTCTGGACCCCGTCAGCGTAGCGGCGCGCAACCCGCGCGCGGTCTATTGTTCGATCACCGGCTTTGGCCAGGATGGCCCGCGCGCCGGACAGGGCGGCTATGATTTCAACATGCAGGCGATGGGCGGCCTGATGAGCATTACCGGCCAGCCCGACGGATCGCCCGGCGGCGGCCCGGTGAAGGTCGGCGTCGCCATCACCGACCTGTTCACGGGCATGTACGCCGGCAGCGCGGTGCTGGCCGCGCTCCATGCGCGCGACGCCGACGGCGCCGGCCAGCACATCGACATCGCGCTGTTCGACGTACAGCTCGCCATGCTCGCCAACCAGGGGATGAATCACCTGGTCGACGGGCGATTGCCGCAGCGGCTGGGCAACGACCATCCGAACGTCGTGCCGTGCGGGGCGTTCGACACGGCGGACGGCCGGATCGTCATCACCGTCGGTAACGACGTACAATATGCCCGGCTGTGCGTCGCGCTGGAGGCCCCCGCGCTGGCGCGCGACCCGCGGTTCGCCACCAACGCAGATCGCTGCATTCATCGCGCCGCGCTGATACCATTGCTGATCGCCGCCTTTGCCCGGCGCCCCACCGACGACTGGCTCGACCGGCTGGCGGAGGCGAAGGTTACCGCCGCGCAAATCAATACCATTCCACAAGCATTCGCCGACCCACAGGCGGTGTCGCGCGGAGCACGTCGAGCGATCGGGGCCAGCTATGCCACCGTGCCGACCATCGCCAATCCGGTCCGTTTCTCGCGCACCGCCATCGCGCATGATCGCGCCCCGCCGGCGCTGGGCGAACATAGCGCCGCGATCCTCGCGGAACTCGGCATCGAGTCCACCGCGATCACCGATCTCTTCGCGCGCGGCGTCGTTCGTTGCGCATCCCCCACGCCAGCCAGGAGCCTGCCATGATCATCGACGCCCACGCCCATCTGCTGCCCGTCCCCGAGATTTTCTCGTATCGCAGCATGTTGCAGGCATCGAACGGCAACCAGGGATATAATACCCGCAACGCGATCAGCGAGGATGTGATCGCCAAGGCCGCCACGCGCAACGTCGCGCTGATGGATGAGGTGGGCACCGACGTCCAGATGCTGTCGCCCCGGCCGTTCATGTTGATGCATTCGAACCCCAACTGGCGCGACGTGGTCGCCTATGCCGAGGTCAACAACGATTGCATCGCCCAGACGGTGAAGCTCTACCCGGATCGCTTTCGCGGTGTCGGCTGCCTGCCGCAGACGCCGCACCAGCCGATCGAATTCGTGTTCGACGAACTCGACCGGATCATCGACGACCTCGGCTTTGCCGGGGTGATGATCAATCCCGATCCGGGCGAGGGCACCGGCGCGGTACCCAATTTCGGCGATCCCTATTGGTATCCGCTGTGGGAGCGGTTGATCGAGAAGGACGTGCCGGTCCATGTCCATTCGGCCGGGTGCTGCGGACGCGAGAACTACGACGAGCATTTCGCCAGCGAGGAGAGCCTGGCGATCACCTCGATGGCGCGCGAGCGGGTGTTCGAACGCTATCCGGGGCTGAAGATGATGATCAGCCACGGCGGCGGCGCGGTGCCCTATCAATTCGGTCGGTGGCAGGCGTTCATGGACCGGCGCAGCAAGACTTATGTCAAGAACGGCTACCCCGCCTATGAGCCGTTCCTCCACACGCTCAAGCGATTCTGGTTCGACACTTGCATCCACTACCAGCCGTCGCTGGAGCTGCTGTTCGGGCTGGTCGGGCCCGAACGCTGCATGTTCGGCACCGAACGTCCGGGCAGCGCGTCGTCGCTCGATCCGGCGACCGGGCGCGATCTTGACGATCTGAAGCCGGTGATCGAATCGATGGCCTGCATCGACCATGCCGGCAAGCAGGCGGTGTTCGAGGGCAATGCCCGCTCATTCTTCAGCCGCGCCAATCTGTAGGGCAGTGACAGGCGCCGGGGGAGGGCGGAGATAGCCATGTTCGAGCTCCTCTACGATGCCACCGAACGGCTGCTGCGTGATCGCTTCGACGCCGCCGCGCTACGCCGGGCCAGGGCGGAGAAAGACCCGGGTGACGCCTGGCGCGCGATCGACGCGATGGGCCTGCCGCTGGCATTGGTGCCCGAGGCGCAAGGCGGGATCGGCCTTTCCCTAGCGGACGGGCTGGGCCTCGTCCCGCTGCTCGGGCGCTACGCCGTGCCGCTGCCGGTCGCCGAGACGATGCTGGCGAATCACCTGCTCGCCGGGGCCGGTCTACCGCTGGCGACGGGACCGGCGACCATCGGCGGCCCGGCCTCGCTCGACACGCAGGGCCGGCTCTCGGGAACGGTGGCGCGCGTGCCATGGGGCGGCAGCGTCGATACGCTGGTGCTCGCCGCGTCGTCCGACGATGGCCCGCGCCTGATCCACGTCGATCCGCGCCGCGCGAGCGTGGCGCAGGGTGCCAATCTGGCCGCCCACCCGCGCGACACGCTGCATTTCGACGCCGTCCCGGCCAAAGCCGCCGCGCCGGCCGACGACGCCGGGATGATCACAACGCTGGGCGCGGGGCTGCGCGTGTTGCAGATGTCCGGTGCGATCGCCCGCGTCCTCGACATGACCGTCACCTATGCGCGGGAGCGGACACAGTTCGGCAAGCCGCTCGCCACATTCCAGGCTATCCAGCACAGCGCCGCGCTGCTCGCGAGTCACGCGGCGATGGCGCGCGCCGCCGGCGAGATGGTGCGGCACGCACCGGGCGATCCCGACACCGTCGCCGCGGCCAAGGTCTGCGCCGGAACGGCGGCGGGCGCGGCGGCGGCGATCGCCCACCAGTTGCACGGCGCGATGGGCTTCACCGAAGAATATCCGCTTCATTTTTTCACTCAGGCGCTGGCGGCATGGCGCGACGAGTTCGGCGGCGAGGCGATCTGGGCCGAACGCCTGGGCACGGCGGCGGCGACGCATCGTACGAACTATTGGGCCTGGGCGACGACATTGCTGCCCGAATCCGCCGCGACCGGGGCGGTACGGCACGAACTGCGTAGCTTCCTGAGCGACGCTCTGGCCGACGCCACCCCGCGCGACCGTGCCGGCGGCTGGACGGCGTGGGACGCCGATTTCAGCCGCCGGCTGGGCGAACGCGGCTGGCTGGGGATGACCTGGCCCAGGGCCGACGGCGGCGGCGAACGCGACGCAGCGGAGCGCCATGCCGTGCTGGAGGAACTGCTCGCGGCCGGCGCCCCGTGCGGCGCGCACTGGGTCGCCGAGCGCCAGAGCGGACCGTTGCTGATCCGTTTCGGTACCCCCGCGCAACGCGCCGCGATCGTCCCGGAGATCGCGCGTGGCCGGTGCGCGTTCTGCATCGGCATGAGCGAGCCCGACGCCGGGTCCGATCTGGCGGCGGTGCGCACCGTCGCCCGCCCGGTCGATGGCGGCTACCGCGTGACCGGCACCAAGCTGTGGACCACCCACGCCCACCGTGCCCACTATATGATCCTGTTCTGCCGCACCGATCCATCGAGCCGGCGCCACGCCGGGGTCAGCCAGTTGCTGATCGATCTGCGGCTACCGGGCATCACCATCCGGCCGATCCGGGACATCACCGGCGCGGACCATTTCAACGAAGTGGTGTTCGACGAGGTGTTCGTCTCCGCCAGCGCGCTGATCGGGGCGGAGGGCGACGGCTGGACGCAGGTGATGAGCGAACTGGCGCTGGAGCGCAGCGGCCCCGAACGATTCCTGTCGTCAGTGCCGCTGCTCGCCGAAACCGTCCGGGTGCTCGAGGCCGAGCCGGCCGCGCCAGCGCTAGTCGCGATCGGCCAGCTCACTGCCCGGCTTACCGTGCTGCGCGCCCTGTCGCACGGCGTCAGCGCGATGATCGCACGCGGCGACGACCCACAGGTCGAGGCGGTGATCGTCAAGGAAGCCGGCGCGACCTTCGAGCAAGAGACTCCCGACATCCTCCGCCCGCTGGTGACGATCGAACCCGACCCGACCGATCCGGGGCTGGCCGGCATGATGGCGCGGACGATCGCCGCCGCCCCGTCGTTCTCGTTGCGCGGCGGCACCCGCGAGATCCTGCGGGGCATCATCGCGCGGGGGCTGGGGCTAAGGTAACGACACCCGTTCAGGAGGCTGCATGACCCAACCCGTCCTTGTCGAGCGCACTGCCGCGATCGTGCGCATCACGCTGAACCTGCCCGAGCGGCGCAATCCGATCTCGGGGCTCGCGGTGCAGGACGCGCTGCTGGCGGCCCTGGCGCAGGCCGACCGCGATCCCGATGTCGGCGCGATCGTGCTGACCGGCGCGGGAAGCGCCTTTTCCACCGGCGGCGACATTACCGACATGGCGCCAGGTGGCGCGCTGGTGGGGGACGATCCTACGGTCACGCGGCGCAACTATCGCAACGGAATCCAGCGCCTGCCGCTGGCGTTCGACGCGCTGGAAGTCCCGGTGATCGCCGCCGTCAACGGGCCGGCGATCGGCGCCGGCTGCGATTTGGCGTGTATGGCGGATATCCGCATCGCCAGCAGCGCCGCACGCTTTGCCGAAAGCTTTGCCCGGCTGGGGCTGATCGCAGGCGACGGCGGGGCATGGTTGCTGCCCCAGGTGATCGGCTACAGCCGCGCGGCGGAGATGGCCTTCACCGGCGACATGATCGACGCGACGCGGGCACTGGACATCGGGCTGGTGGCGCAGGTCGTCGAACCCGCCGCGCTGATGCCCGCCGCGATGGAGCTGGCCCAACGTATCGCCGCCAATCCGGGCTATGCCGTCCGCAGCACCAAGCGGCTGATGAAGGAAGCTCGGCTGGCGACGCTGGCCGGCATCCTCGACATGTCGGCGGCGTTGCAGGCGATCGCCCATACCACCGACGATCATCGCCGCGCGGTGCAGGCGTTCAACGACCGCCGGCGCTGAGAGCTTCGGACCGTGCCGCCGGTCGTGGCGGCACGGCTCCTTTGCGATCAGAATTTGGTCGACAGGGTGACGCCGTACGTCCGGGGCTCGCCCGGCGATTCGACCCGGCCGAGCGATCCCGAATCACCGTAGATCGCATAGCGGGCGTTGCCGATGTTACGCGCCCAAACTTCGACCCGGTACGCCTGATTAGCCGGCTGCCAGCCCACCGTTCCGCCGAACAGGTGATAGGCCGGCTGGTGGATGGTGTTGTCCGGCGTCCAGTAGAAATTGCCGTTGTAGGCGTAGCTGCCGCTGAGCGAGAAATCCCCTATCGAGGTCGGGATCTTGTAGGTGCCCGACACGTTGATCGACAGCGGCGGCGTGCGGATGATCTGGTTGCCCGTCGCATCGCCCGAACAGCTGAGGTTGCCACCGCGCGTCGTGGGCCGCGTCGCGGGACAGGTGATGCCGGCCGGGACCGTCGTCACCGGATTAGGCAGGAAATAGGGCGCATCGGGATAGGACGAATAGCGCCCGTGGACCCAGGCCATCGACCCGCGCAACGTCAGGTTGCGGCCGAGCACCGCGTCGATTTCCGCCTCCGCGCCATAGATTTCCGCCGCGCCGGCGTTGGTGACGGTCTGCGCGCCGTTGGTCACCCGGCTGAGCTGGATGTTGGTGTAGTCGTAATAGAACCCCGCCAGATTCAGGCGCACCGCGCGATTGGCAAGTTCGGTCTTGAGGCCCGCTTCATAGGCATCGACCGATTCGGGCAACGCGCCCGAAAAATTGGCGACCGAGAAGATGCCGCTCTTGAACCCGCGATTGTACGAAATGTAGCCGAGCACATCGTCGTTGAAATGGTGATCGAGCGCGACGCGCCAGGTCAGTCGATCGCTGTTCAGTTCTGCGACGCGCGACAGCGCGACAGCGCCCGTGGGCGTGAGGATCCGCCCGTCGACGGACTTCTCGTCGATCGTGTAGCGCAGGCCCAGCGTCAGGTTGGTCTGGGGAAGCACCGCGAAGGTCGTCTGGGCGAAGGCGGCATAGGACCGTGTCGGCACGTCGGAGTAGTGGAGACGATACGGAAAACCGCCGGCCGGACCGATCTGGTACGGATCGGCGCCATATTGGTCGTCGTAGAAGAACAGTCCGGCGATCCACTGGATCTTGGACCCGCCGGGCGACAGGACCTGCAGTTCCTGCGAGATCGTGCGGCTCTTCAGCCGCAGAGGACCGGCGTTGACGATCCCCGCCGGCGTCCCGTCCTGATCGTAGTAATTGACCATCGGCGCCTTGCGGTACGACGAAATGCTGACGAGTTGCAGCGGGCCGAAATCATGCTCGATCTTGAGCATCGCGCCATATTGCTTGTTGCGATACTCTTCGGCGAAGTTGCCATAGCTGTCGTAATAGCCACCGTAGGTGGTGGTGCCGTCGAGCCCGTAATAGCCCGGCGCGAAATGCAGCCCCATGCCCTGGTCGCTGCGCACATAGCTATAATCGCCGCTCAGCGTGATGCGGGTGTCGCCCGGCGTCCATAGCATCTTGCCGCGGATCGCAAAGCTCTTGCTGGTGAAGATGTCGGTGCCCAGCGTCAGGTTTCGGCCCCAGCCGTCGGCCTGATCGCGGTAGCTGACCGCCAGATTGGCGGCAAGATCGGTCGCCAGCCCGCCCGACACATAGCCGCTGAGCGCGACGGTGTTGAAATTGCCATAGCTGGCCGACGCGCTGCCTTCGAACTGCTGACGCGGGTCACGGGTGACGAACTGGATGACGCCGCCGGTGGTGTTGCGCCCGAACAGCGTGCCCTGTGGCCCCTTAAGGACCTCGACGCGCTCGATATTGTCGAGCTGCGTCAGGCCCGCACCCTGGGAGGCCAGATAGACGCCGTCGAGATAGATCGCGACCGGGCTTTCGGTGGAGGTGGCGGCGGTGCCCACGCCGCGCAAATAGGTGATGACGTTGCCGAGCTGAGTCGTCACCTGAAGTCCGGGGACGCTCTGCGCCAGTTCGCGGGTGTCGCCGATACCCTGGCTGAGCAGGCCGTCGGAGGTGACCGCAGTCACCGCGATCGGTACGTCCTGAAGGTTCTGCGCGCGCCGCTGCGCGGTTACGACGATATCGGCCAGACCGCCCGACTGCGAATCCGCCTGCTGGGCGTCACCCGTCGCGGCGGACGCCGCATCGGGTGCCGTCTGTGCCGCTGCGCCGGTCGATGCCATCGCCCACACCGGCAGGGTCGCAAGCAACAATGCCTTGATCTTCATACCTCTCCATCCCCTCTGATCCGGCGCCGATTCTTCAGCCTGCCGTTGTCTTCATCTCGCGCCGGCAAGGGGTATCGACGCCGTCGCCACGCCGGAAATACCGTTTCGGCCTGCACGCATAATTCGGGCTTATAATTCTTCGCTATGTCGTAGGGCGCGTCGTCGCCGACAGGGTTCGGCGCGGATCGCGGCCGTCCCATCCAATCGCGGCATCGCGGATTTCCGCCATCATCGCCCGACCGCGATCGTGGAGTTCGAGCATTTCCATCACCGCGCCGCCGTGGAGGCCGGTGTCGAAATATGTCAACCGAACGCCGCCCGGAATCGTCGCATCCTGCAGCACGCGGTGGCCAGCGGCGGTATGGCGGGCCAGGTCGTCGTCATAATCTTCACTCCACACCGACACGTGTTGCAGTCCCGGCCCGTGCGTTTCCAGAAACTCGCGATGCGCCGACGGCGCGGCGTTGACCTGTTCGATCAGCTCGATCTGCAACCCGCCAGAATTGGCCACCGCGATATGCAGCACCGGATCGGTCGCGACGCCGCGAAACGCGCAGCGTTCGAACCGCAAGGGCGGCAACAGGAAAAACGGGCCTACCCCCAGCCGCTCGATCCAATGAGTCACTGCAGCATCGAGATCGTCGACGACATAACCGTTCTGCACGATCGGCCCGAATGTCCGGCTCATCGCTCCTCCCTTTCTTCATCACACCGCCAGAAAACCGCCGTCGACGACCAGTTCGGTGCCGTTGACGTAGCTGGCGTCGGTGCTCGCCAGGAACAGGATCGCCCCGGCGATCTCGTCGGGCCGGGCCAGCCGCCCCTCGGGAATGGTTTCGGCCAGCCGGGAGATCGCCTCCGCTCCGGCCGAGCGGCCCAGCGGCGTATCGACGAAGCCGGGGTGGACCGAATTGACCCGCACGCCGCTGCGGGCCGTCGCGCATTCGATTGCCGCCGCCTTGGTCAGCAAGCGCACGCCTCCCTTGGCTGCTGTGTAGGCCGCGGCAAACCGCCCGGCGGCGAACCCGCGCACGGACGACACGTTGACGATCGCGCCCGCCGCCGACCGTTCGAGCAGCGGCATCGCGTATTTGGTGCCGAGGAATACGCTGTCGAGATTGACCGCGAGGATCTGGCGCCAGTCGTCATAGCTGGTCTGCGCAATCGTCAGCGGCGGCCCCCAGCCAGCATTGTTGACCAGCACGTCGAGCCGCCCGAACCGCGCGTCGACATCGGCCAGGACCGACCGCCAGTCGCCCTCCATCGTGACATCAAGATGCGCCGCCAGATGATCGTCGGCGCCAAGTTCGGCATGGACCCGCGCCAATCGTCCTTCATTCCGATCGGTCAGGACGACTCGATACCCCGCCGCCACGAAGCGACGCGCGGTCGCCTCGCCGATGCCCGACGCCGCGCCGGTGATCAGCACGATGCGGCGATCGTCGGCTCCGACCACGTCAATCCTCCGGGGCGATGATGACCGACAGATCGGCCATGCCGTGTTCGATCACGATCTGGCACGACAGTCGCGACCGATCGTCGCGGTGCGCCGAACTGTCGAGCAGGTCCGATTCGTCCTCGCCGAGCGGGGGCAGATTGGCCCCGGCAGCGTGGTCGATCCACACATGGCAGGTCGCGCACGAACAACAGCCGCCGCACAGCGCCAACAACTCGTCGATCCCGGCGTTGCGGATGTTCTCCATCAGCGAGAGCCCAGCCTCGGCATCGATCGTCCGGGTTGTGCCGTCGCGCAGCTTGAGGTGAATCCGCACGGTTCAGCCGGCCGTCTGGCGGGTCTGGAGCGTGTGGTAGCCATGGGCGGCACGCGCCTCGCGCAACGACTGGCCGGCCTGGACCGCGGCGCGGATATGCGCCTCGGCCCCCGCGATCTCCTCTGCGTTGGCGATCACCTCACCGATCCGCGCAGCGGGCACGCTGACCAGCCCGTCGCCGTCGCCGAGCAGATAGTCGCCGGGTTCGACGCGAACCCCGCCGATCGTCACCGGTTCCTGCGTCGCCTCGACGCGGACACGGTCCTTGCCGGTGCGCATCCAGTTGCCGCGAGAGAAGATCGGATAGCCTTCCTCCAACGCGCGGTCGACATCGCGGCACACGCCATCGATCACCGTCCCCGCCACCTTGCGGCGCGACGCGGTCGAGGTCAGCAGGTCACCCCACACCGTCGCGTCGAGCCGGCCTTGATTGTCGAGCACGACGACCTGATCCGGCCCCATATCGTCGATATAATCGCCGACGCTGCCGCGATCCTGGCCGACGGTGCCATAGCGCAGCGTCCACGCGCGGCCGACCAGCCGAAAGCTGCGGTCGAGCGGCATGATCCCCAGGCACTGGCCCGGAATGCCGAGCCGGTCCATCGCGTCGCTGATATCGGTGCAGGACAGCGCGCGCAGCGCCGCCAGGAAAGTGTCGGTCATTTCGTGTCCCCATCGAGCATGGTTTCATAATCGGTGCCCATCACCTGGGAGACCGGACGCCCGGCGCGCACGTCGGCGGCCATGCGGCGCTCGCGTTCGGCGATCCGTTCGGCGGTGGCCAGGATGCGGTCGATCCGATCCTGCGGCACGAACACCACGCCGCTGCCGTCGGCGATGACATAGTCGCCGGGCGCGACCGCCACCGCGCACAGCGTGACCGGCACATTCCATTCCTTTTCGACGATGCGGCGGCGCGCGGTCGTGGGGGTGGCGGCACGCGCGAACACCGGCAGGTCGAATTCGCGGCTCTCGTCGATGTCGCGTGCGGCGCCGTCGATCACCACTCCCGCCAGCCCGCGCTGCGACGCCGCGAGCGACAATATGCCGCCCCAGCCCGCCACCTCGGTCCGGCCGCCATGGTCGATGACGATGACGTCGTCGGGACCGGCCGCCTCGACCGCGGCGGTGCACAGGTGACGCGGCGCCTTGGTCCCTTCATCGGGCACCAGTCGCACCGTCATGCAGCGGCCGGCGATCCGCCGGCTCGACGACATCTGCACCAGACCGCGCGCCACCCCGGCCACGCCTTCGGTGTCGAGCGCGTCGGACACCGCGCAGCTATCGAGCGCGCGCAGGCGCGCGACCGGATCGCTCATTTCCTTCCTCCTTTCGCCGTGAGCGGCGCGCGGTCCGATCGCATCGGACCTCCGCTCGAATTTCCATGTGTTCCGCGTCGCGTCCGCGGGCGGACTAGCGCCAGATCGCAAAGCCCATGCCGATCCCGCTGCCCCCCGGCGTGCGATAGATCGGGACATAGTCGTGCCAGGTCATCGGCAGGTCGCGCAGCGCCCCGGCCGCCATGATCCAGTTGAGAATCTCCGATGAACCGGACAACAGCGCTTCCCTCGGCACCGAGCGCAGATGCGCCACGTCCTTGTCGCGCATCGCCCGCAACACGCCGAGGTCTAGTTCGGCATCGGTGATGAAATGGCTGAGCCCGCCCGATGCAACCACGCCCAGCTTCAGATCGTCCGACCCGAGCATGGTCTCCGCCAGCTTGACGCCGATATCATAGGCGCGGGCGGCGGTCGGCACGTTGGGGCGAAAATAGGTGTTGAGCAGCACCGGCAGCATCGGGATCTTGCGTCCGCGAAACAGCCGCGTTGCGATGAAGCCATAGGCATGACCGAACCCCGCCACACGCGGATCGAGCACTTCGCTGGCAGCGCCGATATCCACCTCGCGCTCGATCAGCCCCTCGATCGCGGCGAGCGCAAGATCGGGCGCGCCGGCAAAGCGATTGGCGGCATCCATCCCGTAACCGGCGGCGGCGCTCGCCTTCCAGTTGGGCATGTGCTCCGCATCCTCGCCCCAAGGATGCATGACGATCTCCTCACCATAGAAGATCGAGATCGCCGGCATGCTCGCCAGGCTGAACAGCTCGGCCTGATCGTCGCCGATGACGATCAGCGCGTCGGGTGCCGACTCCTCCAGCGCATCGGCCATGCGGTCGAGCGCATCCTGGCAGCGCCGTTCCTGCACCAGCAGATTGTCACGCGTCGCCTCGGCCGAATACGGCTCGCCGCGCTCGGCGACCAGTTCGGCATAGGACAGATAGCGGCCGTCCGACAGATTGAGCGGGCGACGCCTGTCGTCTTCCGCCTTTTCGATCCACGTATCGACACCGAACGTCAGCAGTGGGGAATGGGAGGCGCCAAGGCCCAGGACAATCCGACTCATCTCGTTTGTTTCCCGTCTAGAGGTCGAGCACCAGCTCGGCACTGCGCGAGCGCGAGCAACACGGCATGATGCGGTGCCGCGCGCCGGTGGTGCACCGGTCGATGATCTGGTCGCGGTGGAGCGGCTCGCCCGCCAGCACCCGCGTCTCGCAAATGCCGCAGATGCCTGCGGTGCAATTGTGCGGGATATGCACCCCCGCCCGCGCGAGCGCGCGCAGGATGGTGTCGGCCGGCCCGACCGCGACGGTGGCCCCGCTGCGGGCGAGGCGGACGACGAAATCGGCGGGCGGCGCGGTCATCCGGTGACCTCCACGCCCATCGCCACGTTCAGACCGACTTCCGCACCCAGCCGCGCCGATTCTGCGATCGCCAGGCACGCCTCGATCGTCGCGCGACCAAAGCGCCCGTCGTGGACCGCCGGCGCTCCGCCACGCAGCGCCGCCCACAGTTCATCGAACACGGCGGCATGGCCCGGCCGGGCGGCGGTAGCCGCCACCGGCACTTCGCGCATCCCGTCGCGATCATAGACGATCAGCCCGCGCGGCGACTGGCGGATATCGGCGTTGACACAACTGACGATGAGCTGCCCGAAATGCGGCAGGCCGGCGGCGGGCACCGGGCGCATCGAATCGCCGCCGTAGCCCCATCGGGTCTGGCGCGCGTCGACCTCATCCGTAGCGTCGTTCGGCAGCGCCCGGGCGGTGGCGCCATGCGCCGGCTGCTTGGCCTGCCCCGACGCCCCGATCCATTCGGAGAATTCGTCGCTGTCGAACCGGTCATAGCCGCTGTAGACCAGCATCGCCGTCGCGCCGCCGTCGAATTCGGCGAACACGCTGACCAGCCCGTCGACCCTGCGCGCCGGATCGAGCGCGGCGGTCATCGCTCGGACCGACCGGATCGGGCGACCGATCACCGTCCGCGCGACGTCGATCTGGTGCGGCAGTTGGTTCCACAGCACACCGCCGCCCTGGGCAGGATCGAGTTCCTCCGGGCGGCGCGGGCGGTAAAGAAAATTGGTGTAGTTGAACAGGTTGACTAGCACCGGCTCGCCCACCGCCCCCTCTTCCACCAGGTCGCGAATCCGGGCGATGGCAGGGTCGAAGCCGTGGGTATGGCCGACGATCATCGTCGCCTTCGCCGCATCGGCCGCCGCGATCATCGCGTCGCATTCGGCCAGCGTCAGCCCCATCGGCTTTTCGACGACCACATGCTTGCCATGGGCCAGCGCGAGCAGCACGTGGCGGGCGTGAAGCGCGTGCGGCGTCGCGACGTACACCGCCTCGACATCGTCGCGCGCGACCAGCGCCGCGACGTCGTCGAACGCAGGGACGCCGTGATCGCGCGCGAAACGCTCGCGCAGAACCGGATTGAGATCGGCGGCGGCGACCAGGCGCAGACGCGGATGCGCGGCGATGACCGGCACCATCACGCCGCCGGCCATGCCGAGACCGATCACCCCGATCCCGATGCGCTGATCGCTCCCGGTGCTCACCCGGCGTGCTCGGCCTCGCGGTTCGGCGCGACGAATTCGTGCAGATGCCGCGCGCGCAGTTCGTCGAACACCGACAGTTCGGACATCTTGCTGATCGCGCGCACGCCGAAATCGGCGCCGGCCGGCTCGTCGGGCTCACGCCCTTCGGCCATGGCCTTGGCCATGTTCAGCAGGCGACGGCGCATCTTGCCGATCGCCTCGTCCGATCCGACCAGATGTTCGCGGCTGCGGTCGACCAACCGCGTGCCCGCGACCATGCCCATCGATTCCTGCAGCGCGCGATCCTGTTCGTTCGCCCCCCAGATGCCGGTGAAATTGAAGTCCGCCTGAAGCGACCGATCCATCAGATAATCATTGTCGAGGTTGGCGATGGTCAGGAAGGTGTCGATCGGCGACGCCTCCCCCAGTCGGACGCTGCCCTTTGCCAGCCGCGGCGGGAAGGCCTGCCCGCTGGCGAGATATTTCTCTTCCTCCTCCGCGATCGGCCGGTCGGTGCGGTAATAGAAGTGGAAGGTGGTGACGTTGTCGTCGTCGATCGGCACCCACGCGCGGCCGGCGCCCTCGCAGAACTCGCCGGCGTTGCGCGGAATCAGGCTGAACATCGGCACCATCCACTGGGTGACGCGCCAATAGTTCGCGCCGCTGGAATGGCTGCGCCGGGCGCCATAGAGGAAGCCATAGTCGGTCTCGCGCAGTGTGATGTCGGGGGCAGAATCGTCCACCGTCTCGCTGCCGCCGCCCTTGATCGGGTTCGCCTCGGGCGCGTAATAGCGATGCAGCCAACTGATGTGCGCGCTGTCCAGCTCGCCCTCCAGCCCCGCCAGCCAGTTGCTGCGCTGGATCCAGCGCGAGGCGTGGCCGAAACCCTCGGCGACCAGCGTGCTCTCGAAACGTGGGAACGGCGGCTCGCGATCCTTTGGCCCCATATAGACCCATAGCACCCCTCCCGCCTCGCGCGTGGGGTAGGCTTTGAGCGAGACGCGTTTGCGCGCGGTCTCGTTGTTGCCCTTGGGAATGCTCGGAATGTCGAGGCAGTTGCCGTGGATGTCGAACTTCCACCCGTGATACGGGCAACGGATGCCGCATTCCTCGTTGCGCCCGAAATAGAGCGGTGCGAGCCGGTGGGTGCAATAGGCCTCGATGATTCCGGCGTCGCCGTTGGTATCGCGAAACGCCAGCAGATCCTCGTGCAGGATGCGCAGCCGCACCGGCGATCCGTCGGCGACGAGTTCGGTGCTGGTTACCGCAGGCAGCCAGAAACGGCGGAACAGCTCGCCCATCGGCGTGCCGGGCTTGGTGCTGGCGAGCAGCTTGTTCTCCTCAGACGTCAATGCCGGTTCCTCCTCGTCAATATGCCTCGTTCGCGCGCAGTTCCGCCTTGAGCGTGCGCGCGGCGAGCGTGTAGAATATCGCTGGGCCGATCAGGCACAGGCTGGAAAGCAACATGGCGTAGCGCAGCGAATCGACGCCGTAGCCGGCCGCCAGCACGTCGCTGAGGATGCCGACCGCCTGTGGCCCCAGGCCGAGGCCGACCAGATTGGTGACCAGCAGCTTCCACGCGATCGCGGTCACCCGCGTCGTCGGCGGCATCAGCGCCTGGACCACCGAGAAGGTCGGCGCGACCCACAGCACGCTGGTAAAATAACCAGCGGAGTAGATCACCATCGCCAGCCCGTCGCCGCTGACCAGCAGCGAGGCGGCGTAGAGCGGCACGCAGAACACCGAGGCGATCGCCGGCATCCAGAACGCCCAACGCTCATCGCGCACCGACAATTTATCGGTCAAGAACCCACCGGTCACCATCCCGGCTGCGCCGACCACGCCGATCAGCGGACCCAGCACCGACCCGATCTCCTTCGGCGACAGGCCGTGCGAGCGCGCCAGGAACGACGGCATCCAGATCGACACGCCATAGAGACCGAACGCCGACAGCGCCGCGCCGACCAGCAGGTAACGATAGCTGCGCGAGCGCCAGAAGATCGCGGCGGTGGCCAGCATCGGCGGCTGCGGCGGCGCCACCGCGCGTGCGCGATCAGCCATGCCGCGCCACGGCTCGCGCACGACCAGCCAGAACACCAGTGCGAACAGGATGCCCGGCACGCCGGCGATGAAGAACGCGGCGCGCCAGCCGTATTCCACCGCCGCCCAGCCGCCGATCAGAAACCCCAGCATCGTGCCGAACATCGGCCCGGTGTTGACGATGCCCAGCGCCGTCGAGCGCTGATGCTTGGGAAAATAGTCGGACATCATCGTCAAGCCCGACGGGGTGAACCCGGCCTCGCCGATGCCGACGGTGACGCGTGCGAGAAACAGCTGGGTGAAATTCTGCGCGAGGCCGCACAGCGCGGTCGCCGCGCTCCACAACGCCATCGACACGCCCATCACCCCGCGCCGCGATCGCCGATCGGCCAGGCGGGAAACCGGGATGCCCACCGTCGCATAGAAGATGGCGAACGCCAGCCCAGACAGGAAACCGAGCGCCGTATCGGACAGCCCCAGATCCTCCTTGATCGGCTGCATCAGGATGCTGAGAATCTGGCGGTCGAGAAAGTTGAGCGCGAACCCCGCGACGACCAGCGCCAGCACGGTCGAGCGGTAGGCCGGGCGCATCAGCCGCGCGCGATATGCCTCTTCGTCGGCGGTCAGCGCGGTCGGGGCCGCCGTTTCCGCGGCTGGGCTATCTTGCATCATTCGCCTCGCGTCTCTCCGACCTCACGACTGGCCCTCTGATCGAGGCCGTGCCGAAGATCGTCCGTAGCCGCCCCCGCGCGCGACCGAAAATACCGGTTGCGGATGCAGTCATAACCGCCCCTTATCCGACCGCGCCGGCCACGACGGCCAACGCCTCGCACTGGATCGCCATCGCGCCGGGAAGCGCCTGAATCAGGACGTGGCGCGCGGGGCGCGAGGCTGGATCGGGAAACAACCGCAGCCAGCCGGGGTTGACGATCGGGCGCAGCGATCCGTCGCAGAGCCACACGGTCAGCTTCAGCACGTCGCCCGGCGCCGCCCCCGCCGCTTCCAGCACCAGCCGCAGATTGTCGAACATCAGGTCGGCCTGCGCCTGCGGGTCGTCGGGCAGCGCGTGCGTCGCGGGATCGACGCCGCGGATGCCGCCGGTGGCGAGGAACGGGCCGATCCGCGATGCCGTGGGGATCGGCAGCGCCCCGTGGGTGAGACCATCGACGTCGATGCTGATCCGGGTCATGTCTCGCTCTCCAGCCGATGCGGGGTGCCCAGCCCATAGACCTCGATCGTGCTGCCGCCCGCACGCAGCCGCGCGAAAATCTCCTGCTCGGCGGCATCACGCTCTTCGCCCAGCGCGACGATCGCCTCGGCGCGGTCGGCGGGCAGTACCACTACGCCATCCGCATCCGCGACGATCAGGTCGCCGGGGTGAATGCACACATCGCCGATCGTCACCGGCGCACCCAGCGTGCCGGCGCCGGCCAGATCCTTGCCCGTGCCCTGG
>NZ_DATMGG010000075.1:0-9764 GCF_035555815.1 Sphingomonas sp.
ATCATCGCGCCCTGCCACCGCGTGATCGGGTCGAACGGCGCGTTGACCGGCTTCGCCGGCGGGCTGGAGGTGAAGCAGCGGCTGCTGGCGTTCGAGGCGGGCGCGGGCTGGCCCGCCTCATTCATAGCGTAGCGCGACGACCGGGTTGGTGCGCGCCACGCGCCAGGCATGGGCGCCGATCGCCGCGACGGCGATTATCAGCGCGGCGGCACCGGCCAACACGAAGGGGGTCGCGTCCAGGCTGATGCGCGCATCGAACCGGTTGAGCCAGTCGCGCATCACCCACCACGCCACCGGCCACGCGATCAGGTTGGCGATCAGCACCGGGCGGGTGAATTGCCACACCAGCAAGCGGACGATGTCGCGCGTGCGGGCACCCAGCACCTTGCGGATGCCGATCTCCTTGGTCCGCCGCTCGGCGGTGAACGCGGCCAACCCGAACAGCCCGAGGCAGCCGACGACGATCGCGAGCATGGATGACATGCCGAACATCTGCGCCCGCGCGTCGATCCGCGCATAGGTGCGCGCCATGATCGCATCGCCGAAATCAAAGTCGAATGGCGCGTCCGGTGCGATGCGGCGCCATACCCGTTCCATGCCCGCGCGGATCGACGCGGGATCGCCCTGATACCGCGCGACCAGCCAATAGATGTTGTGCCGGTCGAACATGAACATGACCGGCTCGATCGGCGTGTCGATCGTGCGGAACCGTGAATCGGCGACGACCCCGATGATCGTCAGCGGCATCGTCCCGCCATATTTGTCGTCGACGCCATAGGTGATGGTCTTGCCCACCGCGTCGCGCGCGTTCGCAAAGCCCAACCGCTTCACGCCCAGTTCGTTCAGGACGACATGGCCGCCGCGGTTGACCAGCGCCTGTTCGGCGGCGGGATCTTCGGGCATCGGCGTGGTCATGTCGTCCATCGGCCGGTTGGCGTCGAACACCCGCCCGGCCACCGTGCGGATGCCCATCGTCGCGAAATAGCCGGCGTCGACGCCATAGATGCCGATGTCGATCGGGTCGCTGCGGCCCGGCACGATCACCGACGTGCTGGACGTGTTGCCGGTGTTGATGCCGATGCCGCCCATACCGACCGACTGGACGCCGGGCACCGTGGCCATGGCCCGTGCGATCCCGTCGACGCGGTCGCGCAGGCTGCTCGCGCCGATGCCCTCGATCTGCGCCAGCCCGTCGCGCTTGTAGCCCGGGTCGAGCGTGCGCGCGTAGCGCGTCTGGCCATAGATCACCGCGGTACACACCATCAGCCCGATCGACACGGCGAACTGGATCACCACCAGCGCGCTGCGCAGGCGGCCCGACCCTTCGGCGTCGGCGGCGGACTTGTTGGCCTTGAGCACGCGCGCGGGCTGGAAGCGCGACAGGTACAGCGCGGGATAAAGGCCCCCCGCCGCGCCGACCAGTACCACCAGCGCCAGCACGGGCAGCAACAGCCCGCCGCTGCCGAAATAGTGCAGCGTCAGATCGGCATCGAGGAAATTGGCGAACCGCGGCATCGCCACTTCGGTGACCGCCAGAGCGATCAACATCGCGATCCCGGCGAGCAGGATCGATTCGCCGAGGAACTGGGTGACCAGCTGGCGGCGGGTCGCGCCAAGCACCTTGCGGAGCGCGACTTCGCGGGCGCGCTGGCTGGCGCGGGCCGTCGCCAGATTGGTGAAATTGATGCACGCCATGGCCAGGATCAGCACGGCGACCACGGCGAAGGTGGTGATCGACCGGCGATCGTTGCCCGGCGTCATCGCCGATCCCTGCGCTTCGCCCAGATGCACGTCGCGCGCATTGACGAAGCTGTAGGTGCGCCCGTCGCCCTGGTTGGTACGCTGGCCGTTGAACACCTGGTCGGGGATGTTGCGTTTTTTCCACGCCTCGAGCTGGCCGCTCATCGCGGCGACGTCGGCGCCAGGGCGCATCCGCAGATAGACCCACCCGCCGGTCCAGCCCCAGTTGGTCAGGAAATCGGGAATCCGGGTGTACAGCGTCGGTATGTCCGCCCGCACCAGCGCGTCGATCGCCAGATGCGAATGGCGCGGCAGATCCTTCAGCACGCCGGTGATCCGATAGTCGCCCTGGTTGCCCACCGCGCTCAACGTCACCGTGCGGCCGACGACGTTGGTCGTGCCGAACAGCCGCGTCGCCTCCTTTTCGCTCAGCACGGCGGTGCCGGGCATCGCCAGCGCATTGGCACCGCCCTGCGCTAGGGGCAGATTGATGACGTCGAAGAACGGGCCGTCGACGATCCGCGAGTTGCGCAGCGTGATCGCGCGTTCCTTGTCGATCAGCGTGACCGGCGTCGCGCCCATGAACACCGCTTTCTCGATCTGCGGGAAGTCCTTCAGCAGCGCCGCCTTGGTCACATAGGGCGCGCCCTGGTTGTTGAAGCGATCCGACGTGGTCTTGCTGCGGTAGTCGACCTGAAACTGATAGGTGCGGTCGGCGTCGGTCAGCCAGGCGTCGTAGCTGCGCTCATACTGGACGTAGAGCAGGATCATCAGGCACGCCGCCAGCCCGATCGCCAGACCGAGGATGTTGATGAAGGCATAGGTCTTGTTCTTGGCCAGCGCGCGAAGGCCGACGATCAGGTAATTGTGCCACATCGGGCGTCTCCCCCTCGAGCAATAGCGGCGATGGCGTCAGGCGGCGCGGCGCTGTTCCTGCAGGATACGGCCGTCGAGCATGTTGATGACGCGGCTGGCATAGTCGGCGTGCGCGGGCGAGTGGGTGACCATCACGATCGTCGATCCTTCCGCGTTCAGGCCCTGCAGCATGTGCATCACCTCTTCGCCGTGGTGGGTGTCCAGGTTGCCGGTCGGTTCGTCGGCCAGGATCAGCCTGGGTTCCGCCACCAGCGCGCGGGCGACCGCGACGCGCTGCTGCTGCCCGCCCGACAGCTGGCTGGGGCGGTGGCGCGCGCGATGGGCGATGCCGACGCGGTCCATCACCCGGTCGACCCGCGCGCGGCGCTCGGCGGCGGGGACATCGTGGTAGAGCAGCGCCAGCTCGACATTCTCGCGCACCGTCAGCTCGTCGACCAGATTGAAGCTCTGGAAGATGAAGCCGATGTTGCGCTTGCGCACTTCGGCCAGCCGCGCCTCGGGCAGTCCGGCCACCTCCTGTCCGGCGATGACGTAGGATCCGCCCGACGGGCTGTCGAGCAGCCCGATCAGGTTGAGCAGGGTCGACTTGCCGCACCCCGACGGCCCCATCACCGCGACGAATTCGCCCGCCGCGATGTCGAGGTCGATATGGTCGATCGCGGTCGTCTCGACCGTGTCGGAGCGGTAGACCCGCGAGAGATCGCGCATGGTGAGCATCGATGGTCCTTTCGTCACTGGCTGAGGTCGAGCCGGTCTTTGTCGGTGAAACCGGTGTAGGGGGAGGTGATGATGCGTTCGCCCGGCTGAAGGCCGTCGAGCACTTCGATCGTCTCGCTGTTGCGGCGGCCCATCCGCACCTGGCGCCGCACCGCGCTGCGGCCGTCGGGCGCGACCACGAACACCCAGCTGCCGCCGGTATCGTTGTAGAAACTGCCGGCCGGCACCAGCACCGCCGGCGTCGGATCGCCCAGCGTCAGCCGGGTCTGCACCGTCTGGCCGCGCTGGAGGTTTGCGGGTTCGTCGCCGATGAATTGCAGGTCGATCTGGAACTGGCCGTTCTGGACCTGCGGATAGATTTTGGTGACACGCGCCGCATGGGACCTGCCCCCGACGTCGAGCGCCGCGCGCTGGCCGACCGCGACGCGGCCGAGGTAGAATTCGTCGACCCCGGCCATCAGCTTGTTGCGGCCGGGGCTGTCGATCTGGCCGATCCGCTCGCCGCGCTGCATCGACTGGCCGACCTGGATCGAAAAACCGGAAAGCTGGCCGGCGACGGGCGCGCGCAGCTTGAGCGAATCGAGGTTGGCGCGGGCGATGGCGAGCCCGGACTGCATCGATTCGGCCGCCGCCTGCTGTTGCGCGAGCTGGCTGGCCTGGAGCCGCTCGTCGGTCGCCTGGCTGCGCTGGAGCACCGCCAGCCGGCGCTGCTGATAGGCATAGGCGTCGCGGGTGTCGTCGAACTGTTTGGCGGGGACGAAGCCGCGCGAGGCCAGCGGCGCCTCGCGTTCATATTGGCGCTTTGCCTTGGCGGTATCCAGCCCGGCCTCCAGCACCGCGCGCTCATTGCCCAGCCGGGTCTGCGCCAGCGCCAGTTCCTGGCTGCGCATGTTGTTGATCTGCTGTTCGACCTCGGTCTGGCGGGCGAGGGTGGATAGTTGCAGCTCGGCGTTGGACAGCTCGACGATCAACTGGCCCCGGGCGACGGTGGCGCCGTCCTCGACCAGCAATTTCTCGACCCGTCCGCCCTCGACCGCGTCGAGGTAGACGGTCAGCAGCGGGGTCACCCGCGCGCGCAGCGGCACGAAATCCTCGAACGTCCCGCGCGTGACGGAAGAGATGGTCACCTGCCCGGCGGCCAGCGTCTGGCTGCCCGCGCCGGGGGCGAACCACCAGAACAGCAGCGCCGCCAGCGCCACGGCAACCACGCCGCCCGCGATTTTGATCCGCGCCGGCACGCCGCGTCGTTCGACCGCGCGATCCATGCCGCTGCCGGACGCCGGGGGTTCGGTCGCTTCGCTGCTCATGCGGATGACGCTCATGCTGGTACGCCTACGCAATCACCGTGCCATACGCCCCGCCGACGGGGCGGGCGGCGATCGGCGGGGGCGTCCTGTCCGCTTTCGGACAGTATCTGTCCGAAAGCGGACGATCGTGGCCGCGCGGCGCGATCATGCGGCGATGGTCGGCACGGCCAGCGTGGCGATCTGCGTCGTGGCCGGCAGCGGCGCGGAAGAGGCGACGGCCAGCGTCGCGGTGGCGGCGAACGCGGCGACGATGCTGAGCAGGCGGTTGGTGGTGGTGGACATGACGGGCTCCTTTCGGTTCGGCGGACTGCCGTTGCCCCGTCCTCCGCATCGATCGTGCCAAGCGCGGTTTTCCGCCGTTTTCGTGCGATGCCTCCGGTTGGCACGCAAATTGATTGTCCGAATTCGCACAGTTTTTGTACGAGAGCGGACGATCATGGCCACCGAATTCGAATGCTGCGTCGTCGTCGACGATGATGAGGACATCCTCATCGCGGCCCGCCTGCTGCTCCGCCAGCTGTTCGCGGAGGTGGTCACCGCGCGCAGCCCGGACGAGGCGCTGCCGGCGATCGAGGCGAAGTCGCCCGACGTGGTGCTGCTCGACGCCAATTTCGCGCGCGGCGCCACCAACGCGCGCGAAGGGCTGGCGTGGCTCGACCGGCTGGTCGCGCATGATCCCGAAATCGTGGTGGTGATGATCACCGCGCACGCCGGCGTGCAGATCGCGGTCGAGGCGATGAAGCATGGCGCGACCGATTTCGTGTCGAAACCGTGGTCGAACGAACGGCTGCTCGCCACCGCGCGCACCGCCGCCACGCTGCGCCGGTCGCGGCGAGCGGTGGCGACCGAACAGGCGCGGGTGGTCGCCATCTCCGAACCGCCGCCCGGCACCGAGACGCCGTTGCTCGGCCGCTCGCCCGGCATGGCGCGGGTGGCGTCGCTGATCGCGCGCGCGGCGCCGACCGATGCCAACGTGCTGATCCTGGGCGAGAACGGCACCGGCAAGGAGCTGGTCGCGCGCGAGCTGCACCGCCAGTCGCTGCGCGCGGGCAAGGTCATGCTGACCGTCGATCTGGGCGCGCTGAGCGAGGACCTGATCGACAGCGAATTGTTCGGCCATGTGAAGGGCGCGTTCACCGATGCGCGCAGCGACCGCGTCGGGCGCATCCAGGCGGCGGACGGCGGCACGCTGTTCCTGGATGAGATCGGCAACCTGCCGCTGCGGCTCCAGCCCAAGCTGTTGACCGTGCTCGAACAGCGGCAGGTGACGCCGGTCGGCGCGAACAAGCCGGTGCCGGTCGATATCCGGGTGATCGCCGCGACCAACGCATCGCCCGCGACATTGCGCGACGATCGCCATTTCCGCCCCGACCTGCTGTTCAGGCTCAACACCGTCGAGATCGAGTTGCCGCCGCTGCGCGACCGGCGCGAGGACGTGCCCGAACTGGTCGATCACTATTTCGCGCTCTACGCGCGGCGCTATGCCCGGCCGGTGCCGCGGCTGAGCGACGCCGCGCGCGCGGCGCTGGCCGCGCACGACTGGCCCGGTAACGTCCGCGCGCTGCGCCACGCGATCGAACGCGCGGTGATCCTGGCTGGCGACGCGCCGCTGGAGCCGCAGGATTTCCCGCTTGGCCCGGTCGCGGCGCCGCCGGTGGCGCCCGCGCCGCCGCCCGACGACTTCAACCTCGACCGCGTCGAAAAGCGGCTGTGCGAGGAGGCGCTGCGCAAGCACCGCTACAACATCTCGCTCGCCGCCGCCGAACTGGGGCTGTCGCGCGCCGCGCTCTATCGCCGGATGGAAAAGCATGGGCTTTAGCCGGCGCTTCACCCTCGGTCTGATCGGGTGGGTGGTCGCGTTGTTCGTCGCGCAGGGGATGCTGATCGCGGCGCTGGCGACGCCCGGCCTTGGCGCGGCGCGGATCGTCGCCGGGCTGATGTTCGCGGCGATCGCCTGGGGTCTGTGGCACCATGTCTCGTACACCAATCACGCGGTCGCACGCTTCGTGGAGACGCTGCGATTCGGCGACGTCGGCGCGCGGTTCGATCGCACCGGCGGATCGGGGTTCGGCGCGCTGGGGCAGGCGTTCGACAACGCGCTCGCCCAGTTGCGCGACGACCGCGACCGCGCCGCCGACGAGCTTCGCTTTCGCGAGGCGCTGGTCGACGACATGCCGGTCGCGCTGCTGACGATCGACGACGCCGGCCGGATCGCGCCGGGCAACAAGGCGGCGCGATCGCTGTTCCGCCACGTCCCCGGCGCGCGCGCCGCCGACTATGCCGGCTATGGCGCGACCTTTGCCCGCCGGCTGGCCGAGGATGGCCCGCGTGAGGAGGTGCTGCTGCTGAGCATCGACGGCCGGCCGCAGCGCGTGCTGATGCGCTCGGCGGTGCTCGAACGGCTCGGCACGCGCACCCGCGCGATCACCGTGCAGCCGATCCAGGGCACGCTCGACAGCGTCGAGGTCGCCGCGCAGACCGATATCGTCCGCGTGCTGACGCACGAGATCCTCAACTCGCTGACCCCGGTGACGTCGCTCGCATCCACCGCGGCGGCGCTGCTGGAGGGGCAGCCGCCCGCCGCCACCGCCGACCTCGCCGATGCGCGCATGGCGGTGACCACGCTCGCGCGCCGGGCGGAAGGATTGCAGCATTTCGTCGAGAGTTACCGCGCGATCGCGCGGCCGCCGGTGGTGACGCCGGCCCGCTTCGTGATTGCGCCATGGGCCGACGAACTGGCGCGGCTGTTCGCGGCCGACTGGCCGCTTGTGCCGCTGACGCGCTCGGTGACGCCCCCCGCGCTCCAGATCGATGCCGATCGCGCGATGCTGGCGCAGGTACTGATCAACCTGCTGCGCAACGCGGCCGAGGCCGCCTCCGCCGCGCGCGCCGATCCGGCGGTGGCGCTGCGCATCGCCCGCGCGCGCGATGCCAGCGTCGCGATTGAGGTTGAGGACAACGGCCCCGGCGTCCCTGACGGGCTGCGCGGCGATATCTTCCTGCCGTTCTTCACCACGCGCAAGGCGGGCACCGGTGTCGGGCTGAACCTCGCGCGCCAGATCGTCGTCGCGCACGGCGGCACGATCGACGTCGCCGATGCGCCGGGCGGCGGCGCGCTGTTTCGCATCGTGATCTAGCGCGCCTGATCCCGGGGCGCGATCCCGATCCGCGCCGCCAGCCACCGCGCCGCCTGATCGGGCGATCTTTTGTCGCGGTCGCGGTCGACCATGTAATTGGCCTCGCGCATTCGCTGCACCGGGACATGATCGAGCAGCGGGCGCAGCGCGGCGAGGAAGGCGGCGTCGTTCGCGCGCGCCGGCGCGGCGAGCAGGATCGCGTCATAGCCGGGGATCGCCCCCTTGGGATCGCCGAGCACCGCCAGCCGGTCGGCGGCGATTCGCCCGTCGGAGGAAAAGGCGGGGATGACGTCGGCGGTGCCGTCCTCCAGCGCGCGATACATGAAGGTCGGCTGATACGGCCGCGCGCTCCTGAACCGCAGGCCATAGGCGTCGCGCACCGCGCGCCATTCGGGCCGTTCGAGGAACTCGATGTCGGTGGCCAGGTTCAGCGTCGGCGCGACGCGGGCCAGATCGGCGATGGTGGCGATGCCGCGCCGCGCCGCGTCGTCCCCGCGCATGGCGAAGGCATAGCTGTTCTCGAATCCCAATGTGCCGACCAGCGTCACGCCATGCGCCCGCTTCGCCCAGTCGCGCACCCCGGCGACGATGCCCGCGCGCGGCGGCACGTCGGTGCGCTTCATCTCGTTGGTCCAGATCGTGCCCGAATAATCGACATAGACGTCGACGTCGCCCGCCGCCGTCGCGGCGAACGCCACCACCGATCCCAGCCCCTCGCGATAGGTGACGCGGTATCCCGCGTCCTCCAGCCGGTGGCCGATCAGCCGCGCCAGGATATATTGCTCGGAAAAGCCCTTGGCGCCGATCACCACCGTGCCGCGCGTCGATTGCAGGCGCGGGGCGATCGCCACCGCCAGCCCGGCGGCGAGCAGCGCCAGCGGCGCGATCCACAGCCAGCGCCGCCGCGTCGCGATCCCCCGTTCGGCCAGCCCCAGCAGCGCGTCGACCCCCAGCGCCAGCGCGGCGGCGGCGGTGCAGCCGGCCAGCACCAGCGCCCAGTTCTGGGTCTGGAGCCCGGCGAAGATCAAATCGCCCAGGCTCGGCTGGCCGACGGTGGTCGACAGCGTCGCCGCGCCGATCGTCCATACCGCCGCGGTGCGGATGCCCGCCATGAGGACCGGCGCGACCAGCGGCGCCTCGACCAGCCGCAGCTTTTGCCAGCGGGTCATGCCGACGCCGTCCGCCGCCTCGATCACCGCCGGGTCGAGCGTGGCAAGCCCGGTGACGCCGTTGCGCAGGATCGGCAGCAACGCATAGAGCGCCAGCGCGAGCAGCGACGGCAGGAAGCCGAGCGCCGGAATGCCGCCGCCGACCAGCGCCGACAGCGACAGCAGAATGGGATAGAACAGCGCGAGCAACGCCAGCGACGGAATCGTCTGGACCAGGCTGGCGAAACCGAGCGCCAGCCGCGCCACCAGCGGGCTGCGCGCCGACGCCAGCGTCAGGGGGATCGCCAGTACCAGCCCGAGCAGCAGCGCGGCGGCGGCGAGCAGCACGTGGCTGGCGAGCAGCCCGGGAACGCGTGTCCAGACCTCGCTCATGCGCCCGCCGCTGGCGCCGACAGCGCCGCCAGCCGCTGCGCCTGCGCGCGCGGCACCGCGACCAGCGCCGCCGCGTCCGCCCCGCCCGCGCCGGCGATCAGCGCGGCGGGCGTTTCGTCCGCCACGACGCTGCCGCCGCGCATCACCAGCACGCGATCGGCGATCAGCAGCGCCTCCGCCATGTCGTGCGTCACCATCACCGTCGTCAGCCCCAGCCGGTCGTGCAGCGCGCGGATCGACGTACCCAGCGCGTCGCGCGTCACCGGATCGAGCGCGCCGAACGGCTCGTCCATCAGCATGATCGACGGCGCGGCGCCGAGCGCCCGCGCGAAGCCGACGCGCTGCGCCTGCCCGCCGGACAGGTGCGCCGGCAGCCGATCGGCCAGATCGGCCGGCAGCGAAACCAGATCGAGCAGATGCGCGACGCGCTCCGCCCGCCCGGCCGG
>NZ_DATMGG010000076.1:0-26323 GCF_035555815.1 Sphingomonas sp.
GCCGCCGGACTGGTGACGCTGGAGAAGAAGTAAAGGGCCATGTTTCAACCGCTTGCTCCGGCTTCTGCCGGAGCGGCCGCGGCGCCGATGCCGGTATTGGCGGCGGCGTCAAGGCACTTCAGAATTTAGTATACGACGAAATTTTATAAGCTATGCTGGGCATAATGCATCAGGGGGAGATAAATATCGTGCGCGTTAATCGAGTCGCCGCGTTGGGCCTGACCTTGGCCCTGGGCACGTTGCCGCATCTTGCCGTCGCGCAGGAGCGCGAGGACCGAACGCTCCTGACGCAGGAACAGATGACCTCGATCATCAACGAGGTGTCCGGCGACCGCGCGATGCAGCACGTGCTCGAACTGGTGCCGTACCAGCGCGTCCGCCTGCCGAGCGACTATGACAAGAAGTTCCGCGAGACCCAGGTCATCGCCGACTTCGCCAAGGAATATGGCTTCTCCAATGTGTCGGTCGAGACGTTCGCCGACGACGCGCGCGCCTGGCAGCCGACCGTCGGCGAGCTGTGGATGACCGGCCCGAAGAACGTGAAGCTGTTCGACATCCACGACATTCCGCTCAGCCTCGTCTCGCTCAACGCCAATGGCGATCTCAGCGGCGATCTGGTCAACGTCGGCGCCGGCCGGCCCGAGGATTTCGCCGGCAAGGACGTCAAGGGCAAGTTCGTGCTGACCGGCGGCAACACCGTTCAGGTCTATAATCTCGCGGTCGAGCGCGGCGCGCTCGGTGTGCTCGGCATCGTCGCCAACAGCCCGCAGCGCGCGATCGACTATCCGCGCCAGATCATGTTCGCGTCGAACACCGCCAAGCCGGGCACGGTCGCCTGGTCGGTGACGCCAGAGGTGCGCGGCTATCTCGAATCGCTGATCCTGCGCGGCGAGAAGCTGACGATCCGCTCGATCACCAAGAGCACCGAAGTGTCGGGCCGCAGCGAGTATATCCACGCCGAGATCCCCGGCGACGGATCGACCGCGCAGGAAGTCGGCATCAGCTGCCACCTGTACGAAGGCGTGATCAAGCAGGGCGCCAACGACGACAATTCGGGCTGCGCGATGACGCTCGAGGTCGGCCGCGCCTATTTGAAGCTGATCAAGGAAGGGAAGCTCCCCGCCCCCAAGCGGACGATCAACTTCCAGTTCGTGCCGGAGATTTCGGGCACCAACGCCTATCTCAACAAATATCCCGAGAAAGCCAAGGCGATGATCGGGACGCTCAACTTCGACATGGAGGCGATCCGACTCGCCACCAGCCGCAGCTATTGGGTGCTGCAGCGTACGCCGGACACCTATCCGTCGTACCTGAACGACATCGGCCAGAGCATGATGGAATATGTCTCGGACATCACCCGTGAGCGGGTGCGGTTCCGCCGCTCGCTGGCCGGCTATGCGCCGACCCAGCCGGTCGAATCGCCGCACGGGTCAAAGGACGCCTTCTACATCAAGGTCGACAAGCACTACGGCGCGTCCGATCACGTCACCTACATGCAGCACGGCATCCCGGCGCTGATGTTCATCACCTGGCCGGACATGTGGTATCACTCGTCGGAGGATACCCCCGACAAGCAGGACCCGACCCAGTACAAGCGCGCCGGCGTTGTCGCGCTCGGCGGGCTGGTCGCGCTGGCGACCGGTACGGACGAGATGGCCGCGCGCGTCGCCGCCGAGAACCTGGCGCGCGGCGTCGGGCGCATGAGCGAGGCGCAGGTCAAGGGCCTCGGCTATATCGCCGATTCGGGTGCGGCCGGCCTGACCACCGCCTATCGCGAGGCGCAGAACGCGATCCGCCACCAGGCGGAGATCGAAAAGGCGGTCGTCGCGTCGGCCAACGTCATGTGGACCGACACCGCCGGTGGCAAGAAGAAGGTCGCCGCGTTCGCGCCGCTGATCGACCGGCGCGCCGACGCGCTGGTGGCGGAAGCCAAGGCGACCTATCAGCTCGCCGCCGCCCAGCACGGTGTCGCCGCGACGGAACCGTCGCTGACCGCCGAGGAGCGCGAGGCGTCGACCATCGTGGTCAAGCTGGGGCCGAAGGCGCCGAAGCCCGGGACGCGCGGCGCGCCGCCTCCCGGCCCGAACCTGCCCGACGAATATATGGCGGAGTTCCAGTATCTGGTGAATCGCGGCAACATGACCGTTCTCCAGATCCGCGACTTCCTGTCGGGCGAGTTCACGCCGCTGTCGCTGACCGAGCTGAAAGCCACGCTTAAGGCGCGCGAAGCCGCGGGCCTAGTGACTTTGCAGAAAAAGTAAGGTCGATGGCCGTTCGTTTCGCCCCGGTAAGAATCGGGGCGAAACGGGCGGCGGCGGTGTTGCGCGACAGCACTATGCGACCGGCTTATAATTGGTATACGTATACGTTCGGCATCCTACTAAGAGATGCTCAAATTCCAAAACAGGGGGATTTCTTGATGACCAAACCGACCAGTAACTGTGCGCGTAGCGTTTTGCGTACCGGAGCGGCCTCGATCGCGCTCGGCGTCGCGCTGATGGCGGCACCCAGCTTCGCGCAGTCGATCCAGGACGACGATACGCAGTCGGCGTCCCAGGAAAAGGACATCGTCGTCACCGGCTCGCTGTTCCGCCGCGCCGTGGAGACCGAAACGGCTTCCCCCGTCACCGTCCTGTCCAGCGAATCGCTGGCCAAGTCGGGCATCAGCGACATCACCGAGGCGGTCCGCTCGATCGCGGCTGACGGCGCTGGCTCGATCTCGACCAACTGGGGCAGCTTCGCCGGCGGCGCTTCGACCGTCTCGCTGCGCAACGTCGGCGCGGGCTCGACCCTGACGCTGATCGACGGCCTGCGTTCGGTCAACTATCCGCTGATGGACGACGGCCACATCAGCTTCGTCGATCTCAACTCGATCCCGTTCAGCGCGGTGCAGGAAGTCCAGGTCCTGAAGGACGGCGCGTCCTCCCTGTACGGTGCCGACGCGATCGGCGGCGTGGTCAACATGATCCTCAAGAAGCGGTTCAACGGCTTCGCGGGTTCGGTTGAAGGCGGCGCGACCGAGCGCGGCGACGGCGCGCGCTATCGCGCGAACGCGACGGTCGGCTTCGGCGACTATGCGTCGCAGGGCTGGAACTTCTACATCAATGGCGAATATCAGGCCGACGGCCGCATCTCGAACCAGGATGCCGGCTGGCCGTACAACACCAAGGACCTGACCTCGATCGGCGGCAAGGACGGCAACCCGGCCGACAACAACCTGGCGACCGCGACGGTCAACGCCGTTGTCCGCCGCGCCACCCAGACCAACCTCAACGATCCGTTCCGCGGTGGCGTTCTGTCCGGCGGCTATCAGCTGCTCGGCAGCACCGCCGATTGCTCCAACGGCACCTTCACGGTGGCGGGCGCGACGGGCGGCACCGGTTGTAAGCACAACAACCTGTATGAATATGGCCAGATCCAGCCGAAGCAGGAGCGTTATTCGACCACGGCGCGGTTCAGCGCGCGCCTGAGCGACAATATCGAACTGCACGCGGTCGGCAGCTACGCGCGTAGCATGGTCGACTATAAGGGCACGCCGACCAGCGTGAACGCGGTCCAGCCGTATCGCGGCAACGAGCTCGACAACTCGTCGAACCTCGTCCTGCCGGTGTGGATCTGCCCGTCGGGCGTGAACTGCGCCGATCCGGCCACCGCCGGCCGTACGCTCAACCCGAACAACCCCTTTGCCACGGCCTATGCCGCCGATCCGGCGAACGGCGCGGCGCGCCTGTTCTACCTGTTCGGTGACATCCCGTCGGGTTCGCATCGCGTCAACGAGGTGCTGCGCGGCAACATCGGCCTGGAAGGCACGTTCGGCGAGGGTTGGAGCTGGAAGGCCGACGTCGTCGCCGCCAAGGATACGCTCAACGTCGATCTGTTCGGCGTTGTCGACATCGCCGGCCTGCGCAAGGCGATCAACACCGGCGCCTACAACTTCGTCAACCCGAGCCTGAACACCCAGGCCGCGCGTGACATGGTCGCGCCGACCTACACGCACCACGCATGGTCCTCGATGGTGTCGTTCGACGCCTCGATCGCCAAGGCGGTCACCGACCTGCCGGGCGGTCCGCTGCAGGTCGCCGTCGGCGGCCAGGTGCGTCGCGAGGTCCAGAACAACCCTGGTCCGAACCCGAATGTCGACAAGTTCAGCAGCACGGCGGCGTCGTTCGGCGCACACACCGTGTCGGCGGGCTTCTTCGAAATCTCGGCGCCGATCCTCGACTCGCTCGAGCTGACCGGGTCGGGCCGCTACGATAACTACTCGGAAGGGTTCAGCGCCTTCTCGCCGAAGATCGGCTTCACCTTCAAGCCGATCGAGCAGCTCATGCTGCGCGGTACCTGGTCGCGTGGTTTCCGCGCACCCAGCTTTGCCGAGCGCGATCCGACGTCGGGCTTCTCGGGCGGTTATTCGATCACGCTGCCGGCGGATTACATCGCCTCGCACGGTGGCGTCAGCGCCGCCTATGTTCTGGCCAGCGCCAGCGCACGCGGCGGTTTCGCCGGCAACCCCGATCTGAAGCCGGAGAAGTCGCGCAGCTTCACGCTGGGCGCGGTGATCGAGCCGGTGCGGTGGCTGAACTTCACGGTCGACTATTACAACATCAAGAAGACCGACGTCATCGTGATGGCCGGCGAAATCGGCGACGCTTTCGCAGCTTATTACAAGGGCCAGCCGCTGCCCGACGGCTACAAGCTGCTCGCCGTGGCCGATCCCGATCCGGACTATCCGAACGCCCTGCCGCGCGCGCTGCTGATCAGCGGCCCGTACGCCAACGGCGCGAACGAGCTTTCGACCGGTCTCGACGTCTCGGCGTCGGCGCGGGTCAAGATCGCCAACGATGTCCGGTGGACCAGCACGCTCAATTCGACCTATGCGTTCGAATACAGCACGACGTTGGCCAACGGCGCGTTCTATTCCTACGCCGGCACTCGCGGACCCGCGGTGCTGTCGTCGGGGTCGGGCACGCCGAAGTGGCGCGCCAACTGGCAGAACAGCGTGCAGATCCAGGACCTGACGCTGTCGGTCACCGCGTACTTCGTCGACAAGATCAAGAACGTCGCCGCCGACGCGGGCGCCGGTACGGACCTGTCGTGCAAGCAGAACCTCTATGGTCTGGGAACCGGTGCCAACGGTCATCCGACCGACGGCACGGATTTCTGCTACATCGACCGGTTCACCTACGCCGATCTGAACGCCGCCTATAAGGTCAACGACAAGTTCACCTTCTTCGTCAACGTCGGTAACTTCACCGGCGCGAAGGCGCCGATCGCGCCGTCGATGGGCAGCAACTACCTGACCAGCTTCCACGCGGCTGGCGTCAACGGGCGGACCTTCCGCGCCGGTGCGCGCTTCGGCTTCTAAGCCGGATCAGGCAAACCATGTTCGGGGCGGGCCTTCGGGTCCGCCCCTTTTTTGTGTGCGGCGCATACGGAGCAACACCGAGTTGCATCCGCTCGCTCTGGTCCGCGCCGGGGTGATCATGGAAGACGTCGTCAACCACCGGCGGATGCCGGCAGAGGGGGGATGGCCGTGATCGAGCGTGACAGGGTGGATGTGAGGCCGTCCGGCAAATGGAGGCGCGGCCGGTGAGCGCGCACGATCAGCCGCGCGCGATGCTCCGCCGCCTGTTCGACGAGGCGGTCGCCGCCGTGTCCGCCGAACGCTGCGTGCCGGCGGCGATCGGTCAGGAGCCGATCAACGGGCGCACGCTGCTGCTCGCCGTCGGCAAGGGCGCGGCGGCGATGAGCGCGGTCGCGGCGAGGCATATGAAGGCGCCGCTGTCGGGGCTGGTGGTGACTCGCCACGGCCATTCCGGGCCGCCGCACGTGCTGCCGCCCGGACTCGAATTGATCGAGGCCGGTCACCCGGTGCCGGACGACGACAGTCTCTACGCCGCGCAGCGCGCGCTGGAACTGGCCGGCGCGCTCGGCCCGTCGGACCGGCTGGTAATGCTGGTGTCGGGCGGCGGATCGGCGCTGCTGACGCTGCCGGTGCCGGGGGTCACGCTGGCCGACAAGCAGGTGGTGACCCAGGCGCTGTTGCGCTCGGGCGCGACGATCGGGGAGATCAACAGCGTCCGCAAGCACCTCTCGCTGATCAAGGGCGGTCGGCTGGCGGTCGCCGCCGCGCCGGCACAGGTGACGACGCTGATCATTTCCGACGTGCCGGGCGACGACCCGTCGTTCGTCGCCAGCGGCCCGACCGTCGCCGACACGACAACGCTGGAGATCGCGCGCGAGATCATCGCCCGCTACGGCATCGATGTGCCGGCGAACGTCGCCGCCGCGCTGGCCGACAGCGCCAACGAAACCCCGCCCTCCGACGCGATGGGGCTTGCCGGCGGCACGGTACGGGTGATCGCGGTCGCCCGCGACGCGCTCAATGCCGCGCGCAGGCTGGCCGAGGGGGAGGGCTACAAGGTCACCGACCTGGGCGATCACCTGCAGGCGGAGGCGCGCCATCTGGGCGCCGGCCACGCCGCATTGGCCCGCCGTGTCGCCGCCGACGGGCAAAAGCGCGTGATCCTGTCGGGCGGCGAGACCACGGTTCGAGTCACCAATCCCGATGGCCGGGGCGGGCGCAACCTGGAATATCTGCTGGGGCTGGCGATCGAACTCGATGGCGCGCCGCGCATCCACGCGATCGCGTGCGATACCGACGGCATCGACGGGACCGAGGACAATGCCGGGGCGATCGTCACGCCCGACACGCTGGCGCGGGCGCGGGCGCTGGGGCTCGACGCGCGTGCGATGCTCGACGCCAACGACGCCTATCGCTTTTTCGAGGCGCTGGGCGATCTGGTGGTGACCGGGCCGACCCGCACCAACGTCAACGACCTGCGGGCGATCCTGATCGAGGGCGCGTCCTGACGCGCGATCGCCGCAGCAAATAGGGGTTGCGCCGCGGCTGATCCCGCTGGACAGCCACGGTAAGGCGAAGCGGCGGGAACGCGCCCACGCGACGCACATGAAGGGGGGAGGACGCAATGCTCTGGTCACAGACCTATCATCCGATGGGGCCATGGCTGTCGGTGCTGCTGGCGGCGGTGCCGATCGTGGTGCTGCTCGGCTGCATCGGCTTCTTCCACGTCCGCGCGCACATCGCGGCGCTGCTCGGGCTGCTGTCGGCGGCGCTGGTCGCGGTGTTCGCGTTCGGGATGCCGGCCGGGCTGGCGGTGCGCGCGGCGGGCTTCGGCGCGGCCTATGGCCTGTTGCCGATCGGCTGGATCGTGCTCAACATCATCTTCCTCTACCAGCTGACCAACGAACGCGGGCAGTTCACCGTGCTGCGCGATTCGATCGCGCGGATCAGCGAGGACAGCCGGCTCCAGCTGCTGGTGATCGCCTTCTGCCTGGGTGCGTTCTTTGAAGGTGCGGCGGGGTTCGGCACGCCGGTCGCGGTGACCGGGGCGATGCTGATCGGGCTGGGCTTCACCCGGTTGCAGGCGTCGGGTCTGTCGCTCATCGCCAACACCGCGCCGGTCGCGTTCGGCGCGCTGGGGGTGCAGACGCTGTCGCTGGCATCGGTCACCGGGCTGCCGCTGCTGGACCTGTCGGCGACGGTCGGGCGGATCATGACGCCGTTCTGCATGATCGTGCCGTTCTGGCTGCTGGTCGCCTATTGCGGGTGGCGGCGGACGCTGGCGGTGTGGCCGGCGGCGCTGGTGGTCGGCGGCACCTACGCGGTGGCGCAGCTGGCGATCTCCAACCTGCACGGGCCGTGGCTCGCCTCGATCGGGCCGGCGCTGATCTCGCTGGTGGTGCTGGTCGGATTCCTGCGGGTGTGGCGCCCGGCGACGATCATGGCGGTCAACGAGGCCAAGCTGGCCAAGGGTGACACGCGCGTGCCGGAGACCGACGTCGACCACGTCGCCGCGCACGAGGACGCGGTCGCGATCACCGACGCGCCGGCCGACGCCGCCAGCGTGCGCAAGGCGTGGATGCCGTGGCTGATCCTGACCGCATTGGTGTTCATCTGGGGCATTCCCAGCATCAAGACGCTGCTCGACGGCATCTTCCGCCTCGCCGTGCCGGTGCCGGGGCTCGACATGGCGATCGCCAAGGTGCCGCCGGTGGTGAGCGCGGTCACGCCCGAAGCGGCGGTCTATGTGTTCAATCCGCTGTCGGCGACCGGCACCGCGATCCTGATCGCGGCGGTGGTCGGTGGGCTGCTGCTCGGCGCGCGGCCGGGGGAGATCGTGCGCAGCTATGGCCGCGCGTTCCGCACCGTCACGCCGTCGTTGCTGACGATCGCGGCGATGCTGGCGCTCGGCTATCTCACCCGCTTTTCCGGGCTCGACACGACGATGGGGCTGGCGTTCGCGACGACCGGGGTGCTCTACCCCTATTTCGGTACGATGCTCGGCTGGCTGGGCACCGCCGTCACCGGATCGGACACCGCGTCCAACGTTCTGTTCGGCAACCTCCAGCGTGTCACGTCGGAGCAACTCGGCCTGTCGCCGGTACTGATGGCCAGCGCCAACAGCGCGGGCGGGGTGATGGGCAAGATGATCGACGCGCAGAGCATCGTCGTCGCCTCCACCGCGACGCAGTGGTTCGGGCAGGAAGGGCGGATCCTGCGCTACGTCTTCGTCCACAGCATCGTGCTGGGGTCGCTGATCGGGCTGGTGGTGATGCTGATGGCCTATGTGCCGCCGTTCACCTACCTGGTGGTGCAATAAGGGGGAGCGGAAGGGCGCCTAACCCAGTTCCCACGACAGGGTGGGGCGCAGACGTTCGACCAGGAAGTCGATGAAGGTGCGGACCCGGACCGGCATCGCCTGCTGGTGCGGGAACACCGCGTAAAAGCTGCGACCGGGCGGGCGCCAGCCCGGCAGCACCTCCGCCATGCGCCCTTCGGCCAGCTCGTGTTTGCAGATGAACGCTGGCAGCGGCGCGATGCCCAGCCCCGACAGCACCGACTGGCGCAGCAGCATCAGGTCGTTGCACACCAGCCGGGGGCGGAACTCGACCGTCACCTCGTCGTCGGCGCGCATCAGCTGCCACTGCGCCTTCACGTCGATCGTGCCCCACGCGAGCAGATCGAAACGGCTCAGGTCGACATGGCTCTGCGGGACGCCGTGGCGTTCCAGATATTCCGGCGCGGCGTACAGGCCGTAATCGGTGGTGCCCAGCTTGGTCGTCATCAGCGACGCCTCCGCCAGCGGCAGCGTGTCGGCGACGATCGCCAGGTCGAACCCGTCGCGGAAATGGTCGATCGTCTCGTTCGACAGCACTGTCACCAGCCGCACGTCGGGATAGGTCTCCAGATAGGCGGCGAGCATCGGCGCGAGCAGGCTGCGGTCGAGCTCGTGCGGGACCGAGATGCGCAGCAACCCCTTTGGCCGCGTCGTCCCCAGTTGCACCGCGTTGGTGCCGTCGCGCAGCACGCCCAGGCAGCGTGAGGCATATTCGAAGAACACCACCCCCTGTTCGGTGGTGACGATGCCGTGCGTGGTCCGCCGCAACAGCCGCACGCCCAGCTTTTCCTCCAGCCGGGTCAGCCGTCGGCTGATCGTCGATTTCGGCACGCCCATCGCGTTGGCGGCGCGCGTCAGGCTCTCGAGCTCGACGACGCGGGTAAAGACCAGGAGATCGCCTGTTTCAATCACGGGCGCGATCCTATGCCGAATCACCGCGCGCGCACCACCGGCAAATGTTGCATCGGCGCCAACACCGAGTTGCGGATTCGGCGCTTCACCTGTCACATGCTTCGCCTAAGCATGGCGGGCAAACCGCATGGGGAGAGTGACGATGACGCGTTGGGCCGCCCTCGGGCTGATGATCCTGCCGGCGCTGGTCGCCCCTACCGCCGCCACGGCACAGGATGCGCCCGCCGCAACCGCGCAGGATATGCCCGCCGCAACCGTTGTCGCGCGCTGGCCGGCGGAGGAGGCGCGGCAGGGCGTCGCCGCCGATGCGCGCTATTTCTACCCCAATTCGAACAACCGCATCGGCAAGTACGACAAGGTGACGGGCAAGCGCGTCGCCCAGTGGGAAGGGCCGCTGAAGCTCTATCCGCACATGAATTCGTGCGTGGTCGACGGTGCCGAACTGGTCTGCGCGGCGTCCAATTATCCGGCGGTGCCGATGGCGAGCGTGGTCGAGGTATTCGACACCGCGACGCTGCACCACATTCGCAGTGTGACGCTGCCGCCGCTGCCGGGGTCGCTGACCTGGATCGAGCGCCACGGCGACGGCTGGTACGGCGGTTTCGCCAACTATCCCGCCGATCACGGCGGCGAGGCCGGGCACGATTATACGTGGACCCGGCTGGTCCGGTTCGACGCGCAGTTCCGCCCGACCGGGTCGTGGCTGTTCCCGGCCAGCGTGCTCGATCGGTTCGCGCCGATGAGCAATTCGGGCGGATCATGGGGCGACGATGGGCTGCTCTATGTCACCGGCCATGACCGGGGCGAGCTTTACGCGCTGCGCCTGCCCGATGCGGGGGGGATGCTGGAGCATGTCGCGACGATCGCGCTGCCGACCGGCGGGCAGGCGATCGCGTGGGACCGCTCGCAATCGCGGGTGTTGTGGTCGCTCGATCGCGCGACCAAGATGGTCGTCGCCAGCCGCATTCCGCCGGTGGCTGCCGGGCGCTAGCCGATCGCCAGCGCGCGCGCGCCGTGGCCCGCCGTCGCGCTCGCCGTGCCGGCCAGGTCAGTGGAGCGCCGCGCGACGGTATCCAGCATCACCCAGTCGGCGCGCGCCGCGTCGTGGGTCAGCGTCACCGTCATATAGCCGCGCCGGCTGGTGTCGCACCATTTGAGCGTCGGGTTGGCGGCGATCATGTCGGCGGCGATCTGCGCCGGATCGGCATCGAACCGCCCGTCGATGCCGAGCGAGGCAACCGACTGGCCGGCATATTCGACGCCCGCCGGCCGGCCGTCGTGGACCAGGTCGGATGCCCACGCATTGTGGCTGTCGCCGGCCAGCACCACCAGATTGGCGCGCGCGGCCTGCGCCGCCGCCAGCACGCGGGCGCGCGCGGCGGGATAGCCGTTCCAGTCGTCGAGGCTGAGCGGCAACCCCGCCCGCGAGGAGGCCAGCGCGAGCTGCTGGCGAAGATCGGCCTTCGATCCCGGCGCCGGCGGCGTCCGTGCCCAGCGCGCGGCGGCCTGGGGCAGCACGCGCTCCGCCATGATCACCTGCTGCGAGAGGATCTGCCAGCGTTGCCCGTCGTTGACCGACCGCGCCAGCCCGTCGGCCAGCCAGCGTTCCTGCGCCTCGCCCAGCAACTGGCGCCGTGGGTCCTGCAACACGCCGTCGCGGAACGCCGCCATCGCCTTGATCGGATCGGCGGCGCCGGCCAGCGCGTCGTTCAGGCTGGGCGGCTCGTCACGCGCGAGCAGGCGGGTGTCGAGGCGGAAGATCGCCGCCAGATCGCCGATGTCGTAGCGGTCATAGGGCGTGTCCGGCATCGGCAGCCATTCGTGGTACGCCTTCATCGCCGCCGCCTTGCGGACCTGATACGATCCCTCGTTCGGCTGGTGATTGCCCGCGCCGTCGCGCCACGAATTGTTGGCGACCTCATGATCGTCGACGATCGAGACGATCGGCAACATCCGATGCATCTCGGCCAGGTCGGGATCGGCGCGATACCAGGCATAGCGCGTGCGATAATCGTCGAGCGTGACCGTCTCGTTCGACGGGCGCGAGATGCGGTCCTTCAGTGCCTGCGCCGCCAGACTGTGGGTGCCGTTGCCCCATTCATAGATATAGTCGCCCAGGTGCAGCACCAGATCGATGTCGCTGCGGCCGGCCAAATGGCGATAGGCGTTGAAATAGCCGAAATCCATGTTGGCGCAGGACAGCACCGCGACGCGGAACGGATCGCTGCCGCGCGCGGGCAGCGTCCGCGTGCGGCCGACCGGCGACGTCGCGCCGTCGGGGCCGATGAATCGATAGTGATAGCGGCTGCCCGGTTGCAGCCCGGTGGCGACGATCTTGACGCAATAATCATTGTCGGGGGACGCCACGCCCCAGTCGGCGGCGACGCGGCGGCGAAAACCGGGGTCCTGCGCCACTTCCACCCGCACCCGCGCTGTGGTGCCGTCCGCCGGGAAACAGCGCGTCCACAGCGTCACGCGATCCTGCTTCGGATCGCCGCTCGCCACGCCATGGGTAAAGGCGGGCGCGGCGGCCCGCGCCGCCAGCGGCAGCGCGAACAGGCCGAGGCTGGCAAGGCCTCCTTCGAGCACGAAGCGTCGGGTGAGAATCGTGGTCATGATCGGCGCAGCATGACACGGGTCGATGACGGTTTGGAGTTCGCGAAAACGTAACATGCTGTTGCTAGCCGCCGCGTCGACTTTAGCGAAACCCTGCTGTTATCTGCCCTGCATCACAGGCGCGGTACAGCGCCGAACCGCGGGGAGGTTATGCACATGGCGCGACCGGCCGGCGCGGGCACTACAGTGCGGCGCGCAACATCGTCTGTCCGTTCTTCGTCGCGTCTGGCCGTGCTGGCGGCGGCGATGCTGGCGATGCTGGCGTCGCCGGGGTTCGCCCAGCAACCGCAACCGCAACCGCAGCTCCAGCCGGCACCGGCGCGCGCTCCGCGCCTGATCGTCGTCATCTCGATCGACCAGTTCGGCAGCGCGCTGTTCAGCCGCTATCGCGACCGATTCACCGGCGGGCTGGCGCGGATCGCTGGGCAGGGGATGGTGTTCCCCAACGCCTATCAGTCGCACGCGATCACGGAGACCTGCCCTGGCCATTCGACGCTGTTGACCGGCACCCATCCCAACCGCACCGGCATCACCGGCAACAGCTGGTTCGAGCCGGGATCGGCCAAGGAGACCTATTGCCTGGCCTCCACCGTCAACCGGCTGGCGCACGATGCCAGGGCGGAGGGGCGCGGCCCCGAACGGCTGATCACCACGACGGTGGGCGACTGGATCAAGGCGGCGGGCGGCGCCGGCCGCGTCGTCGCGGTCGCGGGCAAGGACCGCAGCGCGCTGACCATGGGCGGCCACCGCGCCGACGCCGTCTTCTGGTACGATGACAAATACGCCGGCTTCACCACCTTCGTCGCGCCGGGCGAGGACGCGCAGGCCAAGCTGGCGCCGGTCGCGCCGGTCAACGCCGCGCTGCGCGCCCAGGCGAAGCCACGCTGGGACTATGCCGACGATGCCTGCCGCGCGCTAGAAGGCAGCTATGCCGTCGGCCAGGCGACCTGGCACGCGAAGGTGCCGCCCGACGGCTGGAGCATGGACGATCCGGCGGCGGCGGCGCGCAGCTTTCGCCCGTCGCCGTTCCTCGATCTCGCCACGCTCGACGCCGCGCGCGCGATGATCGATCGCTACGCGCTGGGCGCCGACGATGCCACCGATCTGCTGACCGTCGGCCTGTCGGCGACCGACGCGATTGGCCACGTCTATGGCGCCGGCGGGCCGGAAATGTGCGATCACCTCGGCCGGCTCGATCGCGCGCTGGGCGACTTTCTCGACCGGGTGTTCGACGTCGCCCCCGACGCGCTGGTGGTGGTGACCGCCGATCACGGCGGCAGCGACATGCCCGAACGGCTGCGCGAGACAGGCTATCCCGATGCCAGGCGATTGGAATCGCCGGCGTTCCTGCGCGCGCTGAACGACAGCGTGGCGGCGGAGCTAGGGCTTGGCTTCGCGCCGTTCGTGGTGACCGAACGCGGCTACAACATCGACCAGCTCTATTTCGCCAGCCCGGCGGGTGGCGCGTTCACCCCGGCGCTTCAGGCGCGGGCGGTGGCCGCCGCGCTGACGTGGCTGCGCGCGCGACCGGAGGTGGTCGCGGCCCACGCGCGCACCGAACTCCTCGCCGATCCCCGGCCGGCCAATCCGTGGCCGGAGGGGCTGACGCTGCGCCAGCGCATGGCGGAAAGCGCCTATCCCGGCCGGTCTGGCGATATCGTCGTCGCCTATCAGCCGCTCGCATCGATCATTCCGCCGACGCCGGGCTTCTATCTCGGCGGCCATGGTACGCCGTGGGATTATGACCGGCGCGTGCCGATCATTTTCCTGTCGCGGGCGATCCCCGCGCAGGAGCGGCCGTTCGCGGTGGAGACCGTCGATATCGCGCCGACCATCGCGGCGATCATCCATCTACCGGCGCCGGCCGGACTCGACGGGCGCTGTCTGCCCGTTCCCGGCCTCACCGACTGCGCGGACGGCGATGCCGCCGCGCCCAACCGTTCCACGACCAGTCAATAGGGGGAGACTATGGGGTATTTTCTCGTAACGCCGAACGCCATCCGCCGCACGATCCGCGCCGTGGCGCTGGCCGGCGCTGCCTTGCCGGCAATCGCGCAGGCCGCCGCGCCGATCCAGGACGAACAGGTCGCGGGGCCGCATGACGACGAGATCGTCGTCACCGGCTCGCGCATCTCGCGCGAGCAGGCGATCGAGCGCAAGCGCGAGCTGGCGACCGTCGCCGACATCGTCGCATCCGACGACATCGGCAAGCTGCCCGACTTCAACACCGCCGAAGCGGTGCAGCGCCTGCCCGGCGTGTCGGTCCAGCTCGACCAGGGCGAGCCGCGCTATGTCGTGGTGCGCGGCGTAGATCCCAATCTCAACCAGGTCACCGTCGACGGCAATCTGGTCGGCATCCCGGAGGCGGAGGGGCGCCGCGTCGCGCTCGATACCATCCCGTCCGACCTCGTCTCCGCGATCGAGGTGATCAAGGCGGTGACGCCCGACTATGACGCCAATGCGATCGGCGGCAGCATCAACCTGATCACGCCCACCGCGTTCGACCGGCCCAACGCCTTCACCTACGGCACGCTGCGCGGCGCGTTCAACAACAAGTCTGGCAAGACCGGTTTCGGCGCCAGCGCCACGCACGGCCAGCGGTTCGGCGCCAATCGCGAATTCGGCATCGTCGTCGCCGCCAGCTACCTCAAGCGGTTCATCGACAGCGACCTGGTCGAGCCGACCGGCTGGACGAATTTCGCCGGGGTGTCCGCGCCGACCAGCCTGGTGCTGTTCGACTATCGCATCATGCGCGAACGCATCGGCGGTATCGTCAACCTCGACTGGCGGCCGAATGACGACACGCGGCTGTACCTGCGCACCATCTACAACCAGTTCACCGATCACGAGGAACGCGACCAGTTCAACTTCGCCTATGCGGCGGGCACGCCGACCTTCCCCACCGCAACCTCGATCCGCTTTCCCAATGGACGCGCCACGCGCCAGTTCCGGCAGAACAACCAGACGCAGAAGCTCTACAACATCTCGCCGGGCGCCGAGCTGAAGTTCGGCGAGGCGGAGCTTGACCTCAACTACACCTACGCCCGCGCGCAGGAGCACACGCCGGTGCGCGACGACCTTGAGTTCCGTTCGGCGGCGGGGCAGGTCAGCGTGCTCGAACTGTCGCCGGGCCTGCCCTATTTCACCCAGATTCCCGACGCGCTCTACGATCCGGCCGCCTATCCGCTGCGCCGCATCCGCCAGCGCCGGGAATGGATCGACGAGGATCTGCACACCGTCCGCGCCGATCTTAAGCTGCCGATCGACGACGAAGGCAGTTTCCTGAAGGCCGGGGCGAAGTTCATCAGCCGCGACAAGAACCGCGACAACACCCAGACCCAGCAGCTCGCGGTCGGCACCAGCACGTTCCTGCAAACCGGTGCGGTGCTGCCGCCACCGGAGGATTTCTATACCAGCCGCTATAATTTCGGCCCGGCAATGGATTACCAGAAGGTGCTGGATTATTACGCCGCCAATCCGGCGCTGTTGACGCTCGACACGCTCCAGACCGCGATCAACGAGGCGTCGCTCGACTATAATATCCGGGAAAAGATCTACGCCGGCTATGGCATGGCCAGCCTCAAGTTCGGCGATCTGACCGCGATCGGCGGCGTCCGCGTCGAGCGGACCGAGGGGCGCTACCATGCCTTTTCGGTCCGCGCCGGCGGCACCGATATCGAGCCGCTGTCGTTCAAGCAGTCGTACACCCACGTGCTGCCCAGCGTGCACCTCAACTATCGGCCGGGGCGCAAGTTCACGTTGCGCGCCGCCTGGACCAACACCATCGGTCGCCCGAACTACGACGCGACCGTTCCGACCTTCACCGAGGACGCGGGCGCCGGCAGCGCCGGCAATCCCAACCTGAAGCCCTATACCTCGATGGGGCTGGACCTGTCGGCGGAATTCTATCCGAGCAGCGATACGATCTATTCGATCGGCGTGTTCCACAAGCGGCTGAAAAACCCGGTCTTCACCCAGACGCTGTTCAACACCAGCTTCGCCGGCGTGCCGCTGTTGACGCTGTCGCAGCCGCAGAACGCGGACAGCGGCGAACTGACCGGGGTGGAGGTCAATCTCCAGCAGCGTTTCACCTTCCTGCCGGCGCCGCTCGACAAGTTCGGTGCCTCGGTCAACGGCACCTACATCACCTCCAGCGTCGACGTGCCGGGACGACTGAATGAGAGCATTCCCTTCTTCCGCCAGTCGAAGAAGATCCTCAACGCGTCGCTGTTCTATGAAGCGGGGCCGTTCGAGGCGCGCGTCGCGGTCAGCTACCGTGACAAGTTCCTCGAGGCGATCAGCGACAGCGCCGCCACCGACGTCTATCAGGAACCGCGCACCGCGGTGGACGCGCGGGTCAGCTACAAGATCAACAGCGCGATCGAAGTGTTCGGATCGCTGTCGAACATCGGCGAGGCGCCGAATTCCTTCTACCAGGGGAACCGCTACCAGACCTATTCGCGCGAGATGTATTCGTTCAACGGCGACTTCGGCGTCAGCCTGCGCTTCTGACCGATCGGATCAGCGCGCCGCCGACCAGCGAGCGAGCACGGCGGCGACCGTGCTCGCCTGCCCGGCGGCGATCGCGCCCGGCGTCGCGGAAAAGCGCGGCGCGGGCGCCGGTTGCGTCAATCCGTCGCGGGTAACGAACGTGGCCCGCGCGGCGTTGTGCGGCTCGTCGGCCACCTCGTCCCAGCGCATCACCGGGGTGACGCAGGCGTCGGTGCCGCCAAAGGCCTGCGTCCAGGCGTCGCGTGGCCGCGTCGCAAAGATCGCCGCGACCCGATCCGCCATCTCTGGCCAGCGTCGGCGGTCGAGTTGCGGCCAGTCGTCCGCGTCGAGGCCGATGCCGGCCAGGAACGCGCGATAGAATTGCGGCTCGATCGCGCCGACCGCGACGAACAGGCCATCGGCGCAGCGATAGCAGCGATAGAAGGGCGCGGCGCCATCGAGGAGATTGGCGGCGCGCGCGTCGCTCCACAGCCGGTCGGCCCGCAGCGCGTGGAACAGCGCGGTCATGTTCGCCACGCCGTCGATCATCGCGGCGTCCACCACCTGCCCGCGTCCGGTCACGCGGGCGGACAGCAGCGCGGCGAGCAGGCCGGTCACCAGGAACATCGTTCCCCCGCCATAGTCGGCGACCAGGTTGAGCGGCGGCGGCGGCGGCGCGTCGGCCGACCCGATCGCGTGCAGCGCCCCGGTGAGGCCGAGGTAATTGATGTCGTGCCCGGCGCGTTCCGCCAGCGGGCCGGTCTGTCCCCAGCCGGTGATGCGGCCATAGACCAGCCGCGGATTGGCGGCGAGGCAGGGTTCGGGGCCGAGCCCGAGCCGTTCCATCACGCCCGGGCGGAATCCCTCCATCAGCGCGTCGGCGCCGGCGATCAGCGCCAGCGCGTCGTCGTGTTGGGTCTTGAGATCGAGTTCGATCACGGCGCGCCCGCGATAGAGCAATGCGTTGCCGGCATCGCGCCCGCCGCCGTCGGCATCGCCGGCACGGGCGATGCGGACCACGTCGGCGCCCATGTCCGCCATCAGCATCCCGGCGAGCGGGAGTGGGCCGATGGCGTTGAACTCGACGATGCGGATGCCGGCGAGCGGCCCGGTCGGGGTGGCCATCGCTCCGGTATAGCGGTGGCGGCGTTCGCCGCGCAACGGGGGCGCCGCCACGCCCCTTGCGCTGCTATCGCGCGATCGATCCCGCCGCCCGCTGGGGCGGTCGACCGGCCAGCAACGCGCGTTGTTCGGGCGTGCAGCGGACGATCGGCGCGGACTGGACCGGTTTGCCCCTGGGAGTATGGACCTGCTGGACGCGGCAGCCCACCCTGATCGCGGCCGAGACATGATGCGGCTGCGGCGCGGCGATGCGCTCGGCCGGGGGCGGGGCCAGCCCGGCGGCGGCGATCAGGAGGAGAAGCATCGGCATGGTCCTTCGCTTGACGATAACCAACGCGATCTAGGACCGGCAGCTTTCGCGGCCTTGGCGCGTTTGTGAGGAAATATTGCTGGCGTGCTGCGTCGCGGCGCCGGCATTGACGCCCCGTCGATCGCACCATAGGTCCCCGTCGTTCCAACCCATGACATCCCCGACCATCCTGCTTGTTGAAGACGATCCGCCGCTGCGCACCCTGACCGCGCGGGCATTGCAGGAGAATGGCTATGCGGTCCGCCCGGCGGGTTCCGCGCCCGAGATGTGGCGCGCGTTCGAGGCGGGACCGGTCGATCTGGTGCTGCTCGACGTGATGCTGCCCGGCACCAGCGGCATCGACCTGTGCCGCGCGATCCGCCGCGACAGCGACGTGCCGATCATCTTCGTGTCCGCCCGGGGCAGCGAGATGGACCGCGTCGTCGGGCTGGAGCTGGGCGCCGACGATTACCTGCCGAAACCGTTCGGCACGCGCGAGCTGCTCGCCCGCATCCGCGCGGTGCTGCGCCGTCACGCCCCCCAGCGCGAGGCCGTCGACCGGTCGCAGAACCTGATGGCGTTCGATGGCTGGACGGTCCAGCTGGCGCGCCGCGAGCTGCTGTCGCCGACGGGCGCGATCGTCGATCTGACCGGCGCCGAGTTCGACCTGCTGGTCGCGCTGTGCGAGAACGCGCAGCGGGTCATCGCGCGCGAGCGGCTGATCGAGCTGTCGCGCACGCGGCTGGGCGACAGTTCGGATCGCAGCGTCGACGTGCTGATCAGCCGGCTGCGACGAAAATTGTCGACCGCGGGCAAATCCGCGCCGATCATCACCGTGCGCGGGGTCGGCTATATGCTCAACGTGCCGGTCGACCGCCGATGACGACGGGCGGGCGGTGACGATCTGGCCGCGCCTGCCCGTGGTCGGGATCATCGGCCGCATCTTCGCGATCCTGCTGCTCGCGCTGCTGGTCGAATATGGCGCGACCACCTTCCTCTACGAACGTGCCGGCCATTTCTCGATCCGCGACGACGAGGCGAACCGGCTGGCCGAACATCTGATCATCGCGCGCAAGCTGATCAGCGAACAGCCGGTCGAACGCCGCGAGGAAATGGCGGAGGAGGTGACCACCTCGCGCTATCTGGTGCGCTGGCAACAGACGGTGCCCGCCGCGCCGCCGGTCGCGCCGTCGCTCGACCGGATGCACCGGCAGATCATCGCGTGGGAGCCCGAACTCGCCGCGCACGACCTGCGGCTGCGACTGACCTCGCCGGGGCGCAACAGCTATATCAGCGGCGCGCTGGCGCTCGACGACGGCAGCTGGCTCTATTTCAAGACGCGCGAGCCGCTGCGACGCTGGGATTTCGCGATCAGCCGCGCGCTGCTGGCGCTGACGCCGGCGATCGCGCTGATCGTGCTGGGCGGGGTGCTGGTCAGCCAGGTGCTGCGCCCGCTGCGCCGGCTGGCGATCGTCGCCGACCAGGTCGGACAGGGCGAGGTCGAGGTGGTGCCGGTGCAGGGGCCGGGCGAGGTGCGGCGCGTGATCAGCGCGTTCAACGCGATGCAGGACCGCATCCACCGCCTGATCGACGACCGGACCGAGGCGCTGGCCGCGGTCGGGCATGATTTCCGCACCCCGCTCGCCCGGCTGCGGCTGCGATCCGACCTGATCGACGACGACGACCTGCGCGATTCGATCCAGCGCGACGTGATCGAGATGGACGCGATGGTGGCGTCACTGCTCGCCTATCTGGGCGGGGAGGGCGAGGAGGCTGCGGCGGGGATCGACGTCGCCGTGATGTGCGCGACGATCGCCAACGACGCCGCCGACCACGATCGCCCGGCGAGCTACAGCGGCCCCGATCATTGCGAGCTGACGGTGCGTCCGCTCGCGCTGAAGCGCGCCATCGTCAATCTGGTCGAGAACGCGCTCCACTATGGCGGCAATGCCCGGTTGCGGCTGGAGGATCGCGGGGCGGAGGTGGCGATCAGCGTCGAGGACGACGGCCCCGGCATACCCGACGACGCCCATGCCAAGGTGCTGCTGCCGTTCGTCCGCCTCGATCGCGCGCGATCGCGCGACACGTCGGGGTTCGGGCTCGGCCTGCCGATTGTGGTCCGCGCGGTCGAGGGGGAGGGCGGGCGCCTGTCGCTGGTCAATCGCCCGCGCGGCGGGCTGCGCGTGGAGATGATCCTCCCGCGTCGTTGATGCCGGGGCCGCCGCGCGGCCGGGCAACATTTTCTTACAGACCCGCTGCGCCGCAGCAAGATCGGCCCCGTACCTCCCGCTCACACGATTGAGGAGGTTTCGCCATGAATGAACTGATCGGGCGCGTGTTCGACTTCGAGAAGCGGGTCTATCCGCTGAGCGACGGACTCTACGCGAAGCTGGCCAGCCAGGGGCAGAGCCCCAAGGCGCTGATGATCTCCTGCGCCGACAGCCGCGTGGTGCCCGAACACATCATGCAGGCCCAGCCGGGCGACCTGTTCGTGTGCCGCAACGCGGGCAACATCGTGCCCCCCTTCGCCACTCAGAACGGCGGCGTTTCGTCGACCGTCGAATATGCCGTCGCGGCGCTGGGCGTGGGCGACATCATCGTCTGCGGCCATTCGGACTGCGGCGCGATGAAGGCGCTGATGAACCCCGAAATGCTGACCGGGATGCCCAACGTCGCCGCCTGGCTGCGCCACAGCCACGCCGCAGAGAGCGTCGTGCGCGGCGGCTATCCCGAAATGGAAAGCGCCGCCGCGGTCCGCGCCGCCAGCCTGGAAAACGTCGTGGTGCAGCTTGCCCATCTGCGCACCCACCCGTCGGTCGCCGCCGGCATCGCGCGCGGCGAGATCGCGCTGCACGGCTGGTTCGTCGACATCCACGCCGGGCAGGTGCTGGGGCTCGACGGGGAGACCGGCCGTTTCGTGCCGATGCGTGACGATCGCCCGCTGCCGGTTGCGTTGCCCGCCGCGCGTCGCGTCGCCAGCGACATCGCGATGGCGGAGGCGGCGGAGTGAGTATCGCTTCTGTCTTTTCGCGCGCCACGCTGACGCGTGATTTCACCGCGTCGATCGTGGTGTTTCTGGTGGCGATGCCGCTGTGCATGGGTATCGCGATCGCCTCGGGAGTCCCCCCGGAAAAGGGGCTGATCACCGGGATCATCGGCGGGATCGTGGTCGGCGCGATGGCCGGGTCGCCGCTTCAGGTCAGCGGCCCGGCCGCCGGGCTGGCGGTGATCGTGTTCGAGCTGGTCCGCGATCAGGGTTTGTCGGTGCTGGGGCCGATCCTGGTGCTCGCCGGGCTGATCCAGCTGCTCGCCGGGGTGGTGCGCGTCGGCGGATGGTTCCGCGCCGTGTCGCCCGCCGTGGTCCACGGCATGCTGGCCGGAATCGGCGTGCTGATCGTCGTCGGTCAGTTTCACGTGCTGTTCGACCAGAAGCCGTTGCCCAGCGGGCTGGAGAATCTGGCGGCGATCCCCGGTCGTCTGTTGGGTCTGTCCGCCACCAGTATCGCCGGCGCCGAACTGGCGGTCGGGATCGCGGTGCTGACCATCGCCGCGATGCTGGGGTGGGAGAAATTCCGCCCCGCCGCGCTCAAGCTGGTGCCCGGCGCACTGATCGGCGTCGTCGCCGGCACCGTCGCCGCCGCCGCATTCGGCCTCAGCGTCACCCGTGTCGAGGTGCCGGCGTCGATCATGGCGGCGATCGTGCCGCCCGGCGCCGACATGTTCGCGCGCTGGCTCGATCCCGCGATCCTGGCGAGCGCGCTGGCGATCGCGTTCATCGCCAGCGCGGAAACGTTGCTGTCGGCGGCGGCGGTCGACCGGATGCACGACGGCGTCCGCACCGACTATAACAAGGAACTGCGCGCGCAGGGTGTCGGCAATCTGCTGTGCGGGCTGGCCGGCGCGCTGCCGATGACCGGGGTGATCGTGCGCAGCTCGGCCAATGTGCAGGCGGGCGCGGTGACCCGGCTGTCCACGATCCTGCACGGCGCGTGGATCCTCGCCTTTGTCGCGCTGCTGCCGTGGCTGCTGCGCGCGATTCCGATGGCGTCGCTCGGCGCGATCCTGGTGGTCACCGGCTGGCGGCTGGTCAACCTCACCCACGTCCGTCATCTGCTCAAGGACTATGGCGTGCTGCCCGCCGCGATCTGGGCGATCACGCTGATCGTGGTCGTCGCCGAGGATCTGCTGACCGGGGTGCTGGTCGGCATCGCGCTGTCGCTGGTCGAGCTGCTGCCGCACTGGCGCCGGTTCGGCCTGAAGGTCGATCGCCGCGACGACGGTGACGAAAGCGGGATCCGGCTGGCCGGTACCGCGTCGTTCCTGGCGGTGCCGAAGCTGACCACCACGCTGGACGCGCTGCCGGCGGGCCGCGCGGTGCGGTTCGACGTCAGCGACCTCGCCGCGGTCGACCACACCTGCGCGGAGATCATCCGCGAATGGGTGGCCCGCCGCCGCGCCGGGGGGGAGCCGGTCCACATCGCCGGCGCCACGCCGGCGGCCGAGCGGCTGGCCGCCTGACCGCGGGCCGGCAACATTTTGTCACGAACCGGAAAGAGAAGGGAACACCGCCGCCGCTAGACACGAACGATCGGGCTCGATCGGCCTCCGATCCCCATTGAGAGGGTCGACGGTCCCGATGCAGGAGGAACTTCACCCCACATCCCGCTAGAGGATAGGTCCATGAAGTTCCAACCCTTGAAGGTCGCGGCGATCGCCGCGGCCACGTTCGTAGCGACTCCGGCAGCGGCCGATGAAACCGATCCGCCCAAGCCGGTGACCGTTTCGGGCAGTGTCGCCCTGGTGTCAGACTATCGTTTCCGAGGCGTCTCGCAGAGCGACAAGGAAATGGCACTCCAGGGCGGCATTACCGTGACTCACGAAAGCGGCGCCTATGCCGCGGTGTGGGGATCGAGCCTGTCCGGATGGGGCACGTTCGGCGGCGGCAGCATCGAGCTTGATCTGGTCGGCGGCTATAAATTCGCGGTCGGCGGCGCCAGCGACATCGACGTCGGCGTGACCTGGTACAGCTACCCCGGCGGCGCCGACGTCACCGACTTCGCCGAACCCTATGTCAAGCTGAGCAGCGCGCTGGGTCCGGTATCGGGGCTGGTAGGTGTCGCCTATGCGCCCAGGCAAAAGGCGCTCGGCAATTTCTCCAACACGCCGCAGAGCCATGGCCAGTCGGAGGACAATCTCTATCTGTGGGGCGATCTCGGCGCCTCGGTGCCGAATACCGCGCTGACGCTGAAGGGTCATGTCGGCTATTCCGACGGCAATCCCGGGCTTGGCCCCAACGGCACCAGCATCGCGCCGACCGGGCGCTATTGGGACTGGATGCTGGGCGCCGATTACGTGATCGGGCCGCTGACGCTGGGCGTCGCCTATGTCGATACCAGCATCACCAGCGCGAAGGCGGCCTATCTCCAGCCCAATTTCAGCTCGACCAAGGACGGCAGCGCGATCGCCGGGTCGCAGCTGGTGTTCTCGGTGAGCGCGGTGTTCTGATCGATCCGCTTTGAATACCGTATACTGCCGCGCGCGCCCGTCCTAAGAAGGGCGCGCAGCCGGGCCGTGCTGATCCGCGCAGCGGTGCGGGGACGGCGGCCCGGCGGGACGGGTACGATATTCTCAAAACGGGGGGAATCGATGGCATTGGGTAGACGCTTCATAACGTCGGCGGCGCTGGTCGCGCTGGCGACGGCCTCGGTCGGCTCGGGCGCGGTGGCGCAATCCGGCGATCCGAAGGCGATCGAAAAGAGCTTCGACGCGCAGATCAACAACGCCGATCTGGTCGCCTGGCTGAAGGAGATGTCGTCCGCCCCCAACCACGTCGGCGCGCCGCACAACAAGGCCAATGCCGAGATGCAGCTCGCGCTGTTCAAGCAATGGGGCTGGGACGCGCGGATCGAGACGTTCGACGTGCTCTATCCGACGCCGATCTCGACCCGGCTGGAGATCGTCGGCGCCAATCCGGTTGCGCTGGGCGGGCAGGAAGCGGCGATCGGTGCCGACCCCGACACCGCAAAGCTCGCCGACGCGCTGCCGCCCTATGTCGCCTATCAGGGTGACGGCGACGTCACCGGATCGGTGGTCTACGTCAATTACGGGATGCCCGAGGATTACGAGGCGCTGGAGCGTCGCGGGATCAGCGTGAAGGGCAAGATCGTCATGGCCCGCTATGGCGGCGGCTGGCGCGGCCTGAAGCCCAAGCTGGCGCAGGAACATGGCGCGATCGGCTGCCTCATCTATTCGGACCCCGCCGACGACGGCTACGGCGCCTATGACGTCTATCCGCGCGGCGGCGGCCGGCCCGAGACGGGCGTGCAGCGCGGGTCGGTGGTCGACATGACCATCTATCCGGGCGATCCGCTGACCCCCGGCATCGGCTCGACCCCCGGCGCCAAGCGGCTGACGCGCGAGGAATCGCCGGTGCTGCTCAAGATCCCGACGCTGCCGATCTCCTATGGCGACGCCGCCAAGATCATGGCGCGGCTCGAAGGGCCGGTCGCCGGCGGCGCCGCGCGCGGCGGCATGGCGATGACCTATCACTGGGGCGGCACCGACGCGGTCAAGCTCCACCTCGCGGTCAAGTCCGACTGGTCGCAAAAGCCGATCTACAATGTGATCGCGGTGATGCCGGGCAAGACCCGCCCCGACGAATGGATCGTGCGCGGCAACCACCGCGATGCGTGGGTGTACGGCGCCAGCGATCCGCTGAGCGGGCAGGTCGCGCTGATGGCCGAGGCAAAGGCGCTGGGCGCGCTCGCCAAGGCCGGGTGGCGGCCCGACCGCACGCTGGTCTACGCCTCCTGGGATGGCGAGGAGCCGGGCCTGCTCGGCTCGACCGAATGGGCGGAGACCCATGCCGATGAACTGAAGGCAAAGGCGGTGATGTACATCAACACCGACGTCGTCGGTCGCGGCTTCTTCCGCGGTGACGGCAGCCATGTGTTTCAGCATTTCGTCAACCAGGTGTCGCGCGACGTCCCCGATCCGCAGACCGGGGTCAGCCTCTACGATCGCTCGCGTGCCAGCATCCGCAACGGCGGCCGTGGCGTGTCGCCGGAGGCGGTCGCGGCGGCGAAGGCGGGGGCCGATCTGCCGATCGCGCCGCTCGGCTCGGGATCGGACTTCGCGGCGTTCCTCGAGCATCTCGGCGTACCGGCGCTCAACGTCGGCTTCGGCGGAGAGGGTCAGGCGGCCGGCGCCTATCACTCGGCCTATGACAGTTTTCACCATGTCATGAGTTTCGACGATCCGGGGCTGGTCTATGCCACCACGCTGTCGAAGGTGGTCGGGCGGATGATCCTGCGCGCGTCGTCCGGGTCGCGCCCGCCGGCACGCTACGGCGATTTCGCGTCGACGGTGTCGCGCTATGTGGTCGAGGTGAAGAAGCTCGCCGCCGATCAGCGTGAGAGCGACCGCGCGCTGCTCGATCAACTGCGCGACAATGTGTTCGCGCTGTCGAGCCATCCCGACGATCCGATGAAGCCGCCGGTGGCGAAGGAGATGACGCCGCTGATCGACATGCTGGCGCTCGAGGATGCCGCCGATCGCCTGTCCCGGTCGGCGAAGGCGGCGGACGCCGCGCTCGATCGCGCCCCGGCCGCCTCGCCCGCCGCGCAGGCGGCGGTGGAAAAGGCGCTGAAGGGGATCGATCAGGTGCTGGCGGACCCGCGCGGGCTGCCGGGGCGGCCGTGGTATCGCAACCTGATCTACGCGCCCGGCACGCTGACGGGCTATGGCGCAAAGACGCTGCCGGGGGTGCGCGAGGCGATCGAGCAGCGCCGCTTCGCCGACGCGCGCACCTATGTTGCGCGGACGGCCGCGGTGCTCAACGCCTATGCCGACCGGCTCGATACGGCGGTCAAGGCATTGAAGCCCTAGCGCGGATCGACGGGCGGCTTTCGCGACAATATTCGGGGTGCGGCAATCGCGGTTCGGCGCGATAGGACTGCCGTATCGATGATGTCGAGGGAGCCGCCGGTGCCGTTAGTCCAGACCCGGATCGATTCGCCCGTCGGGCGGCTGACGCTGGTCGCGCGTGACGACGGGCTGGCGGCGGTGCTGTGGCCGGACGACGATCCGCGCCGGGTCCGGCTCGCGCCGGCGGCCGACGCGCCGGATCATCCGGTGCTGGTCGCGGCGGCGCGGGAGCTGTCCGGCTATTTCGCGGGCGCGCTCACCCGCTTCA
>NZ_DATMGG010000077.1:0-5050 GCF_035555815.1 Sphingomonas sp.
CAACGCGCGCCTTGTGCGCGGCGTTGACCACGGGGCCGTAGTGCGCCTCGGCATCGGTCGACACGCCGACGCGCAGCGCCGCGATCGCCGGCAGCAGCTTTTCGCGCAGTGCGTCGGCAGTCTTGTCGCCGACCGGGACCACCACCGGCAGCGCCATGCACCGCTCGCCCGCCGAACCGAATGCCGCACCCGACAAATCGGCGACGACCTGATCGAGATCGGCGTCGGGCATGACGATGCCGTGGTTCTTGGCTCCACCCATCGCCTGAACGCGCTTGCCCGCATCGACGCCGCGACGGTAGACATAGTGCGCGATGTCGGACGACCCGACGAAGCTGACCGCGGCGATCGCCGGGTGATCCAGGATCGCGTCGACCATCTCCTTGTCGCCGTGGACGACCTGGAGGATGCCCGCCGGCGCGCCGGCCTCGAGCATCAGTTCGGCCAGCCGCACCGGCACCGAGGGATCGCGCTCGCTGGGCTTGAGGATGAAGGCGTTGCCGCACGCGATCGCCACGCCGAACATCCACATCGGGATCATCGCCGGGAAGTTGAACGGGGTGATGCCCGCGCCGATGCCCAGCGGCTGGCGCATCGAATAGACGTCGATGCCGGGGCCGGCGCCCTGGGTGTATTCGCCCTTCAGCACGTGCGGGATGCCGCAGGCGAATTCGATCACGTCCAGTCCGCGCTGCACGTCGCCCTTGGCGTCCGCCACTACCTTGCCGTGTTCGGAGGCGAGCAGTTCGGCCAGCTCGTCGATGTTGGCCTCGACCAGTTCCTTGAACTTGAACATCACCCGCGCGCGGCGCTGGGGATTGGTCGCCGCCCAGGCTGGCTGCGCCGCCTGCGCCGCCGCCACCGCCGCGTCGAGCGTCGCCGCGGTGCCGAACGGCACCTGCGCCTGGACCTGGCCGGTATTGGGGTTGAACACGTCGCCCTGACGCGCCGCGCCGGCGCCGCCCGCGTTGCCGGAAATCACGTGATCGATGATGCGCATGAAACCTCTCCTCCCCCCAACCTCTCGACCACCCCGGCCGGCGATTCAACCGCTAGACGCGCAGGTATAGGCTGCATATTTGCAGATGGATGGACTGGAGCGACCTGCCGTTCTTCCTCGCGATCGCCCGCACGGGCCAGATCGGGCGCGCCGCGTCGGTGACCGGCACCGACGCGACCACCGTCGGCCGGCGGCTGCGGCGGCTCGAACAGGCGCTGGGCGAGCGATTGTTCGAGCAGGACGGCACCGATCAGGTGCTGACCGCCGCCGGTGCCAGCCTGCTCGACCGGGTCGAGGCGATGGCGCGGATCGCCGCCGGCATCGACCACGACCACCCGCGCGAGATGGCGCTGCGCGGCACGATCCGGGTCAGCGTGTCGGAGGGGTTCGGCACCTGGTTCATCGGCCGCCACCTGGGTGAGCTGGCGGACATGCATCCGGGGCTGGAGGTGGATCTGGTCGCCAACAGCGGCTTCCTCAGCCCGACACGGCGCGAAACCGACCTGGCGGTGCTGCTGGCGCGCCCGCGCCGGGGGCCGCTGATCACCCGAAAGCTGACGGATTATCGGCTCGACCTGTACGCCGCCGCCACATACCTGACCGACCGGCCGCCGATCGAGCGCAGCGCCGACCTGAACGACCATCTGCTGGTCGGTTATATCCCCGACGCGATCTACGCCCCCGAACTGCGCTATCTGGAGGAATTTCCCGACCGCCTGCGTGCGCGATTGCGATCGTCGAGCATCAACGCGCAACATGCGATGATCGCGGCGGGCGCGGGCATCGGCGTGCTGCCGCGTTTCATCGGCGCGTCGGACCCGTCGCTGCGCCGGCTGCTGCCGGCGACCGCGATCACCCGCAGTTTCTGGCTGGTCACCCATCAGGAAACGCACAAGTTCCGCCACGTCCGCGCGTTCACCCAGTGGCTGATCGACCTGACCGCGCGCCACCGGGAACTGCTGACCGGGCCGGGAGGCGATTAAAGCACCGCCCATGCCCCAGCCCCCGCCGGAGCACCCAAGCGGGAATTGCCCCCCGTTACGCGAACTCGATGATCACCGCATCGACCACCAGGCTGTCGCCGGGGACGAAGTGGATCGCCTTGACCGTCCCCGATTTCTCGGCGCGCAGGATGTTCTCCATCTTCATCGCCTCGACCACCGCCAGCGGCTGGCCGGCCTCGACCGGATCGCCCTCGGCGACGTCGAGCCGGGTCAGCAACCCCGGCATCGGGGCCAGCAGGAACTTGCTCATGTCCGGCGGCACGCGCTCGATCATGTGCTCGGCATAGGGGGCGAGCCGCGCCGGCAGCACCTGCGCGACGTGTGACGCGCCGCGCGTGGTGAGCCTGTATCCCGACGGGATCCGCTCGATCCGGATCGCCAGCCGCATGCGCGCCTCACCGTCGCGGCCGAGCCGGGTCGCCGGCAGCGATGCGAACGCCAGCTTGTCGCCCGGCCGGTAGCTGAGCACCACATCGGACTGGTCCGTGTCGATGTCGTACCGCTTGTCGCCGATCCGCACCGACCAGCACGACGGCGTCGCCAGCGGCGCGCCCAGCTGGCCCGAGATGGTCCGCGCCCGCACCGACGACTCCTCCGCGGCGATCGCGGCGACATTGGCCAGCGTGCACAGCAGCGCGTCCGACGCCGTCGCGCCGTGGAAGCCATCGGGATATTCCTCCGCGATGAACCCGGTGGTCAGCGCGCCTTCGCGGAAGCGCGGGTGCTGCATGATCGCCGACAGGAAATCGACGTTGTGGCCGATCCCGTCGATCTGGAACTGATCGAGCGCGGCGACCTGCCGGTCGGCCGCCTCGTCGCGGGTCGGCGCCCAGGTGACCAGCTTCGCGATCATCGGGTCGTAGAACATGCTGACCTCGCCGCCCTCGACCACGCCGTCGTCGACGCGGACATAGGCTTCGTCGGTCGGCACCGCGACAGGCGACTGGTGCGCGTCGGCGGCCGGCGGGCGATAGGTCACCAGCCGCCCGGTCGACGGCAGGAATCCGCGATACGGATCCTCGGCATAGACGCGGTTCTCGATCGCCCAGCCGTTCAGCGTCACGCCGTCCTGACCGAACGCCAGCGGCTCGCCCGCCGCGACCCGGATCATCTGTTCGACCAGATCCAGCCCGGTGATGCATTCGGTGACCGGATGCTCGACCTGGAGCCGGGTGTTCATCTCGAGGAAGTAGAAACCCTCGCCGGTCTTGTCGGCGCCCGATACGATCAGTTCGACCGTGCCGGCGGAGTGATAGCCTACCGCCCGCGCCAGCGCGACCGCCTGTTCGCCCATCGCTTTCCGCATCGCCGGGGTGACGAACGGCGACGGCGCCTCCTCGACCACCTTCTGGTGGCGGCGCTGGATCGAGCATTCGCGTTCACCGAGGTAGACGATGTTGCCGTGCTTGTCGCCGAGCACCTGGATCTCGATGTGGCGCGGCTGTTCGATGAACTTCTCGATGAACACGCGGTCGTCGCCGAAGCTGGCCAGCCCCTCGCGCTTGGTCGCCTCGAAGCCCTCGCGCACGTCCTGTTCGGACCACGCCAGTCGCATCCCCTTGCCGCCGCCGCCGGCCGACGCCTTCATCATCACCGGGTAGCCGATGTCGGACGCGATCCGCACCGCCTCATCGGTATCGGCGATCTCGCCCAGAAAGCCCGGAACCACGTTGACCCCGGCCGCCTTGGCCAGTTTCTTCGATTCGATCTTGTCGCCCATCGCGGCGATCGCGTTCGGCGGCGGGCCGACGAAGGCGATCCCCGCATCCTCACACGCCCGCGCAAAGCTCTCGCGCTCGGACAGGAAGCCATAGCCGGGGTGGATCGCGTCGGCGCCGGTTTCCTGCGCGGCGAGAAGGATCAGTTCAGCCTTGAGATAGCTGTCCGCCGCCGGCGCGGGCCCCAGCCGCACCGCCTCATCGGCCATCAGCACGTGCGGCGCGCGCGCGTCGGCGTCCGAATAGACCGCGACGGTGGCGATCCCCATCCGCTTGGCGGTGCGCATCACCCGGCACGCGATCTCGCCGCGATTGGCGACCAGCAGTTTGGAAAACATCTCTCTCAATCCTCGATCCGGAAAATAGCTGGGCGGGCGATCACGCGGTCACCGGCAAGATCATAAGCGCCGCCGCCGCAAGTGGGGCGGGTCGATATTTCTCCGCCGAAATGACTGGCAACTTTGCCGCTACATTGACTTTTCGGCGAAAAACGCCGACCGGCCGCTTCACCAACATAATCATGAACCGGGAATGTCGATGCTCGATCGCATCGAAAACGGGAGGCGATATGATTCCGAAGACCATCATGGCCAGCGTCGCCGCAGGCGCTCTTCTTCTCGGCAGCACCATGGCCGCCGCCGCGCCGGTCACGCCCGCGCCCGCGTCGAATCTGTCCGTCGCCAACAGCCTGCGCGCCAGCAGCAAGACCAGCAACGTCAACCATCAGTCCGGCGGTTTTCCGTTCCTGATCGTGTTCGTCGTGATCGCGGCGGGCCTTGGTCTGTATTTCGCCGTCAAGGACGACGGTGACGACAAGCCCGTCTCTGCCTGATTTCCACCGCGGCTGGTCTCCAGCCGCGATTTGACGGCGTTCCACGCGTCGGCGCCCCGCGCAAGCGGGCTGCGCCGCGCGCGGTTGCGCGCCGTCGGGATGACGTCGCGCGGCGAACAGCAGCGGGCGGTCACCCACGATCAGACCGCCGCCAGCGCCTGATCGAGATCGGCGATGATGTCCGCCGTATCCTCGATGCCGATCGAGAGACGCACGACGTCGTCTCCCGCGCCTGCCGCGGCGCGTTGCTCCGGAGTGAGCTGGCTGTGCGTCGTCGATGCCGGATGGATCACGAGGCTGCGCGTATCGCCGATGTTGGCGAGATGCGAGAAGAGCTCGAGTGCGCCGACGAACTTGACGCCAGCTTCATAGCCACCCTTCAGGCCGAACGTGAATACGGCGCCCGCGCCAGCGGGGCAGATGCGCTTGTGAACCTCATAGTATTTATTCGACTCGAGGCCGGCGTAGTTCACCCAGGCCACGGCCGGGTGCTTCT